>CAMHDT010000008.1 GCA_946183985.1 uncultured Prevotella sp.
GTTTGTTTTAATATCGTATCTAATTGAATATCAGTCTTTTAGATAAATTTGATATTGGTCGAGTGTTTCAGTTTCAGTTGTTTCAGTTGTTTTTTGAGGGGTATACATTTCTCTTATTACATATATAACTATTTATATATCAATAAGTTATATAGTATTTGAAGGGGTTTGATACCCTCATTTTTTAATTGAAACAACTGAAACTGAAACGCTTCAGCCTGTTTTTTATTTTTGGATTGCATGAAGTGGTGATGGCGATAGTCTCTTTCTCATTATTGTCACTTGCGGGATTTGCCGTTTCCAACTCATACTGCGTCTGTGCAGCCAACAGAACTTTTGCAGGCAGTCCAATGGCCGACTCAATCTTTACGGCCAAGTCATCACTTTTTAACTTATAATATCTTGCATCAGACTTCAGACATCAGCCATCGTTATGGATGACAGGTACCAGTCCCTGTGACAACCTATATTAATAATTTACTCTTTCGATTCTTCTTGGTTTTCAGACAAATCTATTAATTTGTCATAATCTTCAAAATGGATTGTTTTTGCTAAATCTGATGGTGGTAAAGCATACGGAGGAATATTGATTGGATATAATTTTAATTTCGGTGGGATATCTATTGCACGATAAAAGGCACGTACTCTTTCTTTCTTCACCCATTCTGATTTCTCTGCATTTTTAGACCAACACAAAATAAAAAGGTCACAATGATCTATATACTCATATATCCTTTTTTCAAATATTTCGCCTGGTGAAAGCGTGTGTCTATCATAGAAATAATCAACAGTTCCTAAAGCCTTATAAGCTTCAGCAATAGTTTTTACTGTAGCATCATCCTTATGAGAATAGGAGATAAATACCTTTTCGTAAATCTTAGTTTCAACTTGGGCAGAATGGAATAAATCTGTACGTCTTTCTATTTTAGAGAAGAAGGACATCCGTCCCAATTCCAAACCGTTAACGGATAAATAGACTTCTCCATTGACATTGGTTTTACTATAATTGATGGGTACATACACGAAGAAACCACATTTGGTGAATTTATTTTGCCATATTATACTTTTTGTGGTGTCACCCTCAACACTTAGGCCATGCATCTCAATACTAACACTAATTTTGTCACCTACTTTTATAGGGAAATTTAATGGCGTATAACTTCTTTGTGTGGCATTTTTGTCCGAAGTCCTCGAATCAACAATCACCTTGTCAGTTTCCTCGTCTTTATAAATATACACCTGTACAAACAGATCATCACCCTTTGCTATTTCCGATGGTGCAAAAACCGCAGAATTGCACAATTTATTTTCTTTCTTGAAAAAATTCCATCTAAAAGATTTCAATAGCCGTTGGGGCATATATGATATTTTCTTTCTAAATGAATCTGAGTCAGGATAAGATGATGAACCTTCATTTCCAGATGACGAACCTTTACCTCTTTCGGCTGCATGAGGTGGAGCATTATAGTTATATTCTCTTTCCTCTTCGGGGGCAAGAACACTTTCAACCTGCCTTAATGTGGAAAAAATTTTTTCTATCTCTTTTAGGTCTTTTTCAATTCGATTTTGCTCTTGGGGGCTGCTAACACTTATTAAATTTTTAAACGTCCTTTTAATATCCATTAAATTTTGGATTATATAAGATGGTTTACGCAACTCTGACTTCTTAATATTCTCTATTTGGTCTTCCAAACTATCAAGTTGACTTAGAATTTCTATCCTACCATGAACTTTATCCCATAATTCCCCTTTGGATAACTTATATTTTGATAAGAACAATTCTAATTTCTCTTTACCAAAGTCCTTGACAGAATTCCAGTCATCATATTCCTTGATCTCTCTGAATGTCTTAATTCGCATTTCCAGTTCAAATAATGAAGGTTCATTCAGCCCTATTTTTTTAAGCAACTCAAGAGTTACTACCCCTGTCTCAACAAATTCAAACAATTCATCAGAAGAGTATGAATTGATTTTCTGTGGGTTAAACATTCTATCCATAATTTATGCTTCTTTATACAGTTCGTTTTCCAAGTCTTTTACTGCCTCGTTGTACTCTTCAGTACTCTTAAAGATACCCTTCATAACAAGGGGTCGTTTGGCTATCTGTACATATGTGTCAAGGGACTGTCCCCCCCGACAGGCTTTATTTTGTAAGACCTTTTATTACCGATTTAATTATTTTGTTACTATAACCACTAGATCCTGATGAGCCACCATTATTTAAGTCGATATTAAATATAGCAGATATTATACCACCATAGACTGCAAGAACCAATAATCCCCACAAGTTACTATACCCTATAATATTAATCACAAAGAACTCAATGTTGGGGATTATAGCAAACAATAACAACTGCCATCTCTGTTCAATTCTTCCTTCGTATAAATTACTCCAAAGCCAAAGCATCATGTAACCAAGACAAAAGTAGTGAATCATCCTTCCGTAAGTTATTAATGGAAGATGAAGGCATATATCAAGGGCAAATGCCATAATGAAGATAGTAAATTCCACCCCCACAACAGTTAGCATTAGAGCTAGGCTTTTATCCTTACTACGCATGGCTATTTTCATGTCATTCAAATGTTAGTAGTTAATAACGATAATACTTTTTGTTGTTTATCAAGTATGTATTCATCTATAGGCATTAATTAATCTTTTTGTAACCAATTAGATGGCCAAGGATACTGGTATTTATTCCATACCGAATCACGGGACGGTTGACTTACCCTACGGTCGTCGAGTTAAGCCTTCTCTGATCTCATTCCCTGGTCTCCTTCATTTCAACAGATTTCTTCCGCCAAAGATCAGGGGACGGTTCTTTGATCCTTTTTATTCAAAAACTTGCAGAACTCCACCAAACTACGCTGGATGACACCACCAACCTGCAACTGTTCCTTATATAGAGCCACCATCGTAGGCGACATGCTGCGATTCAGAGCATAGCGCACCACCTCCATATCAGCATCCTTACAAAGGATGATGCCAATACTTGGATTCTCGTTAGAGCGACGCTTCTCTTGGTCAAGTGCCTCCAAATAAAACTCCAACTGTCCCAAATCCTTTGGCTGGAATTCATCCGTCTTCAACTCGATAGCCACCATACATTGCAACAGTCTATGATAGAACAGCAAATCCACCTTGAACGTCTTGCCGCCCACAGCAATACGATGCTCATCATCGATAAACAGGAAGTCCTTACCCATCTCCAGAATAAAATCCTTCATATGGGCGATGATTTCCTTCCTCAGTTTCGACTCCTTATACTTTACGGGCAGGCCAAACATCTTCAGATAGACTGTATCCTTAAACAGCACGCCACTCTGCGGATATTCGCGTTTCATCATTTCTGACTGCACATCCTTGCTGCCAAGCAGAGAGGTCATGGTATTGGTTTTAATTATCCTTACAAGTTCCTTGTTTTCCAACTGCTCCTTTCCTGCATAAAGCATATAAAACAGGCGTTCCGCATCGGTTTTGCACCTGTTCATAATAATCTGATGGTTCGTCCACCCCGTAGAAAACAGCACACTGGGAATTTGTGCCATTTCGAATGGCACAATTGCCTTCTTCTCATCAGGTAACTCTCGCTGATCAGATTTTGACAGGTAGTGTTTGCATACCATAATGATGAACTATCTCGTTGAAGTCCTGCGATGAATAGGTTTCATAAAACTGTACCATCTTATAAATTGTACGATAACTCCAACCCTTTGCTTTGGGACTCCTGGTGTGAATATACTCTGCCAGCATACGCACCACACCATCACCCCAGACAGCTTTCTTTAGGCGATCGGATACGTAAGCACCAACCTCCCAAAGCATATTGAGCGATTCGTTATGCATTGCATTCATCGCCCGCTTCTTGTGGGCAGAAATGATTCCATATACTGTTTCAAACTCCTCTTTGTGTTGCAAGAGGTTGTCTTTTACTATTTTACTCTCCATAATGTTTTTAGTTATTCTTGCCCACCATTGGCATATCGAGTACAAATTTACGAAGAATTATTGAAAGTAACTCGTTTTGAATGAAAATCTTTATAAAACTGCACAAAACGGGCTAAGTGTGAATAAAAGTATAGTAAAAGAGAACGGAGGTACACCCAAGGTATACCTCCGTTCTTCTTGTCTCAAATGATAGTTTGAGACCCTGTTCCTACAGGTGCAGGCGCAGGTCGAGACCGGCGTGGAGGGGCTGGCCCGGCTGTGCGAAACTCTGCTGCGTCATCTGGCTGTTGACGAGGAATATATTGTATTTAGTGTTGGTGAGGTTGCGTGCCCAGAAGTCTACATCGACCTTGTTCAGGCTGAAGGTGAGGTGGGCGCCGAGGGTGGCATAGAAGTCTTGGCTCATGGCGTTGTCGGCCTCCCAGTAGGTCTTGCCCTGCCCCTTGACATTGGCACCGAGGGTGATGCTGCGCAGCACAGGGTCGGCGATGTCGAAGCGGTAATCGGCCGTGGCGCTGAACTGGTGGAGGGGTATGAAGGGCACGTAGTTGCCCTTGTAACTGACGGGCTGGCGGGCGCTGTCGTAGTCGTCGTAGTCCTTGAACTTGGCGTGTGTGAAACTATAGGTGGCGGCCCATGCGAGATGGTTGTCGAAGGCGCTGCCGCGGAGGGCTGTCTCGAGGCCGCAACTATAGGAGCGGCCTGCATTGTCGACGATGCGTCCAAAACCGTAGTCGGGGCTCATGCGCGAGATTTGCTGGTTGCGTATCTGGGTGTAGAAGAGGGCCACGTCGGCCTTCACCTTGTGGTGGAAGAGGTCGAGGTGGGTGCCGGCCTCATAGTTCCAGGTGGTCTCGGCGTCGTAACTGATCTGCTGGTCGCGCTGTGCCTGGTCGGCCTCGTCGTGCACCACCTTGCCGTCGCGTGGGAAGGCTGCTCCCAGCGAGCGCATCTCCATCTGGAAGATGTCGCTGAAGCCCTGAAAGTTATAGCCGCCGGCCAGATAGCCCTTGCTGACGGAGACGTATAGGTTAGAGGTGAGGGGTGAGAGACTGTAGGTGAGGGCGAACTTGGGCAGGAGTTGGTTGGAGGTCTTCTTCACTTCCGACTGGTAGTGCGACTCGTAGGGTATCTGCATGACCATGGGTGCAGGCCGTCCATGTATCTGCATGGTCATGGTGATGTCGGCAAGGGCCGTGGTGCGGTAGTCGTTCTTGATCTCATGGTGCTCATAGCGCAGGCCGAGGATGGCCGTGAGCCTGTCGGCAAGACGGAGACTGGACTCATGGTAGAGGGCGGCTATGGTCTGCGGCGTGCGGAAATGTCCGGGCACGTGATAGTTGCTGAAGGTCATGGTGTGGGTGGCGGGCATGATGCGCGCCATCATGGCGTCGAGCATGGCGGTCATGTCCTGACCGAAGCCAACGGGGGCATCGGTGGTGAGCCACTGGTGGCTGCCGAAGAGGCCGGTGGCATGCTGCCAGCGGCTGCACACATTGGCGGAGCGGAGCACCACCTCCTGTGTCACGCCGTTCATCTTCTGCTTCTGCTGCAGGCTCAGGTAGTCGGCCACCACATAGTCCTGGTCCATCATCATGCGGTCCCACAGATACTGATGGCTGGTGGTGGAGGTGAGCAGATAGTTCTCGAAGTTATAGGACAGCGTGAGGCCAGTGTTGACCATCTGCCGGCGATAGGTGTTCATGAAGGTGGTGGATGGCAGGGCCGTCTCATCGCGGTCAGCATCGTAGGCACCATAGGGGAATCCGTTCTGAAGGGTGAACTGATAGTCGGTGGTCAGGTCGAAGGTGAGGCGTGACGACGGGCGCCAGATGAGTCGTGCCTTGGCGCCGGCCTCGTCGATGGCGTCGTTCTTTTCGTTGAGGTTCTGGTTGAGGAAGAAGCCGTCGTGACTGTTGTAGAACCCTGCCACGGTGAAGGCGAGACAGTCTGACGGACGGTGGTAGTGGGCCACCTCAGCCTTGCGACCGTAGCCGGCGCCCATGCCCAGTCCGAGGCTGATGTCGGTGCCCTGATAGGCCATGGGGTTCTTCGAGTAGATGCGCACGATGCCGCCCTCGCTGTTGCCTCCATAGAGGGTGCCCTGGGGGCCGCGCAGCACGTCGACACGGTCGAGCATATAGAAATGCGTGTTGAAGGCGGCCTTCGACATCAGGGGGATATGGTCGTAGTAGATGCCCACGGCAGAGTTGTTGAGGCGCGAGCCAATGCCTCTGATATACATGGAAGAGGTGAGGCGGCTGCCATACTGGGGCATGACAAACGAGGGCACATAGTCGGACAACTGGCCTAGGCTCGTTACCTGCAGTTGCTGCATTTCCTGCGCACCGAAGGCGCTACTGCTGAGGGGCTGCTGGCGCAGACGGGCGGTTTCCTTGGGCTGTGACACGATGACGACCTCGTCGAGGTCTACTACGCGTGAGGTGTCGTTGACGAGTATGGGCTGCGCCTTTTCTTCGGTGGCTGCTGAGGCTGAGGCTGCAAGCAGCAGCAATCCTAAAATAATATTTTTACTCATTTTTTACTCATTAAACATGAAACATTATATTTGCGGGTGCAAAGGTAGAGAATTATCCTTGCACCTGCAATCCTCATTTATGGGGATTTTATGAACTCAGATATTCACGGCTCCACAATGTGGACAGACGCCCTTGGCATGAAGATACTGCCCGCATTGTCCGCAGATGTAGTTCTTGCGACTCTTGCGGAAATAGTGGTAAAGGGCGAGGATGAAATAAGCCACAAGGAGTGGATAGCCAATGTAGTAGAGCGTGGAGATGCTGAACACCACATAGTTGACGGCGCAGACGCCGATGAGCCCGAGACAGTAGAGGATGCTCTCGGTGGTGGACAGATGGCGGCGGATGTCGTCGAAGGCGGCAGCGGTGAGCAGCACCATGGCCCAGACGGTGAAGAGGAAGAGGCCCAGATGCAGGGGCACGGCAAAGGGGTTGAGCGTGGGATGATAATAATAATGTCGCCACGAGTCGGGGTCGGCCATCTGTATGGTGCTATAGAACACGGCGGCAGCGGCCACGGAGAGCGCGAGCAGCGTGGGATAGAACGAAGGTATGTCGTTGAAGTGCACGATCTTGGCGTTTCTGCGGAACAGGCTCCTGATGACATAGAGTGCAGCCACAAGCGTGACGAAGGCCATGATGATGAGGAGGTGCTGGTCGGAAAACTTGTCGATGAACTGCGAGATGGGGTTGTCGGGCGAGACAGAGGGCAGCATCTGGCTCTCGCGCACCCAGCCAATGGTCTGCTGGTCGCGTGCTATCTGCACCCATACGGAGTCGATGGTGTCGGCGGGCATAGTGGTAATGTCGGCAACAACGACCACATC
Source organism: uncultured Prevotella sp. (assembly GCA_946183985.1). GTDB lineage: Bacteria > Bacteroidota > Bacteroidia > Bacteroidales > Bacteroidaceae > Prevotella. The sequence goes on from CAMHDT010000008.1 coordinate 7,314, forward strand.
GCCACCATGTACGAAGAGCGTATCAACAAGCATGCCGCTGACCACCTCGGAGGGTTGCTGGCGGACCAGCAGCAGCGAGTCGGAGCGCACAAGGAAGTTGTAGTTGTAGGTATAGTGATGGGTGGTGTAGAACGAAATGGAGTCCATCTGCTGTTCAGTTACCGTCCATGCATCGCTGGTAGACACATCCTGCCGATAGCATGAAGTGAGCAGCATGGCTATGCCTATTATATATATATACAGATACTTACTCATCGGCATAGATATTCATTTGACATTGGCCACAATCAAACTCGAGGCGGAATCGTCGGCCATCGGACAGACGGAGGCTGAGGGGCTCGCGCCATTGCGGAGCCTTGCCGCCGTGTTTGACGCAATGGCCAAGGGTGAAGCGCAGGCAATGGCGACATTGCATGATGAGCGCCTGCGAGGGCTCTGTGGTCTCGAAGGCAGGTGCGGTCTTCACGCTACGGTCGTCATAGAACTGGCGGGCCTTGGCGTTGGCCACATTGTAGAGATAGGGATGGTGCTCGTAACTATGGCACTTAGGAGGCGTAACGATGGCACTTTCACCTTGTAAACATGGCACTTTTGATGTGGAAACGCCATCGACGGCACGCGCCTGCAGCAGGGCCACGGCCTGCCGTCGCATCTTGGCCAGGAGGCTGCTGGGTATGAAGTAGTTGAAACCAGGGACTAGGGCTACCTTATGACACTCATAGGGGGTGCCACCGAGTTTGGTCAACTGGGCGATGATATTTTCGCGAGGGTCTTTCTGCGCCTCCTGATGCGGAGCCTCTATATGTACCGTCACCTCGTCGGCCTGCAGTTCAAAGCCGTCGGCCACGGCACGCAGACTCATGGCTATGGTGATCTTTCGCTCGGCGCTGGGCTTTGAGAGCAGCCGCTCCATGGTCTGGTCGTTGTTGCGATAGAGGCGCAGGCCGGGGCGAAGGCCATCGGGCATCTTCAGGGGATAGAGGCGATTGCCCTCTACCCTATTGACACGAAAGCCTACGAGTTCACGCCTGTCGTTGATGAAGCAGAGGCCGTCGCCATTGGAAAAGGAAGCGATGCCGGCCACGGTGAACGCGTTGTGACTGATTTCCTTCACGTTGCCTACATACTCGCCCATGGCCTTAGGGGTGTCGAGCGAGGCGATGCCTTGCTGACGGCCATGCAGGAAATAGGTGGTATAGCCCCGATTGAAGGTCTTGCTGAGGTCGGGGTGGAAAGCATAGGTGCTGCGGCCGCGTGATGCACGCCTGTATTGGTCGGGATGGAGGGCGATGTAACGGTCTAACTGCTGACTGTAGGCTGCTGTCACATTCTTTACATAGCCAATATCCTTGAGGCGCCCTTCTATCTTAAATGAAACGGCCCCTGCCTCGATGAGTTCAGCAAGGTGCTGGCTCTGGTTCAGGTCTTTCAACGAAAGATAATAGCGGGCGGGAGCCACGGCGCGGCCATCGGCATCAATCACATCGAACTTCATGCGACAGAACTGCGCACACTCGCCGCGGTTGGCACTACGACCAAAACAATGCTGAGAGGCATAGCACAGACCAGAGTAACTGACACAAAGGGCACCATGAACAAAGACCTCCAACTCCGTCTGGGGCACCTGCGCGTGTATCTGGGCAATCTCGTCGACAGAGAGTTCGCGGGCCAGAACCACCCGCTTGAACCCCAAAGCGCTGATCCAGCGCACCTTGTCGGCCGTGCGGTTGTCGGTCTGTGTGCTGGCATGAACGGTGAGCCCTGCCTCACGGGCCATCTGCATCACGGCCATATCCTGCACCAGCACGGCATCGACCTGGGCATCAGCCAGTTGGCTGAGCAAATGGCGCGTGTCGTCCAACTCTTCGTCGTAGACAATGGTGTTGACGGTGACATAGACCTTGGCACCATAGACATGGGCATAGTTGGCCAAAGCCTTGATGTCGTCGATGCTGTTGCCCGCTGCCGCCCTTGCACCAAAGCGGGATGCTCCAATATATATGGCATCGGCACCATGGTCGATGGCGGCGATACCACATGGGAGGTCCTTGGCGGGTGCAAGCAGTTCGAGGGTGCGCATAGATGGCTGGGGGCTATTCAATCTTGTTGATGTCGAATGGCGTTTCCTGGTAAACGTAATAGTTGATCCAGTTATTATAAAAAAGGTTCGCGTGCGCACGCCATGTGACCACAGGATGAAGTCCAGGATCGTTGTTGGCATAGTAGTTTACGGGCATCTCCACATCGTTGCGCACACCAAAGTCGCGCCGATACTCATTGTCGAGCGTATTGGGAGCATACTCCATGTGGCCGGTGATGAAGAACTCACGCCCGCCACGCGCCATCACGATGCAGACGCCGCTGTCGGCAGAATCGGCAATGAGCGACAGTTCGGGATGCTTCAGTATATCGGCTGCACGCACTTCGGTGTGCCGACTGTGGGGCATCATGAACTTATCGTCGAAGCCACGAAAGATGGACATCTGCGGCTGCAGCGTCCGCTGCTCGAAGATGCCGAACATTTTCTTGGGCAGCGGATACTTTGGAACACCATAGTAGTGATACAGTCCTGCCTGCGCAGCCCAGCATATATATAAGGTACTGGTGACATGGGTGCGTGCCCAGTTGAAGATGTCGACGATTTCATCCCAATAGGTCACCTCCTCGTAGTCCATCGTTTCAACGGGAGCACCCGTAATGATCATACCATCGAACTTTTCATGGCGCATGGACTCAAAGTCGCGATAGAACATCATCATGTGCTCAATGGGCGTATTCTTGGGTGTGTGGCTCTTCAGTTTCATGAAGTTGATGTCCAACTGAAGGGGGGTGTTGGAGAGAAGGCGGATGAGGTCTGTTTCTGTCGTAATCTTCAAAGGCATGAGGTTGAGAATGACGATGCGCAGCGGACGAATGTCCTGCGAATGCGCACGCGAATCGTCCATCACGAAAATGTTCTCATGCTTCAGTATGTCGATGGCTGGCAAGCGGTCGGGTAATCTTAAAGGCATCTTTCTCTTTTGTTTATTCTATGTGAATGACTATGACCGTGATGTTATCCCTGCCTCCTGCATCGTCAGCCGCCTGACAGATGGCATCGGCCTCATTTCCTTCTTTGAGCAGACTGGCTATCTTGTCGTCAGGAAGCATATCGGAAAGCCCGTCGCTGCACAGCAGGAAGGTGTCGCCTGGCTGAACGATGTCGGTGCACTTGACCACATCGATGTAACTGTTCTTACATCCACCGCCAATGCAGTTGGTAATATAGTTGGAGTGCTGGCTCTCGCCCAACAGGGTGTTAAGCGAATGGTCGGTGGTAATCTGCGACAAATGGCCGTCGTGCAACCGATAGAGCCTGCTGTCGCCGCAGTTCATCCAATAAAACTCTCCTGCATAATAGGCCAAGGCCACCAGCGTGGTGCCCATGTTGCGATAGACTTCGGAACAACGCCCTTTCGCATCAAGAAAGTTATTGATGCTCGCAAGCCATTCGTAAATAACCTCGTTGAAAGTGGAAGTGGTGAGACCCACAGGCAGGTCGGTGAAATAGAAACGCAGATTGGAAAGCGTATCGGCGCTGGCCACCTCACCGCTGTTGTGACCTCCCATGCCGTCGGCCACGGCAAGCATAAAACGGTCAGCCTCGCGGGTGGAAAAGGTCTTGCTCATGCGCCCGTTTCTGATGAGTTGCTCACCCACCAGGAGCATGTCTTCGTTGTTTGTCCTTACTTGTCCTTTCCTGCTGGAAGCAGTAATCCTTAATACTGACATCTTGCTCAATTAATAGTTATCTTAAGTGCAACATTGGCAATGGAAAGAATGTCGCCGCTTTTGAGCGACATCTCCACATCGGGTTGCAACTGATGATTATTCAGTTTCGTGCCATTTGACGAGTGCTTGTCGGCCACACACCAGCCCGTTTCTGCATTGAACCTGATCTGCGCATGCACGCCAGACACATACATATTCTGCTGGAAGAATTGCACATAAGGTCCTTGGCGGCGACCAATGATAGCGCCGTTGACGCCTACCATGCGGATGCCAAGACTGTCGTTGCTGAGCAACAATTGCGGCACACCTGTAGTCTGCCCCGTAGGATGGTCTTCCTGCGTTATCTTCGACTGTGAGACGAGGTCATTTGAGACGAATCCCATAGAGGCAGAGGTGGAAAAGGCCTTGCGCTCGCTCGACTTGCGCAGGTACTCATCGGGGGGAAGCATCATACTGCCACACGTGGTACAGCGCCTTCCCACGCCTACGCGTCCACATCGCTCGCAATAGGACAAATACTGACCACACTGGTCGCAATAATACGAAGCGTCGTCAATCTCTTCTTTGCAAATAGGACATATTATCATTGATATTCAATATTTTTACAAGTTATCATTCATCAGCATCTGTCCTTGATATCGTCGGGCATAATCAACTGATAGGTCTCTTTCGTAACCTGATCGAGCGGCATCTGCGACACGCGCATGGACAATTGCTGAATAGTCTCGTCGAGCATGTTGCGCATCTCGCGGGCATTGCCAAACGACTCGTCTTTCTGCATCAACATGCGGTGAATGACATCGAGTGCCTTGAACTCTGCAGGAGGCGAAAGGATATACTGTTCCTTCTGTGCCATCTTCTTGAAGATAGCCAGCAGTTCATCTTCATCATAGTCCTCAATATGCAGTTTATGCGTGAACCGACTGGCAAGGCCTACATTCATCTGCAGGAACTCTTCCATCTTGTCCTTATAGCCTGCAGCAATGACCACAAACTTGCCACGGTCGTCTTCCATGCGCTTCATCAGCGTGTCGATGGCCTCCTTGCCATATTGGTCGTTCTGATCGCTGAGCGTATAAGCCTCATCGATGAACAGGATGCCACCCATGGCCTTGTCGCACATCGCGTTGACAATTTTCGGCGTTTCGCCCATATACTTGCCAACAAGGGTAGCACGGCTGGCCTCGACCACCCGGCTCGTAGGCAGGATATCCATAGACTGCAGCACCTCGCCCATCTTGCGCGCAATAGAGGTTTTGCCCGTGCCGGGATTACCTGTAAGCACGAAGTTCATCGACAACTGCTGCACGCTGCCTGCACCCATGGCTGCACGCTGCTTCATGAACATGCTCTGAACGGCCAGCCGGCGAATGGCATTCTTAACGGAACGCATGCCGATAAAGTCATCCAACTCGTTGAGCACCTCGTCCAACGGGCGTGCCTTGGCATTCTGGGCCATAGGCAGGTCGTCGCTCGTAAGGCGATACATATCTTCTTCGGTGAAGCCAGACTGTCCCATAAGGCTGACCAGACGCTGGCTCTGCTTTTCAACGGCTTCGTTGAAAATGCGACGTGCATCACGGGCATTGCCAAAGTTCTTGTCGCGCCGCAGATAGAGTTGCTCAAACTGGCGATGAATGGCAGCCTTGGTGTCATCATCAATGACATACTTCTTCTCGGAAGCAAGGTTCATGAATATCTGCGTCAGTTCGTCAGGCGTATAGTCTTCGAAATGTATGGTCTGTGTGAAACGGCTCTTGAGCCCGGGATTGGAGTCGATGAAGTCGTGCATCTGGTCGGTATAGCCTGCCACGATGCAGATAAACTTGCCACGGTCGTCTTCCAGACGCTTCAACAAGGTATCGATGGCCTCGCTTCCAAAGGAATCGTTGTCGCCCGACTTTAATGTATAAGCCTCGTCGATGAAAAGCACGCCACCCATGGCCGAGTCAATCAACTGATTAGTCTTTATAGCCGTCTGTCCTGAGAAGCCAGCCACTAACTTTGAACGGTCGGCTTCAACCAACTGTCCGCGTGACAGGATACCAAGTGTCTTGAAAACATCAGCCATGATTCGGGCCACGGTGGTCTTTCCCGTGCCCGGATTACCTGTAAAGACATAATGCTTGCCTTGGAAGGTGTTTGTCTCACCACGACGAATCTGCAGATTGAGGAAGGCCGTGAGGTTGGAGATTTCCTGTTTGACGGAACTGAGTCCGACCATACCGTTAAGTTTGGCAAGACATGCCGAACAGTCAACGGTCTGCGGTGCTTCATAAGGAATATCCTCAACTTCAATGGTCATGAGTTGCTCATCGCTCATATGCGTCAGGTTACCTTCCTGCAGACGGCGTGCCTGCTTCTTGCAGATGTCATCGAAGAGCGAGCGCATGGTGCGGCCATTGGCAAAGTCCTTGTCGCGCTGTTGATACAATTCTTCTATCATCTTGCGTGCCAAGGCTTCAGCCTCAGACGAGAAGACATATTGCTTGCCATGCGCAAATACCAGCATGATCTGGAACAGTTCTGCAGGTGTATAATCCTCCAGATTAAGGAAATAGTTAAAGCGGCTGCGCACACCAGGATTAATTCTGAACAGGTTGTCCATCTCCGTGCGATAGCCGGCTGCAATAACGACAAACTTTCCACGGTCGTCTTCCATGCGCTTCATCAGCGTTTCCAATGCCTGAGCACCTTGGCTGTCGCGTTCGCCCGACTGGTTGACAGGGGCGAGCGTATAGGCCTCATCTACAAACAGTATACCGCCCATGGCCTTGTCGCACAAGGCATTGACAACCTTCGGCGTCTCGCCCTGATATTGCGACACCATCTGTGAGCGGTCGACCTCTACCACATGGCCAGAATCAAGATATCCGATGGCTGCAAGAATCTCACCCAACTTGCGAGCAATCGTTGTCTTACCCGTGCCAGGATTACCTGTAAGCACCGTGTGCATCGACATTTTCTGCTGGTCGCCAAGTCCACGCTCGGCTCTCTTCAGACTGTTTTGCACGGCATAGGCCATTTCCCTGACAGCCTGTTTCACCTCGTTCATGCCAATGAAGGTGTCAAGTTCGCCAAGTATATCTTCCAGCGAACGCTCCTCTGGAACATATCCCTTGATATCCTCGCGCTCTACCTGTGGCTGGTCTGAACCTCTGCTGATAAAAGAGGTAAAGATATCCTCGGCCGTCTTCATGGCCAAGTGGGCGTTTCCGAAGGTCTCGTCCTTTATCTTTATCTGATACTTGAAGAAGCGCGTCAGATGCTTGTCGGCTTCTGGTGTAAATACCGTCAGACCGTATTTCTTGCTCAGTTCCTGCTTCACCATCTCGCACAGTTCCTGATAGCCAGGAGCAGGCAGGCGGAACATATACTTAAAACGGTTCTTCACGGCCGGATTACTCTCAAGGAAGTCATCAAGTCCCTTAGGCAGGCCCGCCATGATGACGATAGGATTGTCGTCCCATTTGTCCATCTCAACAAACAGTTTGTCGAGTGGATTCACTTGATTGGAGTATTTGTCGGGCAGCAATTTCTGGACATTGTCAAAGAAGAGGATGCCGTCACGCGCCTTCTTGATGTTCTCTTCCCAGTTTTCTACAAAGCGCTGATAGTCCACGGCGTCGACCATGGTCAGTTTAGACTTGCTTATAATCCTGTGCTGGAAGAAGTAGTCGCGGATAATCTCGGCAAGGGCTGTCTTTCCCGTTCCTGTCTCACCCACGATAATGGCATTGACCGACAGGCGGATAGAAGCGATATCCTTTCGCGACCGCAGATATACATAAGTGTCGACAATGGTCTTCAACTGGGCCTTCACCTCGGTCAGGCCCACCATCTTGTCGAGTACATATTGCGACAGTAGCGGCTGTCCGCACCATTTGCAGAACTTCGCAATACTTCTGTTTTCCTTATGACATTTTTCGCAAATCATTCTACCTGTTGTTGAGTAGTTTGAGTGTCGTTAGTTGTTTGATGCCATCCAAAGACCTTAGGACTGAACACGCATAGTTCCAGTATCATGACCAATACGGCCAGCGTCCAGAGGGCATAGTGTATGACAGACTCACCCGAAAGCGACCTTGTCTGGTCCTCCACCTCATCAAGGAGTCCGAAGTTTGATGCCTTGTAGCGATGCGAACGTGTTTTGAAGGTATAGTAGAGCGGGTCTATGAGCGATGATCTGATATCTTGCTTTTTCAGCACGGAATCCACAAATTTCGGGTCGGCAGCCTGGTTACGGCTCAGGTCGGTGAGCCATGCCACGCATGCATAGACGGCTGTTAAGGCCACCACGACATAGTGGAAATAGCGCGGATACGACTGGTCAATATAGTTCAGCGCCATGTATGGCAGATAGGCCGAAGCCAGTCCTGCTGCTCCAAAGAGCGCAGAGATAGCGGCTCCGTAGCCCTTGAAATATGCCCTAACAGCAATAATGAGTCCTGTCATACCTCCCAAGGGCAGGATGATGGTCAGGAAATAGTGGTCAAACAGATATGAACGGTCTAGCACGCCCATGGTGAGCACCATGCCCGCCCATATCAGGCATACGACGAAGAACAGGCACTTCCAGAAACGTTCCGTTCGCTGCGCATGATTCCATTGCCGTTTCACCTCAGCCACTCGTTCCTTTGTTTCCTCGCATGCCTTCATGTATCGTCGGTAGTAGTTCTGCTGCTGATCCAGGCGTCCCAATGCCATGACCCACTCTTCCAGTTCTCGCTCATAACTGTATTCCTCGGAGAAGTCACGCGACGGATCTTCATGATAGAACACCGAAAGCCACTGCACAAACGAGCCCGAGCGCATTTCTGAGCGATAGGCCGAAGCATTCAGCGAGTTCAAATTGCGCCCGTCGGTCAGTATCGAGCCATCGGGCATTAGATAGGTCGGGCGATGTCCCAGAATGGCGGCATAGCGATAAAGTGCCGTGCGCAAGTCATAGGCCCCCAATCGTTCACGATTTTCTTCCAGGTTCAGGTCAAAGCAACGCCTAGCCTCAGCCAACAAATCGCTCCATCCATGCAACTGCGCATAATAGCAGAAGCGTCCGTCCATGTCATAATAGTCGCGCATCCGCTCCGCCATGTCGGCCTCAGACAGATGTTCAGCCTGCATCAATTCGTGCGACAGGATTTCGCCAATCTCCTTCGGTGTCTTGGCATTGCACAGGTCATAGGCGGCTTCTCTGTTTATATTATAGAGTATCTTGTAGCCCAATGTACGCGAAGGCGTCTGCCCATAGGTCATGATGCGCAAGGCTTCGCAAGCCATCAGGTCTTCATGCGAATACATCCACGACAGCAGTCGGCCGTCGCACAAGGCGTTCCACTCGTCGTCTGTCAGTTGGTGGTGGCCATAGGCATATACGATTTCCTCCACCGTCGACGAGGGGTGTTTTGCCAGGAACGGCATGTCCTTGTCAATCTCAAAGACCATGCGCATCACCCCAATCCTGCCGTCGTTCTGTCCGCGGAAATAAGTTCTCATGCGCTCCACATCGCACTTGGTATGGCGCTCAAGCCACAAGAAGAGCGTGTCGTGCGGGTTCTGCAGAAGAATGGCATATTGCTCGGGATAACTAAGCAGCGACAATGCCAGCGCATGTTCGTCATCGCATTCCATTCCCTGCACATCATGATATGGCAACGTGGGTTCCATGGCATAGCAGGCAGCCATGAGACCCGCCTTTTGGTCGGCGGGATAGTTGTTGGTAATCAGATCCTTGACAATCGTCGACAGTTTTGTATTGCCGCTCGCCTCAAGCCACTGGGTGATGCGCCCGTTATAGAGATAGTTCATGCCCAGACGCTCGTTGGCGATGAGCATGGGCACCAGTTCATGCACGTTGTCGGCCACGAGGTTGCGCTCTGGATCGACGATGAAACTCTTGTAGTTGAGGAAGGGCGACGAGATATCTACCTTCACATCCTCGCCCCTGAACCATCGTTCCACCTCGTCATAGCCCCATCGGCTCTGCTGGTTCACCGAAGTCAGTCCCTGCACGATGCGTTTCACCTGCTCTGGCAGTTCCGTCAGTCTTGGCAGTCGGCCTTCGTTTTTCTGCCGCATCATGGTACGTTCGTTTGAACTCATAGGATTCTCTCCCAACCACAGGGCAAACAGAGTGATGCCAAGCGAATAGAAATCGGCTGCATAGGAAATGTCAACCACGCCGTCAATAACATCGGAGTACATCTCCGGGGCGGCATAGATGGGTGTGCGGGCCTGTGTGGTGTGGAACGACTTGCCCTCTCCCTCCTGCAAAGCCGAGATGCCGAAGTCGCCCAACACCAGTTGCTTCTGCTCTACATCGCGGAAGAAGAAGTTGGTAGGTTTCACATCCTTGTGCAGCACATGGTTCTGATGGCAATAAGCCAGAGCACCTGCGGCTTGTAGTGCCAGTCGCCGGAAGCGGTTGATATCACCGTTGACATTCACATCCTTCAGGGTGCCGCCTCGCAGATATTCCATCAACTCGTAATATCTGCTCTTGCCGTCAACATAAGTCTTGCCATAGTCGTAGACGGTCACGACAAGTTCGAAGTTAAGCGACCGAACCACCTGGAGCAGTTTCCTGTTGATGTTGAAGTTTGGATAGTAAACCTTGAGCACGAACTCCTTGCCATCGCGCTCCACCAGATAGACCTGAGCCTCGCCCGAGTTGTCGCTCAGACATTTGATTTCATCATATTCAATGCCTTTAAGGTCGAACTTCGGAGTCGTCGGTTCGTTGTCGACGGGAGCATTCCATTGAGGCGCAGGCCCTTCTGGACGCAGCGTATGTTCGATAGGCTCGTCATTCGTAGGCTCAGCCGCATCGGGCATGGGCAGTCCTTTGATGGTGCGGTCCCCGCTGTCGGAGACATCTTCCATAGACTGCGGTGCACGATAGGTCGACTCCATTGCATCGGGCACGGTCTCCTCGTCCATAGAATTAGCCCTGCCCAGCACATTGGTTTTCTCAAGGTTATCTGTATCTGCCATTATTTATCGTCCTTGATTTCTTGGTTAGAATTATGTCCCAGCACAACCCATCTGCCGCCCATCTGGGGCTTCGCGCATCCACAGGGACTGGAATGCATGGCATTCTTATAGTTGCACACCCATGCCAGTCTGACACCAGCGGGCTTTTGTGCCATGGCATAGTTGCGAGCCTTTGCAGGTGAAGGCATGGCAGGCATAGCCAGTCTGTCCAGGAGTTGTGCCAATTCTTCCATTTTACGTTGCTTCTTGGCATTGAGTTCCTCCTTTGAGCAGCGTTTCTGCTCTGCCATCTTTATAGTTGGGTTCTGCACGCCCTCGTCTTCGGCCAGCAACGTCAGTATGCGCTCGCGCAACTGCTGCGACGCCATGTCGCGCAGACGGTCCTGCTCGGAGGCGTAAGGCAGTTGCATCTGCAGTTCGTTATATTCTTCGGCCAGGTGCCTTAGTTCAACAAACTCTGGCATTTGCTTCATACGGGCCTGCATGGCCTTGGCCTCTTCGGTGAGCGGCTTGCCACATTGCTTGCAGAACGAGAACTCGTTCAATGTGTGGCACACCGGACATACAATGCCGCCTCGTGGCGATCCGCACTCAGGGCAATAACCTGCATTTTCCTCAATATGAGCACCACAGAACGAGCAAATGTCCTGCCTGATATAGTGATGGCACACCTCACAGAAGTCGGCATCCAAGTCCACGGGGCTGCCGCAACTCGGACAGACGCCTGTGCCGATGGGACATCCGCATGAGGCACAGAACTGCGCTCCCGCCTCGTTCATGGTACCGCACTTGGGGCAGACCACGCCAGCGCCATAGTTAGCCTGCATCTGCTGTGCGGCCCGTTGCATAGGCTGCTGGAGGTTCTGTTCGCGTTGCGCCTTTTGTTCTGGTCGTAGAGAGTAATCTTCCGTCATTGTTTCGTTTTAGTATAAATCACGTGCAAAGATACATATTCTTAGCGAAACATGCAAATTATCGACCCGAAATTATCTGCCTAAGTAAAAAAAACGAACCGCGAAGCGGTTGTTGCTTCACGGTTCGATATGCTCTGACCTATGCGTTTACCACAGGGGCAGACGGTCGGCCTTGGGAATATACATCTTGTCGCCAGGCTTCACACCAAAGGCTTCGTACCACGCATCGATGTGTGGCAGGGCGCCGTTGACGCGCCAGCGTCCCAGCGAGTGAGGGTCGCTCTTGGTGCGATTGCGAATCTCAGCCTCGGTGATGTTGCCAGCCCACACGCCAGCATACGCCAGGAAGAAACGCTGGTCGGGCGTGAGTCCGTCAATCACAGGCAACGGGTTGTTCTTCGTGGCATTCTTGAAGGCTGCATAGGCCACCTGCAGTCCGCCATGGTCAGCCAGGTTCTCGCCCAGCGTCAGGCGTCCATTGGCATTCAGGTCGGGCAGCACCTTGATGGCCGAGAAGAAGTCGGCATACTTGTCGGTGCGCTCCTTGAACTGCTCGCCATCGCTGGCAGCCCACCAGTCGTGCATGTTGCCGTCTTTGTCGAACTGGCGTCCCTGGTCGTCGAAGCCATGAGTCATCTCGTGCCCGATAACCACGCCAATAGCACCGTAGTTGAAAGCATCATCGGCCGTCATGTCGAAGAAGGGCACCTGCAGGATGCCTGCAGGGAAGCATATCTCGTTGGTGGTGGGATTGTAGTAGGCGTTCACCGTCTGCGGCGTCATATACCAGTCGTCATTATCCACGGGCTTTCCTGCCATATGGTCAATTTCGTAGTCGTTCCAAAACTTCCTGCAAGCCATTGCATTCTCGAAATAGGTCTTGGACGGGTCTATTTCCAGTTGGGTCATATCAATCCATTTGTCGGGATAGCCCACCTTGACATAGAATGTGTTGAGTTTTAGCAGAGCATTCACCTTGGTCGAATCGGTCATCCAGTCTTGTGCGGCAATACGCTCGCCCAGCGCTATCTGCAGGTTCTTCACCAACTTCAGCATACGCTCCTTGGCGGCTGCGGGGAAGTAGCGTTCCACATACATCTTGCCCAGCGCCTGGCCCATGAACCGCTCCATCTGCGCCGTTGCCCTGCGCCATGCTGGGTGATCCTGCTGGCGTCCGGACATCACCTTGCCAAAGAACTCGAAGTTGGCCTCGCGCACCTCGTCGTTCAGATAGCCCGTAGCACCGAGTATGACGCCCCACTCCATCACATCGCGATATTCGGCTGGCTTCATCGTTGCCACCAGTTTATCGGCTCCAGCCATGAAGTCGGGCTGCCCCACCACGAGTTCCTGCATGTACTGACTCTTCAGTCCCTGCGCGTTCATCACCTGCTCCAACTTCAGGTTAGGATACTTTGTATTGAACTCCTGCAAGGTCATCTTGTTATAATTGGCCTGCGGGTCACGCAGTTCCGTACGACTCTTGGAAACCTTGGCCAAAGCCAGTTCCACCTTGAAGACATTCTGCATCTTCTTCGTTGCAGCACTCTTGCTGAAGCCAAACAGTTGGAACATTCTGACAATGTGCTTCTTATACTCTTCACGAATATTGGTTGTTGCAGGGTCGTTTTCCAAGTAATAGTCCTTCATTCCGAGGGTCAGTCCACCCTGGTTGACGCTAAGGATATTCTGCGTGGCATTCTTCTCGTCGGCACCCAGTCCGGCACGATAGAACTCCGAATTGCCATAGGCAGCCATCTCCAGTTGCACATCAAACAACTGCTTCATGGTCTTGGCCTGTTCCAGTTTCTTGATGAGCGGCATCACAGGCTGCAAGCCATCGTTCTGCCGACGCACGGAATCCATGGCCATTTTATATAGGTCGGAGAGTTTCTGTTCCACGCTACCTTTCGCATAGGTGTTAGTGAGCAGTTCCGACAGGATACCGTTGATGCGTTTGTTGTTGTCCTCAGCCAGGCGGTCGAACGATCCGAAGCGCGAATAGGCAGCCGGCAGCGGGTTGTTTTTCATCCATCCTCCGCAAGCATACTCATAGAAATCTTCCGCGGGACTCACGCTCTGATTCATGTCGCCCAGGTTGATACCCGATGTCAATGGCTGCTGTGCCATTGCTCCTACTGTCATCGTGGTCAATGCCATCGTAGCAAAAAATTTTGTTAGTTTCATCATTGTTTATTATTTATTGTTTGTTATTTATAGTCTCCAGTTCCTCGGCCAGTGTCTCCCAGCGTTCCACTTCAGCATCCAGTTGCCGTTTTGTGTCAGTATATTCGGCCACGAGCGTCATGTCAGAAGCCTTGTTGGGATCACACAGCAGGGCGTCGAGTTCCTTCAGCCGCTGCTCCATGCGTGCAATTTTCTTCTCGCTTTCTTCCACGGCTTTCTCTGCCTTGCGTATCTGCTTCTGCAGCTCCTTATGGGCAACATAGTCGTTTTTCTGAGATGAGGTAGAAACGGGCGTAGCAGGTGAAGGAACATCTTTGCTGTTGGCACTTGCCGTCGGCAAATCTTTTCTATCACCTCTTACCTCAATCCGCTCACCTCTCATTTCAACTCCTTCACCTCTACTATGCAGCCAGTCGTATATACCGCCTAAATGTTCTCTTACCCTGCCCCCGCCAAACTCATACACCTTGGTCACGAGCCCGTCAAGGAACTCGCGGTCGTGGCTCACGATGATAGCCGTGCCGTCGAAAGCCTTGATGGCCTCCTTCAGCACATCCTTCGACGGCATGTCGAGGTGATTGGTAGGCTCGTCGAGGATGAGCAGGTTCACAGGTTCCAGCAGCAGGCGTATCATGGCCAGCCGGCTACGCTCGCCACCGCTCAGCACCTTTACACGTTTTTCCGAAGCCTCGCCACCAAACATGAAGGCCCCCAGGATGTCGTTGATACGCAGGCGCACTTCGCCACGCGCCACGCGGTCAATGGTATCAAACACGGTGAGGCTCTCGTCGAGCAGTTGCGCCTGGTTTTGTGCAAAATAGCCAATCTGCACATTATGTCCTATCTTCAGCGTGCCATCGAATGGAATCTCACCCATGATACACTTGACCAGCGTAGACTTTCCTTCGCCGTTCTTTCCAACGAAGGCAACCTTTTCGCCACGTTTGATGGTCAGGTTCACATGAGAAAACACTAAGTGTTCAGAGGTGAGGGATAAGGGGTGAGAGGTGAGAGGATAGGCCTTGCGGACCTCGTCGCAGATGATTGGATAGTCGCCGCTTCTCAGACAGGGCGGAAACTTGAGATGCATGGCAGAGTTGTCCACCTCGTCCACCTCGATAATCTCCATCTTCTCCAACTGGCGCAAACGCTGCTGCACCTGCACAGCCTTGGTGGGCTTATAGCGGAAGCGTTCAACGAACTCGCGAATGTCGGCCATTTCCTTCTGCTGGTTCTCATAGGCACGCAACTGCTGTTCGCGACGCTCGCGGCGCAGGATGACATATTCATCATACTTCACGCGGTAGTCGGTCACCTGTCCGCAGGAAATCTCAAGCGTACGGTTCGACACATTATTGATGAACGCACGATCGTGACTGACCAGCACCACGGCTCCACTCCATGTGGCCAACAACTGCTCGAGCCATTGTATAGACTCGATATCGAGGTGGTTGGTAGGCTCGTCGAGCAGCAGCACCTCTGGCCGTCGCAGCAATATCTTTGCCAGTTCTATACGCATGCGCCAACCGCCGGAAAACTCACGCGTGGGGCGCTCGAAGTCTGTACGCAGAAAGCCCAGTCCTGTGAGCGTGCGCTCCACCTCGGCATCCTGCGAGTCGGCCCCCATCATCAGGTAGCGCTCGTGCTCGGCCGTATAGCGTTCCACCAGCGCCATATAGTCGTCGCTCTCATAGTCGGTGCGCTCGCTCATCTGGTGCTCCAGCCGTTCTACGCGTTGCTTCAGTTGTTCCACATCGGCAAAGGCCTTTCTGGCCTCGGCCCTCACGGTGGTATCGTCTTGCAGGTTCATCACCTGCGGCAGATAGCCTATCGTCGTATCGGCCGACACGCTCACCGTGCCCGCCGTGGGATGCTCCTGTCCGCACAGAATCTTCAGCATCGTCGACTTTCCAGCGCCGTTCTTGCCCACCAGGGCTATGCGGTCGCGAGTATTGATAACGAAACTGACATTGCTGAACAGGGGCTTCACCCCGAATTCCACTTTCAGTCCTTCAACTGCAATCATATTCTTCCAATCGAAATAGGCTGCAAAATTATACAATTATCTTCTATTATCAGATACTTCTGACAAAAAAAATGCTGTTTTCCACCTTATTTCCTGAAAAATCCAACCATCTCATCAGGCAAGCCGAGCCTTTTTCCCATGAAAAAAGGAACCTTCACAGGCTCCTTTTTTGTTGTTAATTGTTATTCATGCAATTAACTTTTGAGGGAAGATTGCTTGTCTCACGACGAACAATCCTCATAATTAACCTTAATAATCTAATACCATGAAAAACACATTGCAAAGATAGGTATTTTTCCATTTTATTCCAAGCACACGACTGATTTTGTGCTCTAATTTAATGTTTTTTTGCACTTTTCGGCACGCTGTGAACAAATTCTTCACAATTTGCTTGTATGAACAGTAAAAAATAACTAACTTTGCACCGCCCATGACAGAAAGAAAGCCAAAGGTTGCCATCATCGACCCCAACACGCTGGCCGTGCTGGGACTGAAGCAGTTACTGCAGGAGGTAATGCCGTTTCTGTCCATCGACACCTTCGGCACCATGGGCGAACTGCAGGCCAATCATCCTGACGACTATGTCCATTTCTTCGTAGCCACGAATATTCTGCTGGCCAACAGGCCGTTCTTTTCCGAGCGCAGGCGAAAGACCATTGTGCTGAGCCTGAGCCTCGAAAACGGCAGTCAGTTGGCAGAGTTCCGCTGTCTATGCATCAACGTGCCCGAGCAGGAACTCATCCGCTCGCTGCTTGTCATGGAGCAGCAGGGCCACAGCGGCGGGCGCAACCTGCCTTCCCACCCCATAGCCACATCCCAAAACCCGTTGAGCGACCGTGAGATAGAGGTCATGACGCTTATTGTGCAGGGCTACATCAACAAGGAGATAGCCAGCCGCCTGTGCATCAGCCTGTCTACCGTGGTCACCCACCGCAAGAACATCATGGAGAAACTTGGCAAGAAAAGCGTGTCAGCCCTGACCATCTATGCCGTGATGCACGGCTATGTAGACATCAACAGCATTTGAAGATTCTTGGCCAGGCGGAAATTACAGTTTCACGCTGCTAATATCCACCAGACCATTGACAATGGCATAGATGGTGAGTCCTGCCGGCGAGTGAATCTGCAGTTTCCTGGCAATGTTGCGCCTATGCGTAATAACGGTATTGACCGATATGCACAGATAATCGGCAATCTCCTTGTTCGCCATGCCTTGCACCAGGGCAACAATCACATCTTTCTCTCTGTCGCTCAAGGCATCGCCATTGGCAGGAAGACCATTCTTAAACACCATCTCGGAAATATTCCTTGTCACATCGCTCTGCCTGGCCACCTGCTCCAGGCGCCTGATGGCAGGCACAAAGACATGATCCTCCACCATTGAGTGCTGGCATAGCCACACCTCGTTGTCGTAGATGTCGTGAAGCGTGGCCGTCAGTTTGTTGTTGTGCAGTCCGTCGCTGGGCAGATACTTGATGACGAGCAGTTTCAACTCGCGCAGTTTCTTGTCGGCAGCACCATGATGACGCGAAAAAGTCTCGATGCTGTAGTCAGGGGCAGGATGGCCGTCGAGCAGCGACTGCACATAGGGGAAGAGCGTTTTCTGCTCATATTGCATGTGGCGCTTTATCTCGTGCGCATACTCATCATAAAAGCGCATGATGAGTTGTGCCAAAGAATTGTTCAGGTCGAGGCTCTCTTCCAGTTCACGCCTGATGAAGGGCAACTGGAAATCGAGGTAATAGGCATGGCTGGCCTTCAGATACTGCATCAGTGTGGGCACGGACAACTGCTCGTCGGTCTCGGCATCGCCATAGCCGTTGACGGTGAAGTTCACCACGGCCAGGAAGGTATAGTAGTCCACGCCATTGTCTTCACAGGCTTCTTTCACCGTCTTATCGCCAAAGCCGAGCGAAATGCCAAACGACCCCAGCATCTGCAGCAAGTCATAATTGTCGCGTATGAGCGAAATCATCTTATCGTCGCCCTCATACATCTTCACGTTCTTCATATCTATATCTTAATTATACGCTCGGCGAGCGGTGAATTATTAATTGTGAATTGTGAATTGTTAATTATTAATTGTGAATTGTGAATTGTTAATTATTAATTGTGAATTGTTTTCACGATGCAAAAGTAGTCATTTTCCGTGACATGACAAAGAGTCGGCAAACGAAATCATCATTTTTGGGTATTGCACGAAACCACAGGCGGAAGTACCTTTGCACCCGGAAATTCAAACAAAAGAATCATGAACAAGAAAACCTTAATCACTCTGACATGCAGCATGGCCGTCGCCATAGCGGCCTGTGCCCAAGTACAAGCCGGCGACAGCGTGATGAGCCACGCACGCGGAAACAGGCTCAGCATTGGCGGCTATGGCGAAATCGTCATGTCGCGCAATTTCTATAGCGACCACGTGAGCCGCTATTCACAACCCGAACAGCACAAAGACGACCCCTCGCACGGCAAGTTCGACATCCCCCATGCCGTAGTATACCTGGGCTATGACTTCGGCCGTGGCTGGACCTTCGGCACGGAAATAGAGTTTGAGCATGGCGGAGCAGGCATCGCCTATGAAAAGGAAGACGAGGAAGGAGGCGAATGGGAGCAGGAGACAGAAAAAGGCGGCGAGGTGGAACTGGAACAGTTCTGGATTCAGAAGCGATTCTCGCGTGCTGCCAACCTGCGCATAGGCCACATCGTGGTGCCCGTAGGCCTGAACAACGCCTATCACGAGCCTCTGAACTTCTTCACCGTCTATCGTCCGGAAGGCGAAAACACCATCATGCCCAGCACATGGCACCAGACGGGCCTGTCGTTCTTCGGACACTACGGCAAATTCCGCTACGAAGCACAACTGCTGGCTGGTCTCAATGCCGACAACTTCACCAACACAGGATGGATACACAAGGGGCATAAAAGTCCGCTGGAATATGATGTGGCCAACAAATATGGCGTCAGCGCCCGCATCGACAACTACAGCGTGCCTGGACTGCGCATCGCCCTGAGCGGCTACTACGGCCATGCCATCGGCAACAGTTATCCGCGCAATGCCAACGGCGTTGATGCCGAGTACAAGGGGACGGTTGCCATCGGAGCCTTCGACTTCACCTATAATGCCCACAACTGGATCATACGCGGACAGGCCGACTATGGATACCTGGGCGATGCCTCACAACTGAAATATGTGTATAACCGCCTCAACTCCAAGTCGCCGTTCCATCATTCAGCCTTCGTGTCACAAAATGCCTATGCCATTGGCATCGAGGCAGGCTATAACCTGTTCTCGCAGATAAAAAGTCTGCAGGACAAGTGCGACGACAGGCTCTACCTCTTCGGCCGCTACGAAGACTACAACGCCTATGCCAGCAAGACCAAGGGCGTGGCCTACGACTATACCGCCGTCAAGCGCATGGCCGTGGGAGTGAACTACTATCCCGTGCCCGAGATTGTGGTCAAGGCCGAGTACAGCCACCGCTTCCTCAAGAGCATTTACAACAACGAGCCCTCTGTCAACATCGGCATTGCCTACGAAGGGTTCTTTTTGTAACAATTCACAATTCATAATTCATAATTCACAATTCATAATTCACAATTCACAATTCATAATTCATAATTCACAATTCATAATTCACAATTCATAATTCGTAATTCGTAATTAATCAACAATAACACACAATGAAAAAGTATTTTTATCTGCCCATGGCCATCGTGCTGGGCGCCATGACACTCACCGCATGCAGCGATGACAACGACGAGAAAAAGAAGGATGACGGCACCACCATTGTCAACGACCCCAAGTTCAAGGACAAATCATATGGCCAGAATGCCATTGATGCCTGCAGCACCGTGGTGACAGAACTGGAAAATGCCAACAGCATCATCAACAGCGTCAGCCTCACAAGCACACAGGAGACCTACCTGCGCAATGTGCTGGCAGGCATGGTAGACAATGTGGTTGTTCCCACCTATACCGACCTGGCCGACGATGTGGAGGACTTGGAAAAGACACTCAACGGCCTGACCGTGAACACCATCACGCAGACACAGATCAACAAGGCCTGCGACGATTTCCTTGATGCCCGCGAGAACTGGGAACGCTCAGAGGCTTTCCTCGGCGGTGCCGCCAGCGACTTCAACATCGACCCCACCATCGACTCGTGGCCGCTGAACCGCACGCTGCTGCTGAGTTACTTTACCAACGGCATGAACGACGAGATGCTCGACGATGCCACCATCCTCGGCTTCCACGCCCTGGAGTTCATCCTGTTCCGCAACGGACATCCACGCAACGTGAACGAATTCAAGGGCAACGACACCTATAAGAACTTCGGGCGCATCACAGGCGAGCAGGAACTGAAATATGCACAGACCATCTGCACGCTACTCAAGGAGCGTGCCTTCCAACTTCAGGTGGCATGGGAAGGCGAGAGCAGCGCCAATGCCAGCCGCGTGGCCGTGGTGAAAGCCGCCAACCTCGACTATACCACAGAGAACGGCCTGTCGTATGGCGACAACCTGAAAGGCGCAGGCACCAATGCCAAGAGCACCTTCAAGACCCTGAATGCCGCCATTGCCCAGGTGCTGAGTTCCGACGAAGGCTCATGCGCCGCCATTGCCACCGAGGTGGGCACGGCAAAGATTGCCAATCCCTTCTCAGCTGGCGACATCTCTTATGTCGAGTCGCCCTACAGTTACAACTCCATCACCGACTTCCAGGACAACATCCGAAGCATCCGCAATGTGTGGTATGGCTCCACCAACGGAAAGGTCGCCAGCACCAGTTTCGCCAAGTTCTTTGAACAGGTAGGACAAGAGGTGGGCGTAGAGAAGGCCTTCAACAATGCCATCAGCAAGATTGGCAACATGCCTTCGCCCTTCGTGAAATACTGCAGCACCATCTGGAACATCGAGTTTACCGACGACGAGGACTGGGAAACGGAGGAATGAACCCATTTGAAAACTTGAAAACTTGAAACTTGAAACATTATGAATAAAGCCATTATAACGTTCTTGGCAGCCTTGACGCTGGTGGGCTGCGCGGACGATGACAACAAAAACACCCTGGGTCCCCTGATACCAAAAGACAGTCAGTTTGGCAAGGCCAACGAGGTATTCACGGCCGACGAATGGTATCCAGGCGGACAACTGGGCACCACAGAGAAAGCCAGTTACTCGGCAGCAGCCCCTGCCGTGGAGATGATCGAGGGCATGGAACAAGACTTCATCACAGGCGAGGACTTCTTCGAGCACATGTACACCCACGAGCAGGAGCCGCGAAAAGGCCTCGGACCAGCATGGGTGCGCAACAGTTGCATCGCCTGCCACCCCTCCTACGGCCACGGCAAGCGTCAGACGGAATATCGTGCCAACACCATTGGCAACGGCTATCTGCTCGTTATCTACAACAAAGACAACAACAGTTACATCTCTGAGGTGACGGGCATGCCGCAGACACAGGCCATGGCACCGTTCAAGGCACCCATCGACGAGACGCAGATCAAGATAGAATGGAAGACGGTGGAACAGATGCCCAGCGGACTGTCCATGACCTTCCCTGACGGAGAGGCCTATTCGCTCATCTATCCGGAAGTGACCATTCCGCAGACAGCCTTCAACACCAGTCCCAAGCCGTCGAACTATGAGGTCAGGCTAGAGTCTACCATCGGCATCTACGGCACAGGACTGCTCGATGCCATCGACGACGAGGAGATTGAGAAGCAATGGAAGGCCGAGGCACCCTATGTGGAACTGAACCCCGCCATGTGGGACAAGGCCGCCAACACCTTCCTGCCGTCGGCCTACTATGCCGCCAACTACAACGACACCAAGGCATTCCACGGCACCCACGGCCCATTGAAGCGCTTCACCTATGCCATGACACGCGGCACCCTGCAAGACGGGGCTGGCGCCAACGCCATCTGGAACATCACCAACGTGACGCGCTCCGACCGCCACTGGCTCTACACCACACCGGCATGGGCCAAGGCACAGAGCGAAGACCCCGAAGTCATCAAGTATATCAAGGAGCACGGCGCCGACGAGTCGAGCATCCTGCATCCCTACTATGCCGACGGCACCGACGAGGGCATTGCCAACCGCATCAACGAGATACTCTCGTGCAACAACGTGGGCAAGAAAAACATCTTCGAGAAGCACCTGCTCTGGCGGCAGCCCTACAATGGCAAGGAAGAGATGAGCGACAAGCAGTACTACCAGTTCATGGTGTGGCATCGCGGTCTGGCCGTTCCTGCTGCCCGCGACCTTGACGACGAAGAGGTGAAGATGGGCAAGAAACTGTTCATGGAGATAGGCTGTGCACAATGTCACCGCCCGTCGTGGACCACAGGCGACGACAACATGTGGGTCGACGCCAGCATCAAGGCCTACGCCATGAACACCCTCGGCCGTGATGCCAATGCCGACTTCACCACGCTGCTGCCCAAGTATCCGCACCAGACCATCTGGCCCTATACCGACATGGTGCAACACCGCCTGTTCATGGCCAACGACATCCGCACGGGATGGTGCCGCACGACACCCCTCTGGGGACGAGGTCTGAGCCGTCAGTTGACTGGTGCCGACGATCGTCTGCACGACTGTCGCGCCCGCACCGTGATCGAGGCCATCATGTGGCACGGCTATTCGGAGAAGAGCGATGCGCTGCCGAGTGTGAAGAAGTTCCACAAACTGAGCAAGGCCGAGCGCGACGCCGTAGTAAAGTTCATAGAATCCATTTAGAGAATTGATAATTGATAATGGATAATGGATAATGGATAATTGTGAATTGAATAATTGTGAATTGAAGCAGACACTTATTATATTATATATTGTGGTGGTGGTCATCATGGCCATCGCCACATTTGTGGAGAAGGCAGGCGCTTACCGCTGCTACGACCAGTGGTGGTTCACGCTGGCATGGGCCTTGCTGGCCGCAGCATCCGTGGCATGGTTCCTGCATCAGCGCATACGCCGCCTCTCAACGGTGCTCCTGCACCTGTCGTTCGTCATCATCCTGACAGGAGCCCTTCTCACCCGCCTCTCGTCGGCACAAGGCATGGTGCACCTGCGCCAAGCCACCGCCTCAAGCCAGTATCTCACGGCCGACGGAGCCACCCACGACCTGCCCTTTGCCCTGCAACTCGACACGTTCAGGGTCATCTGCCATCCAGGCACCACAGCCGCTGCCGACTACGAGTCGCACATCACCATCATCGACCACGGTGGGCGGCAGTCGCAGGTGGTGTCGATGAACAACATCTGTACCTACCGCGGCTACCGGTTCTACCAGAGCAGTTACGATGCCGACGGCCAGGGCTCCCTGCTGGCCATGAACAGCGACCCCTGGGGCATACCCGTCACCTACACCGGCTATGCGCTGCTGTTTGTCTCGCTCGTCTGGATGCTCCTCGACCCCAAGGGTGCCTACAGACACATCCTGCAGTCGCCATTGCTCAGGCGAGGGGCCCTGTCGATGCTTGCCCTGCTATCCGCGGGCACCATCATGGCCATGCCGCCCACGCTGCCGCAACAGACAGCCGAGAAGTTCGGACACCTCAACATGGTCTACAACAACCGTGTGTGCCCTGTGCAGACCTATGCCATCGACTTCACCAAGAAACTCCACGGAAAGGCCCGCTACAAAGGGCTGACAGCCGAGCAGGTGCTCACGGGCTTCATCTTCTATCCAGACGAATGGTCTGCCGAACCCCTGATCAAGGTGAAAGGCACGGAACTGAAACAGACCCTGCAGTTAAGCAACTATGCCTCCGTCAACGACTTCTTCCACGACGACTATCTGCTGGGCGCGCTCGTCCGCCAGTATCACCATGGCAGCCACGATGCCATCAGCAAAGAGGCTGCCCACATGGACGACCGCCTGATGGTGGTGATGCAGTTGCAGCAAGGCACACCACTCAAGATGTTTCCCCACACCCACGGCGACGCCACGGAATGGCTGGCACCCACAGACAACCTTTCAGCGACAGCGATACCCTCGGCCGACCGGCTGTTTATGAGCACCATCTTCATGCTGCTCTACGAGGAGATAGCCGAAGGCCACTACGACCAGGCGGAAGCCTATATCGAGGCCTTGCAGCGCTACCAGCAGCAAAACGGCGGCCGCTCCCTGCCGTCGCCCACACGGCTGAAGGCCGAATATGCCTACAACGCCATCCCGTTTGCCACCATCCTCTTCATGCTGTGCCTCACCATGGGGTTCATCACCCTGGGCATCACCATCTGGCGAATGCTGCGCCCGCACCCGGGCTACCTGCCACGGCAGCGACACAAGCGCTGGCCTGAACACCTGTCATTTGCCATCATGGTCCTAGCCTTCATCAGCCTCACCGTCTGCGAAGGCCTGCGATGGATCATCAGCGGCAGCATCCCCATGTCCAACGGCTATGAAACCATGCTGCTCATGGCCTGGTTCATCATGCTGCTCACGCTGGTGCTCTGTCACCGCTATCACATCATGCTCACCTTCGGCTTCCTGCTGTCAGGCTTCTTTCTCCTGGTGAGCCATCTGTCGCAGATGGACCCCCAGATAGGCCATCTCATGCCCGTGTTAAGGTCGCCCCTGCTCACCCTGCATGTCAGCATCATCATGATGTCGTTTGCGCTGTTAAGTTTTACTTTCATTTGTGGAGCAACCGCATTGTCTGTCAATATATTACGCAAAGACAACAAACAAACCGTTGAAGCACTTGCCATGCTCAGCCGCGTGTTTCTCTACCCTGCCATAGCCACGCTTGGCATCGGCATTTTCATAGGCGCCATCTGGGCCAACGTGTCGTGGGGAACCTATTGGAGTTGGGATCCGAAAGAGGTGTGGGCACTCATCACCTTCATGGCCTATGCCGCAGTGGTTCACACGCGCAGCATAGCGGCCTTCCAGCGGCCCCTGACCTATCACATCTACGTAACGCTCTGCTTCCTCACCATCCTGATGACCTACTTTGGCGTCAACTATTTCCTGGGCGGAATGCATTCATACGCCTAGCCTGCTTGAGCGTTTTCCCCCTTTGGAGGCTCACAATGCAAAGTATAAGTTTTTCCCGTTTGTTTCAGAAAAGTTTTAAATACTAAAATGTACGCGCGCGAGACAACTCAGGGTCATCTGCCATCAAGGCCCCCAGCCGCAACCATTTCGTTGACATCATCGAAATGGTCTTCAATTCTTTGATATGTAATATGTAATATGTAATATGTAATCCGTGTAATTTCCGCAGAAAACCGCGGGTTTCAAGAAAAAAAGAGCGGAGGTATACCTTGGGTGTACCTCCGCATCTTCATTACATTTGGCTGATGCCTGCGTATGCCAGTTTGGCATCGAAGCAGGGGCAAGCCTTATAGCGGTTCAGGTCGTGATGGCCAACAATAATTGCCTGTGGGAATCGGTGCTTCAGGTGGATGAGCAGGGCCCAGAGCGAGGCCCGCTGCTGGTCGGTGCGGGTGTCGGCAAACTTACCTTTATCGTCGATGCCGCCCACATAGCAAACACCAATAGACTTATCATTGAAACCTCTAACATGCGCACCCTGCATGAACAGCGGCCTTCCGTGCTCTATTGTGCCGTCTACTTTGATGAGGTAGTGATACCCAATCATTTCAAAATCGCGCTCCAAATGCCACTTGTTGACTTCATAGATATCTACATCGTTTCTTGGTCTTGTGGCGGTGCAATGCACCACGATGTATTTCACATCTTCTTTTTTCAGTATATTCATTCCGGAATCTCCTTGAAGTTTTTGGTATATTCGTCTTTGTTTTCCGTCGGACTTACTAGGCCGTCTTCGCGCCAGCGATACGCAATTACCCTGGCAGAAGACAACGTCTTTGAATAGCCATTATCAACCAACGTGTCTACGCTGAACTTCTGCGGCAACTTAGCAAAAATCTCACGTATTTTCCTGCTGCG
>CAMHDT010000009.1 GCA_946183985.1 uncultured Prevotella sp.
AATGCAATGCGGGAGAGTAGGAGGCCGCCGTCTTTTTCCGGAGCCCCGGTTCAGCAATGAGCCGGGGCTCCTTTTGTTTGTTTGGATGGGCTGGTGCCCCCAATAATTTCATGAGGATTTGGTGATTTGCGGGAAAAGTATTATCTTTGTCGGCAGAAACGATTTGTTTGCCTGAGTTCTGTGAATTCAGAAAAGCGTCAACTAGTTATAATACTATGGTAGAAGGACATTATATGCTGCCTATCGGCACCCTGCTGCAGGACGGTAAATACCGTGTGGTGCGATACATGGCATCGGGCGGTTTTGGCAGGAGTATGTGACACTGCAATCTGCTGAGCCATAACAGAAAAAGTTTGTTTCCGGTTTGAGCATTAAAAATCCCGCTAAGTCCGAAGACTTTCGCGGGATTCATAATGAAAGGAGGAGTGGTACCTCCAGGAATCGAACCGGGGACACACGGATTTTCAGTCCGATGCTCTACCAACTGAGCTAAGGCACCATGTTGTGTTCACTGTTTCCTTTCATGAAACATGAGCAACCACCGTTGCTGTTGTTTGCGGGTGCAAAGGTACGAATAAAAAAATAATCGGCCAAATGTTTGACCGATTATTTTGCAGTTTTTAAGATTTTTCTTTGTTAATCGTGCGATATGTTTTGTTTTGGCAGCGGTATCTCAATCTGCATGTTCCACCGTCGGTTGACCAGTATAATAGTCGTCGATAATGATTTGTCATGGCCAGACACTTTGTGAGGTTGTTTTTCTTTTGTCGCGTTGCAACCCATTGCAATGACGAAGGTATTATGATGCATAACAAAACTGACTGGGCAGATACCCAGCCAGTTTGCGATCCGATTAATTCAATGGATTCCATCCTTGTGCCTTGAGTTCAAACTCCTGATTGTCGCGTGAAACGAGCAGATGTCCGTACTTTTCCTCGGTAATATGTCCGATGAGCCTTACATCTTCAATCTCCTTTATTTTTTCCAGGTCTCCAATAGGCACGGTGAAGAGCAGTTCGTAGTCTTCGCCGCCATTGAGGGCGCATGTGGTCACGTTCATGTTCATCTCCTCGGCCATGACGGCTGTCTGGTAGTCAATGGGCAACTCCTTCTCGTAGATACGGCAGCCTACATGGCTTTGCTTGCAGATGTGCATCAGTTCAGACGAGAGACCGTCGCTGATGTCCATCATGGCTGTGGGTCGAATACCGACCTCGCGTAGTTTCCTGACGATGTCGCCGCGTGCCTCGGTCTGGAGTTGTCGCTGCAGCAAATACTCCTTGCCGGCGAAATCAGGACTAAAGTGAGCCAGTTCTTCCAAGGCTTTCTTGTCGTCTTTCTTCTTGGCCTCGTTCACCTGTTGATAGTACACGCTTTTCTCTCGCTCCAGCAGTTGGAGTCCCATATAAGCAGCACCCAGATCGCCGCTGACACAGATAAGGTCGGTGTTCCTAGCCCCATTGCGATAGACGATGTCGTCCTTACGTGCCTCGCCGATGCAGGTGATGCTGATGGCCAGTCCTGTATAGGAAGAGGTGGTGTCGCCGCCCACGATGTCGACATTCCATTTCTCGCAGGCCAGTCGCAGTCCGGCATAGAACTCCTCCATGTCCTCAACGGTGAAGCGCTTGCTCAGTGCCAGCGAAACGGTTATCTGTCGTGGTGTGCCGTTCATGGCAAACACATCGCTGATGTTGACCATTGCCGACTTGTAACCTAAGTGTTTCAGGTCGATGTAGGTAAGGTCGAAGTGTACGCCTTCCATGAGGAGGTCGGTGGTGACAAGTACTTCTGTGTCGGGATAATGTAGTACGGCGCAGTCATCGCCCACGCCGTACTTTGTTGATTCGTTTTTGTTTTCCAAATCTTTGGTGAGATGGTTAATAAGGCCGAACTCACCGAGTTTTGCTATTTCCATGAGAGTCTTTTGCTTTTTTCCAGAAAGGCTGGATATCCTAGATTTCCTAGATAGTCTAGAGTCTATGAACGGCGAATCATTTCGCGCATCAATTCGGTCATGATGGGCTGTGCCTTGTTGGCAGCCTCTTGTACTTCCTCATGACTCACCTCAACGGGCACATCGAAACCACCCAGGTCGGTGACGATGCTGACGCCGAAGACACGGATGCCGCAGTGGTTAGCCACAATGACCTCTGGAACGGTGCTCATGCCTACAGTGTCGCCTCCCAGCGTGCGGTACATTCGGTATTCTGCAGGTGTCTCGAAGGTGGGACCCTGAGTGCCGAGGTAGACACCATAGACCAGTCGGATGTTCTTTTCCTTGGCAATCTGGCTGGCCATGTTGATGAGTTTGTGGTCGTATGGCTCGTGCATGTCAGGGAAGCGTGGACCGGTGGGGAAGTTCTTTCCGCGCAGCGGATGCTCTGGGAAGAAGTTAATATGATCGGTGATGACCATGAGGTCGCCAATCTTGAATGCCGGGTTCATGCCACCTGCTGCATTCGATACGAAGAGTGTCTTAATGCCGAGTTCATACATGACGCGAATGGGGAAAGTTACCTCCTTCATGGAGTATCCCTCATAGTAGTGGAAGCGTCCCTGCATGGCGAGTATGTCTACTCCGCCAAGTTTTCCAAAGATTAGTTTTCCGCTATGGCCTTCCACTGTCGACACGGGGAAGTTGGGAATCTCGGAATAGGGAATCTCCAAAGCCTCAGTTATTTCTGAAGCTAATTGTCCGAGACCTGTCCCCAGCACTATTGCTGTTTTGGGACTTGTGGTCATCCTTGCCTTTAGCCAGGATGCTGTTTCTAGAATTTTTTCGTACATAGCCTATAATGTTTTCGTTAAATTTATCCTCTTGTTCCAGCATGAAACTAATGTTTACTGGGAGGACATAAATATTCTTTCTAACTTCATCGCTCAGTCCTTGCAGGGTAATGATGCGTGCGGCATCCTTTTCGGTGGTGACGATGCACTTTGGACTCTTCATGGCCGCGAAAGTGTCGTTGATGTGCCTGATGTCTTTTTGAATGAAGTTGTGATGGTCGGAATAGGAGAGTGGTGTGATGTTGGTCGATAGCGGCGCCATGTCTTCAATGAGTTGCCTTGGCGAGGCGATGCCCGTGAGCAGCAGTATATTGCGGTCTTTGAGTTGCGCATTGTCTAAGGTCAGCCCTTGGTTGCTGAACAGGGGTGTGAGCATGCCGTAGTCAAGGGTGGAGAAGAAAAGATGCTGGTAGGGATAGAGGTCCATAGCCTTTGTGATGACGCGGAATTCCATGGGTTTGAGGTCCTTTGGGCATTTCGTGACGATGACAATGTCGGCACGGTCCTTGCCTTTCAATGGTTCGCGCATTCGTCCTGCCGGCAGCAACTTGTCGTAGATGATAAGACGGTGATAGTCTACGAGCAGGATGTTGATGCCCGGCTTGACATAGCGGTGCTGATAGGCATCGTCGAGCAGTATGACATCAATGTTGGCATCTTGCTGAATGAGCATATTGATACCGTGTACCCTGTCTTTGTCTACGGCCACTGTCACATCGGGATATTTTTTCTTCATCTGGAAGGGCTCGTCGCCAATGTCATGTGCTGACGAGTTGTTGCCAGCCACGATAAACCCATGCGACTTCCTTTTGTAGCCCCGGCTCAGTACCGCCACCTTTGCCTGTTTGTGTAGCAGGCGTATGAGGTATTCCACATGCGGTGTCTTGCCTGTGCCTCCGACGGTGATGTTGCCCACGGAGATGATGGGTACGGTGAAGTCATGGCTTGTGAGTACGCTCGTGTCGAAGAGCATATTCCTGAAGCGCACAACGAGTCCGTAGCACCAACTCAGTGGCAACAGCCAGCGGTTTATTTTGATAAAGTCACCTTCCATGTGTTATAGTCTCTATAGTGGCTATAGTATCTATAGTTCTTTATTTTATCGTTGTGGCGAAGGGCAGACGGGCCTGCAGACGGTTGCGTTGCTGGTCTTTGCGTACTTCCATGAGCGGTTCGTAGAGTTCGCCCAGCGTCTGGCGCAGTTGTTCGTCCAGGTAACTGCCTTTTGATTCTTCTGTGGAAGCCAGCAGGCTCTCCAGCCAGTCGGCCTTGGCTGGATAGGCAGCGGTGTGGTATTCGCTGGTGCCGGCCAGTTCGGCAGCCTTCTTTACAGCGTCGTCGAGTGAACCAATCTGGTCAACCAGTTTGATGGGCAAGGCATCGGTGGCAATCCATACGCGTCCCTGTGCAATCTCGTGCACCTGCTCCTTAGTCATGCCACGGCCTTCGGCCACGATGCCGAGGAATGTGTCGTAGCCGCGGTCTACATAAGTCTGCATAAACTGCAGTTCCTGTGTGTTGTCCTTGCTGAATACAAGGTTGGTTTCATAATCAGTATACTTGTTGGTCTGAACACCGTCCCAGGTCACGCCCAGTTTGTCGGTCACCAGTTCGCTGAGGTTCGGCATGAGCCCGAAGATGCCGATGGAACCAGTCACGGTGGTGGGCTCAGCCACGATATAGTTGGCCGGTGCGCTAATCATGTAGCCCCCCGATGCAGCATAGCCACCCATGGATACCACGATGGGCTTCTTAGCCTTGAGTTGTTTCAGCGCGTGCCAGATTTGTTCGGAAGCCACGGCACTGCCGCCAGGTGAGTTGACGCGGAGCACTACGGCCTTCACATCGTCGTCGTCAGCCAATTTGTTCAGATCTTCCACGGTGGTGCTGCCCACGATGGCGTGCTCGCTGGAGAAGGCACTGGCAGGTTCGTCGATGATTTCGCCATAGGCATAGTAGATGGCAATTTTGTCGCCTTTCTCATCCTTGTCTGCAGGCATTGCGGTAAGGTCGGCCAGCGTCACTTGGTTGATTTTCTCGTCGTCAGCCAGTCCCAGTTTAGCCTTGATAACCTGTTTGATGGCATCGGGATACATGTCGCCGTCAATGAGGTGTGTTGTCTTATAGTCGTCAATGCTAGCAAAGATCATGATGCTGTCGTCGGCCAATTGGTTCAGTTGCTCTGCAGGGATGTTGCGACCCTCGGCCATGTCCTTGAGCCAGTGCTGCCAGATGCCCTGATACATGGCCATGCGCTGTTCCTTGTCGTTCTCGCTCATGTCTTTGCGCGTGACACTTTCTACTGCGCTCTTGTATTTGCCCACGCGGGTGCACTGATACCTCACGCCCACTTTCTCGTAGAGACCGGTCATATAGTAACTCTTGCCACCCATGCCCTTTAGGTCAATCATGCCCGTGGTGTTGATGAACAGCGAGTCGGCCACGGTGGCTACATAGTAGGCCGATTGTGTGTATGTGTCGGCATAGGCAATAATCCACTTGCCGCTTTGCTTGAAGTCTTTCAGGGCGTCGCGAATCTGCTGTGCCGTGGCGGGCGAATCGAATGAGGCGACACCACCTTCAATATAGATGCCCTTGATATTCTCGTTGTCCTTGGCGGTCTTGATGGCACGAAGCACCTCGTCGAGTCCCATGGTGGTCATATCCACCTGTCCGAGCAGTTCGCTGAAGGGGTTGTCTTCCTCTGCGCGCTCTTCAATCATGGCATCCATGTTCAGCACAAATACCGAGTTCTTTTCAATTTTTGCAGGTGCGCTGTCGCTGGCCACCATGCATGCCAATGAAATCATAAACATAATTCCGGCTACGATTGCCAGAATCACGATGCCGCATATAGTGGCAAGCGTGTACTTGAAAAAGTCTTTCATTCCAGTGTTGTTTTAAGTTTATTTGGGGCAAAGTTACATATTTTTTTTATTATACCGTACAAAAATGTCATAAAATGTATAATTTTCATTGTAAAAAGGGGCGTTCCTGTCGTAATTTTGCAGTGTGATTCATAAAACGAACTACTTTCATGATATGTCATTATCTTAGTTAATAGAAGTTGTTAGAATTAGGTAAGTTAATAGTTTTAGTTAGTAATTTTTATGGTAAAGAGACTGAACCGGGCTGTGAAGTTCGGTTCTTTTTCACTTCAGGTTTTTCCTGCAAGAAAAAATTATGGCTATAATTTCAACGATTATAGCCATAATTTGAAGAATTATAGCCATAATTTATTGGAGGGCATGCGTCATCGTGATAAAAAAAGAAACGCGTTTCTTTTGTTCTTCGCTCAACTTTTCGTAACTTTGCGGCATAAAACTAATCATTAAGCAAAACAATACAATGAAACTGAGACTTTTACTTGGCATTGCACTGCTGTTATTGTGCATTGCGGCCATGGGTAAGAAAAAAGAAGTGAAGCAGGACTTGTGGCCCGACGGCACCCCCGTACCTGCATGGTTTAACGACACATCGAGGGTTGATGTGAGCACCTTAGGCAAACGCTATGTGGTGACCGACTATGGCGTAAGGAATTATAGCGAGCAGGTGCAGACCAAAGAGTTGCAGGCCGTCATCGACCGCTGTGCCAGCGAAGGCGGCGGCGTGGTGGTCATACCCCGCGGCTTCGTGGTCAGTGGCAGCCTCTTTTTCAAACCCGGCACTCATCTGCTTATTGAGGAGAATGGCGAACTGCGCGGTTCTGATCGTATCCGTGACTTCAAACTGGTGAAGACCCGTATGGAAGGCCAGACCCTCAATTACTTTGCTGCTCTGGTCAATGCCATAGGCTGCGACGGTTTCACAATCACTGGCCCAGGCACCATCAACGGCAATGGCCAGCCCTATTGGGAGGAGTTTTGGATTCGTCGCAAGTTCAACAAGGACTGTACGAACCTTGAGGCCATGCGTCCCCGCAATGTCTACATCTCCAACTCGAAGAATGTGACCGTGCAGGATGTGCGCATCATCAACTCTCCTTTCTGGACTAATCACCTCTACAAGTGCGAGTATGTGCGCTATCTGGGATGCTATATCTTTGCTCCATTTGACAATGTGACGCCCATTGACCCCAAACGCGGTGCACCCTCGTCAGACGCTATTGATCTCGATGTGTGTAAGAATGTACTTATCAGCGGGTGCTACATGAGCGTCAACGATGATGCCGTGGTGCTGAAGGGCGGCAAGGGCACCTGGGCCGACAAGAATCCTGACAACGGTCCCTGCGAGAACATTATTGTGCAGGACTGCAACTATGGCCGTGTGCATGGCTGCATGACCCTCGGCTCCGAGTCGCTGCACGACAAGAACGTGATTCTTCGCCGCTGCCATGTGCAGAATGCCAGTCGTATCATCTGGTTGAAAATGCGTCCAGACACACCGCAACACTATGAATATGTGACGGTGGCTGAGATGACTGGCTCGTGCAACTCGTTTCTTGTGGTGCGACCCTGGACACAATTTTTCAAACCCGAGGAGCGCGAGGATATGCCGTTGTCGCAGTGCAACGACATCACTATTCGCGACATTCAGATGGACTGCCAGAACTTCTTCGATGTGGGCAAGAGCGACAAGTATCGCCTCACAGGTTTCACATTCGAGAACATCAACGTGACCGACAAGAAACAGGCCTTCGATGCCTCGCTCATAGACAACTGCAAGGTGAAGAATATGGTTGTCAACGGTGCAAAAATAGACTGATGCGAACGATTCTACTAGTATTTGGACAATGGTAATACATCTTTAATATAATATAAGGCTACCTTTGCGGAAAAATAAACTACAATTTCCATCGCAATGAAAAGATTATTTTTGTTCCTGACAATGCTGGTGCTGACTCTGACAGCATTGGCCGCACAACGTGAGAAACTGAACTTCAATGCCGACTGGCGCCTGCAGGTGGGCGATTTTGAACAGGCCAGTCTGGCGACTTTTGACGATGTAGCCTGGACGCAGGTTACACTGCCCTTCGCCTTCAATGGTGATGAAGCCTTCAAAAAAGACATTGTAGACCTGACTGACACCGTTTGCTGGTATCGGAAACACTTCACCCTGACCGAGGACGACCTGCAAGGCAAGGTGTTCGTGGAATTTGAAGGTGCCCGGCAGGGAGCCGATGTGTGGCTCAACGGGCAGAAGGTGGGTTTCTCTGACAATGGCGTCATGGCCTTTGGCTTCGACCTTACGCCCTATGCCTGTGTGGGTGAGAATGTGATGGCCGTGCGCTGCGACAACTCGTGGCAGTATCGCGACCGCGTGCTCAACAGCCGCTATCAGTGGAACGACAAGAATTTCAATGCCAACTATGGCGGACTGCCTAAGAATGTGTATCTGTATAAGACTGGCCGTCTCTATCAGACGCTGCCGCTCTACAGCAACCTGCAGACCACAGGTACTTATGTCTATGCCTCCGATTTCGATATTGCAGGGCGTAAGGCGGTGATTCATGCCGAGAGTCAGGTGCGTAACGACGACACAAGGGCGCACGCCTTTGCTTTGCAGGTGGTGGTAAAGGATGTTGACGGACAGGAGAAGGCCCGCTTCCGTGGCGAGGCCATGGCTCTGGAGCCAGGCCAAACAATTGTGGCTAAGGCACAGCAGCAAGTCGATGACTTGCACTTCTGGTCATGGGGCTACGGGTATCTGTATACCGTAGAGACCTCACTGCTTGAGGGTAATGCTTGTAACGATGTTGTGGTCACTCGCACAGGTTTCCGTAAGACTGAATTCAAGGAAGGAAAAGTGTTTCTGAACGACCGTGTGCTTATGGTGCACGGCTATGCCCAGCGCACCAGCAATGAGTGGCCGGGGGTGGGCATCAGCGTGCCTGCATGGCTGAGCGACTATTCCAACGGTCTTGCCGTGGAATCGGGAGGCAACCTGGTGCGCTGGATGCATGTGTGCCCGTGGAAGCAAGACATAGAGTCGTGCGATCGTGTGGGCCTGTTGCAGGCCATGCCCGCCGGCGATGCAGAAAAAGATGTGGATGGCTCGCGCTGGCAGC
Organism: uncultured Prevotella sp.; assembly: GCA_946183985.1. Taxonomy (GTDB): domain Bacteria; phylum Bacteroidota; class Bacteroidia; order Bacteroidales; family Bacteroidaceae; genus Prevotella. The sequence continues at coordinate 8,798 of CAMHDT010000009.1, forward strand.
AACGTACGCAGGTGATGCGCGATGCCATCATCTACAACCGCAACAACCCTTCGGTTGTGTTCTATGAGTGTGGCAACTTCCGCATTTCAAAAGCGCACATGGAGGAAATGAAACAAATCCGTGACCAGTATGATCCCTGCGGAGGTCGTGCCATTGGCAGTCGTGAGATGCTCGACAGACCAGAAGCGGAATACGGTGGTGAGATGCTCTATATCAACAAGAGCGCCTCAAAGCCTATGTGGAGCATGGAGTATTATCGTGATGAGGGCCTGCGCAAGTATTGGGACGAATATTCCTATCCCTATCATAAGGAAGGCGACGGTCCACTCTATCGCAATGCACCTGCGCTTGACTATAATCACAATATGGATGCGCTGGCCTGTGGCATGGTGGAGCGTTGGCATGAGTATTGGTTGGAACGCCCAGGTACTGGCAAGCGTGTTAATAGTGGTGGCGTGAAGATTGTGTTCTCCGACACCAATACCCATCATCGTGGTGAATCAAACTATCGCACCAGCGGCGTCACCGATGCCATGCGCATTCCCAAGGATGCCTTCTTTGCCCACCAGGTGATGTGGGACGGCTGGGTGAGTCCGGAGCAGCCTCGTACCTATATCATCGGACATTGGAATTATCCCGCCAACACGGTGAAACCAGTCTATGTGGTTTCTACCGCCAGCGAGGTGGAACTCTTCGTCAATGGTAACTCTGTTGGCAAGGGTGAGCGTTCATTCCAGTGGCTCTTTACTTTCAAAAATGTGAAGTTTGAACCTGGTGTCATAGAGGCCCGTGGTAATGACGGCTCATCTTATAAAATCGAGACGGCTGGCGAGCCCTGCCAACTGAAACTGACTACGATTGAGAATCCAGAGGGCGTGAAGGCCGATGGTGCCGACATGGTGCTTGTCCAGGTGGAGGTTGTCGACAGGCAAGGGCACCGTTGCCCGTTAGCCAATCAGATGGTCAACTTCCAACTCTGGGGCGAAGCCCGCTGGATAGGCGGTATTGCTACACGCGACAACAAACAGTATCAGCAAGATGATAATCATCGCGACAAGAATCTGCTCGATGCTGCCAATAAGAAGAATGTGTCGGACAACTATGTCGGACAGATGTCGCTTCCTGTAGAGTGTGGCGTTAATCGTGTGCTGGTACGCACCACAACCACAGCCGACAAGATAGAACTGTCCGCCCAGGCAGATGGGTTGAAACCTGCTTATCTTGCCATCGAAAGCAAACCGGCACCTGCCGCCGATGTGCTACCCGCACTGACGCTGAAACCCAGCCTGATGCGAGGCGAGACTCCCTCCACGCCTTCTTGTCATGATGTCTTTAAGAGTGTTGACATTGTGTCGGTGCAGGCTGGCTCCAATCAGACCGATGCTCAGAATGCCATTGACGATAACGAGTTGACGGAATGGAAGAGTGACGGCAGTCGTGAGAATGCATGGGTCACCTATAAACTTTCGCGCAAGGCTGCCGTCAGCGAGATTACCATGAAACTGACGGGCTGGCGCCAGAAGTGCTATCCTCTTGAGGTCTATGCGGGCCGTAAGAAACTTTGGGAAGGCGTAACGCCAGCCTCGCTGGGCTATGTGCATATCAGCATTCCGCAACCTGTGGAATCAAAAGAACTGACTATCAAGATGGTGGGTCCCGCACAGGACAGCCAGAAATTCGGCCTTGTGAAGGAACTGGCTGGTGGCGTTGCCAATGAGATGGACCGTATGAAGACAGCGAAAGGCAAGACCGAACTGCGTATTGTTGAGGTCGACTTGCTGGAAAAAACAGAAGAATAGTTTGGTTGTTTGCATTAAAAAGCGTACCTTTGTCAGCAGAAAGTGGCGAAGGTGCGCATTTTTTGATATTAACAAAAACGTAACTGACGATGGATAATTACATGTTGCCTGCAGGCACACAACTGCATCATGGCGACTATACTGTGGAGCGGGCCTTGGGTGCTGGTGGCTTCGGCAACACCTATGTGGTGCACAACAATATCTTTGATGAGACGCAGGCCATGAAGGAGTTTTTTATGAGGGGCGTCAATCTGCGCGATGGCTTACAGGTGACGGTGAGTGTGCCCGATAATCATGCTTCATTCGAGGGCCAGCGCGAGAAATTCCGTAAAGAGGCACTGCGCCTGCGCAAACTGAAGAACCCGCATATCGTGCAGGTTCATAACTTATTTGAGGAAAACGGCACCGTATACTATGTGATGGACTACATCGACGGAAAGTCGCTCTCAGATGAATTGAAGCATCGCGGCAAACCATTCAAGGAAGATGAAGTGCGCGCACTGCTGCCGCAGATACTTGATGCACTGGCAGAGGTGCACCAACAGCAGATATGGCATCTTGACATCAAGCCAGGCAATATCATGACCGACCGCAAGGGCACTGCCTATCTCATTGACTTCGGAGCCAGCAAACAGTTGCACGGAGCCGACGGTGTTTCGTTGTCTACTTCATCGGCCTTATGCTATACGCCAGGCTATGCTCCCATGGAGCAGGTGGAACAGGCCATGGACAAGTTCGGCCCTTGGACCGATTTCTATGCTTTGGGTGCAACGCTCTACACCTTGCTCACCAACCATCAGCCACCCTCGCTCACGGGCATTAACGAAGAGGGCGCCTTTGCCTATCAGCAGCCCGTCAGCCGTCAGATGCAAGACCTTATTCGCTGGATGATGAACCTCAGTCGTCAGAAGCGTCCGCAAAGCGTGGCAGAGATACAGGCATGGTTGCAAGGGCAGAAGACTCAGGCCGAGACAAAAACATCAGAGGTCGAGGCGCAGGATGTAGATGTTGAAGTAGAGGTGGTGGAAAGCAAACCTTCGGCAGACAATCCCACCCGTATGAGCGGAAGCACCACCGTCCGTCAGCAACCCGCAACAAAAGAACGCGGGTTCTGGAGTTGGCTCTTTGGCATCGACGGTCTGCATAAGCGCAACTTTATCACCACATTCTTCATGGGCCTGTTTCTGTTGGTCTCAATAGTGATGATGGTTGTGGGTTCTATTCTTGGTCTGCCAGACAATCTTGCTGCAGTAGTCAATGGTTATTGGTCGCCATATTTTTATTGTGATGATCACGGCCTTCTCATCCTATTCACGCTTGGCTTTAGTGCGTTTTTAGGCCTTCTTATGCTGCTTCGATGGAAACGCAGAGCCTTTTGGTGCATGATGCTGCTTCAGGTGATGGCACTTTTTCCTACCATAGGGAGTAATAGTCAAGCTTCTATTGGCTTTACAGTAGGAGCAGGTATATTCGATTTGCTGGTCTATCTGCTGATGCTCATTCCCACGCGAGTGGAGAAGAATGCCCCTCGTCGTTCTGCTTGGTCACAATGCGACAAGAGTGCGTTTCCAAAATGGATGGCATTGTCTGCGGCTGCATTATGGCTCCTGGCGCTTTTCTTCCTCCCTGTCATTTATGCAATCAACGGTAACATAAAGAATGATTTTTATAAGTATGGCCATTATCTGATAGAGTGTGACATGGGAAACTATAGGAATGCAGACATGCTCGCTGATGAGTATTTCGGTGATGGCTACTATAAATTGAGTTACGACGAGGGTCCGTATCCAGAAGCAGAAGACAAATGGAAGACTTTGCGCTATTTGAATTATGAAATCAAATTTTATAAAATGATGAATAATGATGTTGAACGGCTTGAGAGAGTACGTGATATTATAGAGAATCCCGATAAATATAAAACTACGGCTGAGCCTGCTGCAAACTTTCCTCCCGGTTGGTAGGCCGTCAAGACATTAAATGATAAAAAAGCGTGCCAAATTGTCAGAACAGACAGTTTGGCACGCTTTTCGCATGATGAGTGGCAGAAGATGAAGTTTGGGCTTCACGAAAATGAAAGTATTATAAACATTAAAACAATAAAAGCGTTATGAACATTAAACCATTGGCAGACCGTGTGCTCGTATTGCCTGCACCGGCTGAGGAGAAAATCGGTGGAATCATTATTCCAGACACAGCAAAGGAAAAACCTCTTCGTGGCATCGTCAAGGCCGTTGGCAAGGGCACCAAGGACGAGGAGATGATTTTGAAAGAGGGCGATGAAGTGCTCTATGGCAAGTATAGCGGCACGGAGATTGAACTCGACGGCGAGAAGTTCCTGATGATGCGCCAGAGCGATGTGCTCGCAGTGATTGAGAAATAATTATAATAACATCTCGATATATCGGGATCTCGATATGTCGATATATCGAAAATAAAGAAAAAAGAATTATGGCAAAGGAAATTAAATTCAATATTGAGGCCCGTGAGATGATGAAGCAGGGCGTTGACCAGTTGGCAAATGCTGTCAAGGTGACACTGGGCCCGAAGGGACGTAATGTAGTGATTGAGAAAAAGTTTGGCGCTCCGCAGATTACCAAGGACGGCGTGACCGTGGCTAAGGAAATCGAACTGGAAGACCACTTTGAGAACACAGGCGCACAGTTGGTGAAGAGTGTGGCCTCGAAGACTGGCGACGATGCCGGCGACGGCACCACTACAGCCACCATCCTGGCTCAGGCTATCGTGAGCGAGGGTCTGAAGAACGTGACCGCCGGTGCCAACCCCATGGATTTGAAGCGTGGTATCGACAAGGCTGTGAAGGCCGTGACCGATTTCATCGCCAAGAATGCCGAGCAGGTGGGCGACAACTACGACAAGATTGAGCAGGTGGCTACCGTCAGTGCCAACAACGACAAGGAGATTGGCGAACTGCTGGCTGAGGCTATGCGCAAGGTGAGCAAGGACGGTGTCATCACCATCGAGGAGAGCAAGAGCCGCGATACGCACATCGGCGTGGTCGAGGGCATGCAGTTCGACCGTGGCTATCTGTCGGCTTACTTCGTTACTGACTCTGAGAAGATGGAGTGCGCCATGGAGAATCCCTATATTCTTATCTACGACAAGAAGATTTCCAACATTAAGGAGTTCTTGCCCATTCTGCAACCTGCTGCTGAGAGTGGCCGCCCCTTGCTGATTATTGCTGAGGATGTGGATTCTGAGGCTCTGACCACACTCGTCGTGAACCGTCTGCGTGGCGGCTTGAAGATCTGCGCCGTGAAGGCTCCTGGTTTCGGCGACCGTCGCAAGGCTATGCTCGAGGACATTGCCGTGCTGACTGGTGGTACCGTCATCAGCGAGGAGAAAGGCCTGAAACTGGAGCAGGCTACGCTTGAGATGCTCGGCACCTGTGAGAAACTCACTGTGACCAAGGACAATACTACCATCGTGAATGGTGCCGGTGATAGTCAGGCCATCAAGGACCGCATCAATCAGATTAAGGCCGAGATAGAGAACACCACCTCTTCTTACGACAAGGAGAAACTGCAGGAGCGTCTGGCTAAACTGAGCGGCGGCGTGGCCGTGCTCTATGTAGGTGCCAACAGCGAGGTGGAGATGAAGGAGAAGAAAGATCGTGTTGACGATGCTCTGTGCGCTACCCGCGCCGCCATTGAAGAGGGTGTTGTAGCCGGTGGTGGCACAACCTACATCCGCGCTCAGGAAGCCTTGAAAGATGTGAAAGGCGACAATGCCGACGAGCAGACTGGTATCAATATCATCTGTCGTGCTATCGAAGAGCCGCTGCGCCAGATTGTCACCAATGCTGGTGAAGAGGGTGCCGTGGTTGTACAGAAGGTGCGCGAGGGCAAGGGTGACTTTGGTTACAATGCCCGCACTGAGGTTTACGAAGATATGCGTGCCGCAGGTGTTATCGACCCTGCCAAGGTGGCCCGTGTGGCTCTCGAGAACGCAGCCAGCATTGCCGGCATGTTCCTCACCACTGAGTGCCTTATCTGCGACAAACCCGAGAAGGAACCTGCCATGCCAATGGGCGGTGCTCCGGGCATGGGCGGCATGATGTAATCATGAACTGAAGGACATAGTCCAAAGAGTGAATAGGAGTGCAGGAGTTGCAGGAGTTCAGACAATAGAACATTCCTGTGCTCCTGTACTTTTTTATTGTTTTATCTTCCAGTCTATGGCAACCATGATAATTGTTATGAATAGACTTACAAATTTTCACGCATAGCACAAAATAATTACTTTATTTTTGATATTACAATTGCTACCTCAACTTTGCAAATAGACGGGGTCGTTTTTTTGTATGTCTCATTTCCTTTGATGTATGTCAATTTGCCATTATTTTTGTATTGTCAAGACTTGTGTAGATAGAAAATAATCTCTAATTTTGCACACAGAAAAAGATATTTTTTTGATTTGTTTTAGTAGATTAGTTTTTAAGTAGTTTGTTTTTGGAGCCGGATGTCGTGAGACACTCGGCTTTTTTTGGGTCCAAGTCGTAAAAAGTCTTTACAATTAAAATTTTCAATCTAGAATGAAAAAGTCCCTTTAGCCATTCTTCGACAAGCGAAACAAGTTCGAGCGAGGGTCTAAGGGAGGCCGTCTCAGACCGCGATAGGGCCTATGTTGAAGTACAATGTAGTCTGTTTTGAAGGTCAACGGTGCCTCTTTTGCGTTTCAAAGCAGGCTCCATTGAGGTCTAACGGAGGCTCCATTGAGGTCTAACGAAGGCTCCATTGCAGTTCAACGAAGGCTCCGTTAAATCCTAACGGAGCGTTCTTCCAGAAACAGCGAAAATAACGGTTTTTGTTGAATCCTATCTGACGAGGCGCAGACCGAGGTTGCTATCTTGAGTGGCCTGCGCTCTTCCGCTTCGATATGTTACCTTGGAAAAGTAATTGGAATAGTTCCAACAGCCGCCGCGAACAATGCGAAGTGAGTAAAAATTCTCATTTTCATTGCAGGGATCTACAGAGGGAGACTTCTTGTAATATTCTTCATCGTAATAGTCCTGGCACCATTCTTCCACGTTGCCACTCATGTCGTAGAGTCCCAGTTCGTTGGGCTGCCGATGGCCGACGCTGTCTGGGCGATAGGCATGGTTGTCGTAGACGGCCACCGAATCGATAATATCACTGCCGCTATAGAGATAGCCATGACTCAACTGTCCGCCGCGGGCTGCATATTCCCATTCGGCCTCGGTAGGCAGGCGGAACGCCATGCCGGTCATTACATTCAATGTTTCAATAAACTCCTGACATTCGTCCCAACTCACGTTTTCCACAGGCCGCCTCTCGCCTTGGAAGTATGACGGGTTGTCGGCCATCACAGCCTCCCATTCTTCCTGTGTCACCTCATATCTGCCAATGTAAAACGGCGATAGCGTGATATAGTGGGCTGGATATTCACAACTAAAATCGCCTTCGCTTTCCCTTCCCATTAGGAAACTGCCGCCTTCCACATACACCATGTTGTCTACAAGGTTCTGAATGACGGCGGGCAATGGCGCCTCCTCACTTTGCAGGTCTGCTTCGTCTTGATAGTTATCGTCGCAAGTCAGTAGCATGAGGCTTCCAACGAAAGCAATCATCAGAACTGCAATGCTTCCCAATGTGACCCAAAGCCACAGTGATGACCGCTTGGGCTTCGTCTGTAGCATCTGTGTAGGCTGGGATGCCGGTCTCGGATTTTGACGGGACACGGACTCCAGCCATCTCTGTTCTATCTCCTCCACACTCTGCGGGCGCTCCTTGGGCGGTTGCTTCATCAGGTGGATGATGAGTTGGCGCATCTCTGGGCTGATTGTGGCGGGGAAGGCAAAGGCCGCGGAACCGTCGTCCCTGATATCGTCGGTGCTGGGGGGCACTTGGCCGGTCAGCAGATGATAGAGCGTGCCACCAAAGGAATAGAAGTCCGTCCACGGGCCGATGCGTTTGGTATTGCCGTTTATCTGCTCAGAAGGGGCAAACCCTGATGTGTAGCAGAGGCCGGTGCTGGTGGTCAGCGAATGGCTCTGTATGGACAGTTGCTTGCTGGCACCGAAGTCGATGAGCCAGCAATTTCCCTCGCTGTCTGTCATGATATTATCAGGCTTCAGATCCAAATGGTAGATTCCCTGAGCGTGCACATATTTCAAGGCGGAGAGCACTTGTGGCAGGATGTGGCGCACCTCTTCTTCTGTGAGCGTGCGTTTCTGTTTCGCCATCATGGCCGAGAGCGAAATGCCGTCGATGAGTGTCATGACATAGTAGACGGTCTGGTTTTCTTCGAAATAGTCGCTCACCTCAACGATATGTGTATGCCTCAACTGTGCCAGCCGCTGTGCCTCGTGCAGGAACTTTTCGCGCATCTGGTCGAAGACAGGCCGGTTTTCCTCCTGGTTCACCGTCACGCTGAGACCTTTACGCTGGTTGATGCCGTGCATGAAAAACTCCTTCAGCGCCAGTCGCTTGTGCAGTTTCACATGCTCTATCTCGTAGGTGTTGCCGAAACCGCCCGATGCCATATAGCGCACCACGCGGTATTTGCCATTCTGAAGCAGTGTGCCTATGGGTAGCATCTGCTGATAATTTGTGTCTGCCATCTCTGTAGATTGTTTCTGTCGGCAAAGATACGAAATAATTGCCTAACGGCGAACTAAAGTTTCATAATTCATCATTCTTTTTCATAAAAAAGTGGAAGAGCCGAGCACATAATTGCTCACGATTATTATCTTTTAACGGTATTTGCGGCCTTGGGTTCCTAATTATTTCCTACCTTTGTACCCAGTTATGAATTGGAGTTGGATTTTTCGCACTGTGTCCAAGTTTATATTGAGCATGGTGGTATATTTTTTGGCAGCGTGGTGGCTGAACAGTGTGTGGCTGGCATTTCTCATGGCCTTGGGCTTCATGATTTTGCTCGCTTTGGCTGAGAGTTACTTGATTGACTGGCTGGACAGAAGGAAAAACAGAAGATGAGATATTGGTTGGCCAGTCTGTTGCTGCTCGCTATATGCTTTTCACCTTCCAAGGCGCAGATTGCGGGTGCCTTGCCGTCGTATAATGATGGCAAGCAGGATATGGAGCGTCGCCAGCAGTATTTCCCTGAAGGCGATATGATTGTCTGTGAAAACGGGACAAACCGCTTCACCCGTGCGCTCTATGGCAGTCATACCGACTGGCGACTGGAAACCAGCGACCGCCCAGTGTTTGCTGTGGTGAAGAAAAACAACCACCGCCATATATGCTTCAAGGTGAATGACATCCCTCTTGATTCTACCGATTATTGTAAGGCTGCCTATGTAAATGGCATGCGCATCTATCGCTTGCGTGACCACCGCTGGGGCGAACATGCTGAACTGGTGTTGCAGGTGGTGGCCATGCCCGACCGCGAAGGTGCTGTGTGGTTGTTCGATGACCGTTGTTTTGATGCTGTGCCTCAGTTTCAGGCCTTAGTTTGTGCCATTGCCAATCCCAAGTTGCATCGCAATGGCGATATCGGTGCCGACAAGCCTGGCGTGTTTGAAGCAGCACCAATGGCGGAACCTCTTGCCACAAGCCGATGGAAAGGTGGCAATGAGCATTTCTTTGTTATCGATTCCATCAATAGAATTGCCAATGTCTCTTGCGACGAAGGACGGCAGATGTTTATGAGCGCCGTGGTGCATAATGGCATGATGGGCAACAGGTTGCAGTTCAATACACCAGACCCCTATATCAATACGTTAGGCAGTGCCTTGGTTTTTGCTGCCGATGGCGACTGGGATGGCCAGACATGGTTGCATGGCTGCATAGGGTGGCGTATGCCCCTGGCCGGTTGGCGTGCTGCATATGTGGGCGATGTGCTGGGTTGGAACGACCGTGCCTTGAGTCATTTCAATGCGTATGCCAAGAGTCAGGTCACTGATGTTCCGGCCACTATTCCTCATCCTTCGCAGGATGTGAAGATGAACATGGCCCGTGCAGAAAAGAAATGGGGAACGCAGATGTATTCTAACGGTTATATCTGTCGTAATCCCGAGCGCAACGACCAGATGCACCACTACGACATGAACCTCAACTATATGGACGAACTGCTCTGGCATTTCCAGTATGATGCCGATACTGCCTATATGCGCCAGATGTGGCCCGTTATCAAGCGCCATCTGGCATGGGAAAAACGCAACTACGATGCCGATGGTGACCATCTCTATGATGCCTACTGCTGCATTTGGGCCTCCGATGCATTATATTATGGCGGTGGTGCCGTGACCCATTCATCGGCCTATAACTACAGAGGCAACAAACTCGCTGCCCGCATTGCAGAAATAATTGGTGAGGATCCTGAACCATATCGCCGTGAGGCCGAAGCCATTCTCGAGGCTATGAACAGTAGGCTATGGCTTAAAGACAAAGGCGTCTGGGCTGAATATGAGGATGTGATGGGCCTGAAACGCAAGCATGAGTCACCTGCCGTGTGGAGCATCTATACGCCTATAGACTGTGGAGCCGCTTCGCCGCGTCAGGCTTACGAGGCCACTCAATACATTGATGCTCATATTCCTCACATTACTGTAGAGCAGACAGGCTTCCAGACCATTGCTACCAGCGACTGGCTGCCTTATTCGTGGAGCATTAATAACGTGGCTAATGCCGAGGTGATGCACACCGCGCTCGCTTATTTCGAGGCAGGACGCAGTGACGATGGCTATCGGCTGATGAAGGCCAACATCCTTGACAATATGTATTTTGGACAGTCGCCGGCTAATTTCGGACAGTTGAGCCACTACGATGCTGCCCGTGGCGAATGCTATCGCGACTTCGGCGATTGCATCGGCATTAGCAGTCGCACGCTGTTGCAGGGGCTGTTCGGTATTGTTCCCAATGCGCTCGATGGTTGCTGCATCATCCGTCCAGGCTTTCCGCGGGAGTGGGATAGCGTGAGTATTCGTACACCTTATATATATTATAAGTACACACGAGAAGGTAATGAAGCCCGTCTCACGGTGGAACAGAACTTCTCCCGTCCTCTGAAGATGGTTGTGCAACAGAACTTGGCAAAAGGCGACTATTGCGAAGTGGAGGGAACGGCCGAAAAAACTCAAACCATTGTTTGGCAACTGCCTGCCGATTCTGTCTATGTAAGGCAGACAATACCTGCAGATGAACTACCCGCTGAGTCGCCTGAGCGTCTCGGACTTGCTGAGCCTGTATTTGACAAGCCATTTGTTCCACAGACGATAGACCGTTGTTTCAATGCCGAGGTCGACGACATCTTCCGTCAGCAATATCTTTCTCCTCGTCCGCTGACAACCACATTGCAGATTCCTGTGCAGGGAGTGGGTGAGTGGTGCCACCCGCAATATACCCCCGCCATCAACGATTCCGTGTTCCGCACCTTGGTTAAGGACAGCCGCTTTGTCGTGGCTGGTGTGCCGTTCCGTACGCCTCAGACAGGAAAAAACATTGTCTATACATCGCTTTGGGACAATTATCCCAGTCATGTTACCATACCATTGAAAGGGCGTGCCGAAAGTGTCTACCTGCTCATGGCTGGCAGCACTAACCACATGCAATGCCATATTGACAACGGACTGGTCATGGCAACTTATCAGGATGGTACGAGCGACACTCTGCGCTTGCGTAATCCTGACAATTGGTGTCCCATAGAACAGGATTATTTCGTCGATGGCAAAGCCTTTAAAGCCATAGAGCCTCGTCCCTATCGCGTTTGTCTGGCTAACGGGACGGTAAGCCGTGACCTTGGTGTGGCCCTCAATATACAAGGCGTCTATGGCCGTGAGATTCCTGGCGGAGCCGCACAAATGCTGCGAATGCCGCTGAACAAGAAAAAGAAACTGAAGAGCCTGACGGTGCAACCCCTCTCCAACGATGTGGTCATCGGTCTCATGGCTGTTACCTTGCAATAATTGAAGAAATGAAACAATTACTTGAACTCTATAAGCAATGGCGGGGTGCAGAGCCTGCCGTTACAGAAAAGTTGCCTGGTGCGGGCAGCAATCGTGAATACTATCGGATGACTGATGGTGAAGGTCGAAGTGTCATTGGTTGTGTTGGTACCAGCCGCGATGAGAATCATGCCTTTGTCTATCTGGCACGTCATTTCACCAAGCGTAAATTGCCAGTGCCAGAGGTGCTAGCCGTGAGTCACGACGAACTGCGCTATCTGCAGACTGACCTCGGGGCGGTGTCGCTGTTCGATGCCATCCGCGGCGGCCGTGAGGCAGGCGGACGCTATACGTTGAAAGAGCAGGATTTGCTGAAACGTACCATATGTGCCCTGCCCGATATTCAGATTCGCGGCGCCCGAGAACTCGATTTTTCCAACTGCTATCCACAGCCTGCCTTCGATACCGATTCGGTGCTCTTCGACCTCAACTACTTCAAGTATTGTTTCCTGAAGGCTACAGAACTTGACTTCCACGAACTGAAACTTGAGGCCGATTTCCGTTTGCTGGCTAAAGATCTGACGGCCGCTGGTGATGAGCAGTGCTTCCTGTATAGGGATTTTCAGGCGAGGAATGTGATGTTGTCGGAGGATGGTTCACCGTTCTTCATCGATTTTCAGGGTGGACGTCGCGGACCGTATTACTATGACCTCGCGTCGTTTCTTTGGCAAGCCTCGGCTAAGTATCCGCATAAACTGAGACGCGAACTGGTGTATGAGTATTATAATGCGCTGAAGCAGTTTACCGAAGTGCCGTCGCCCCACCACTTTGTGGCACGCCTGTCGCTTTTTGTGCTCTTCCGTCAGTTGCAGGTGCTGGGTGCCTACGGCTTCCGTGGCTATTTTGAGCGCAAGCAGCACTTCATCGACTCCATACCGCCAGCCATGCAGAACATACGCGAACTGCTTGACGCCACATATTTCCCTTATCCTTATCTGCTATCCTTGCTCAAGCGGCTCGTTGACCTGCCACAGTTCCAGCGCATATCAGCCACGGCCAGTCGTGCCGATGGCTACAAAACGACCGACAAGAACCCCTATAAGCCGCATCCGCAGGACGGTCCGGCCACCTTCTCTAAATATGATGCACAGGGCCCGCTGGTGGTTAAGGTCTATAGTTTCTCCTATCGTAAAGGCATCCCAGAGGACGAGAGCGGCAACGGTGGCGGCTATGTATTCGACTGTCGCTCTACTCACAACCCCGGACGCTACGAGCCCTACAAGCAACTCACAGGTCTGGATGAACCTGTTATCCGCTTCTTGGAAGACGATGGTGAGATTCTTACATTCCTTGACAGTGTCTATAAACTGGCCGATGCCCATGTGCGCCGCTATATCCAGCGCGGCTTTACCTCGCTTATGTTTTCGTTTGGCTGCACGGGAGGTCAGCACCGCTCCGTCTATTCGGCCCAGCATTTAGCAGAACATATCCATGAGAAGTTTGGTGTAGAGGTAAGAATCTGTCATCGTGAACAAAAAATCACACAAGTTCTGCAAAAGAAATAAAAAACTCAAATATCAAAACTCGAATCTCAAAAAATATTCGTACCTTTGCATCCATGAAACAGGCGATGATATTTGCGGCAGGTTTGGGAACCCGTTTAAAACCCCTTACAGACACAATGCCGAAAGCATTAGTGCCAGTGGGAGGATGCCCTTTGCTCGACATCATTATCAATAGACTTCGTGAGCAAGGATATGATCGCTTCGTTATAAATATCCACCATTTCGCTCAGATGATTAAGGACCACGTGGCGCAGCAAGAATACGCCCCATTGGTGCAATTCAGTGATGAGAGCGACCAATTGCTCGAAACGGGTGGGGGATTGAAGAAAGCAGCTCCGCTATTTAATGACGACGAGCCTATCCTTATTCACAATGTGGATATCTTGGATAATGTCGATTTCGGTTGGTTCTCGCGTCAGCATCTACCAGAAGAGGATGCAGTCCTCCTTGTCAGTAAGCGCAAGACGAAGCGCTACCTGCTCTTCGATAATGCCATGCGACTGATGGGCTGGAAGAATATAGAGACGGGCGAGATCCGTAGTCCTTACGAGTATGTGCGTCGTACGGGGCTTTCACAGCATGGCGAGCCTTTCAATGAGTATGCCTTTAGTGGCATTCACTCTTTTTCACCTCGTCTGTTTGCGCTGATGGAACAGTTCCCTGAGCGTTTCCCCATTATCGATTTCTATCTCAGCATCTGCCACCGTTCCAAGATAGTGGGACTGGTGAAAGACGACCTTCGCCTGATGGATGTGGGCAAGATAGAGACCCTTGACCAAGCAGAACAATTCATTAATCAATAAATTTCAATGCAAAAGATTATTATTCTTGATTTCGGTTCGCAGACGACCCAGTTGATAGGTCGTCGTGTGCGTGAACTGGACACCTTTTGCGAAATCCTGCCTTACAATAAGTTTCCAGTGGACGATGATTCTGTGATAGGCGTTATCCTCAGCGGTTCGCCTTATTCAGTTCACGACCCAGAGGCTTTTAAGGTCGACCTGTCGCAGTTCGTAGGCAAGGTGCCTGTGTTGGGTATCTGCTATGGTGCACAGTTCATCTCAAACACCCTGGGTGGAAAAGTGGAGAAGGCCGACTCGCGTGAATACGGCCGTGCCAATTTGGAGACCGTCAACCTCAACAATCCTTTGTTCAAGGGCTTTGAGAAGGGTTCGCAGGTGTGGATGAGCCATGGTGATACTATTACGGCTATCCCCTCTGGTTTCGAGGTGATTGGCTCTACAAAGGATGTGAAGAATGCTGCCTTTGCCAGCACCACTCAGCCTGTCTGGGCGGTGCAGTTCCATCCTGAGGTATTCCACACCCTGCAGGGTAAGCAGTTGCTGCAGAATTTCGTGGTTGATATCTGTGGCTCGAAGCAGCAGTGGAGCGCTACCTCGTTCGTCGAGACAACAGTGGCCGAACTCAAGGCTCAACTAGGCAACGACCGCGTGATTCTGGGTCTTTCTGGCGGTGTCGACTCTTCTGTTGCTGCCGTACTGCTGAACAAGGCTATTGGCAAGAATCTCATTTGTATCTTCGTGGATCACGGTATGCTTCGTAAGAACGAGTTCGCTCAAGTAATGGACGACTATAAGGTGCTGGGACTCAATGTGATTGGTGTGGATGCCAGCGAGAAGTTCTTCACCGATTTGGCTGGCATTACAGATCCAGAGCAGAAGCGAAAGATTATAGGCCGCGACTTTGTCGAGGTGTTTAATGCTGAGGCCAAGAAGATTACCGATGCCAAGTGGTTGGCTCAGGGCACTATCTATCCCGACCGAATTGAGAGCCTGAATATCACAGGTAAGGTTATTAAGAGTCACCATAACGTGGGTGGACTGCCCAAGGAGATGCACTTGCAACTCTGTGAACCGCTGAAGTGGCTGTTCAAGGATGAGGTGCGCCGCGTGGGCCGCCAGATGGGTATGCCCGAGCACCTCATCACCCGCCATCCCTTCCCTGGTCCTGGCTTGGCTGTTCGTATTCTGGGTGATATTACCCGCGAGAAAGTAGAGATTTTGCAGAATGCTGACGACATCTATATCCGCGGACTGCGCGACTATAAGGTGAAACTGTCGGGCGAGGAAGCCCGCAAGGTCTTAGCTGCCGGAGTTCCGGCTACCATGACTGATGGCGAAATCGAAGTGTCGCTTTACGACCAGATATGGCAGGCAGGAGCCGTCCTGTTAAGCACAGTCCGCAGCGTCGGCGTCATGGGCGACGAGCGTACCTACGAGAACCCCGTGGCCCTGCGTGCTGTCACCTCTACTGATGCTATGACGGCCGACTGGGCTCATCTGCCCTACGACTTCATGGCCAAGGTTTCGAACGAAATTATTAACAAGGTGCGTGGCGTCAACCGCGTCTGCTACGACATCTCCTCCAAACCGCCTGCAACCATTGAGTGGGAATGATCCCACCAACTTGCCACAGAAATCACAGAGGGTATTGAGGAATTTTTCTCTCAATACCCTCTGTGATTTCTGTGCTGAAAGTCCGTCAGATGAGACGGTAAGGACGAACACTGAGACCTGGCATAGATGTTTTTACGCAAAAAATTTGGTTGGCTCAAATTTTCTGTTTATTTTTGCAGAATAAAACTATAAAGAGAAAAATGGAACTCATCATCGGACGAACAAACGACGGAACCAATCGCTTGCACATTCAAGCAGGAAAGAAGGAAACGGTATATGGCAGCAGTGGTAGCGTTATGCAGAGCGTGAGCCGCATGAATCACTTCAGCCTGGAAGATAAAGGTCAGGGACAGTGGCTGCTCAAGAACCTGAATCCTGCCAATGAAACCTTTGTCAACGGCATGAGCGTTGACACGGCTAGGGTGAAGACAGGCGACAGAATAGAACTGGGCAGCGAGCACTATCGCTTTGAGTGGGACAGTATTGCCGAGGTAACGCCTACGACGATTAACCTTACACCTCTGAAATATGTGTGGGAGAACTATCACAATGAGCGCCTCCGTATTCAGAAACAGCAGGGTAAGTTCAATGCCATCAGCCGTCTGACTGGTGTCCTCTCGATGGTGGGAATGGTCTTTGCCATCATTGGCGGCACATCAGACAATGTCAATGTCCTGAGGCTGGTCATCATCGGCGCAGCCATCCTTCTCACCATCATCGTGAGTATCGTGGCATACATTAATGCCTCGAAGGTGCCTCAGAAACTGGATGCCTTAGACCGCCAGTTCCAAATGAGTTATGTGTGTCCTAACAAGAAATGCGGCATGTTCATGGGCAATCAGCCCTATCATGTGCTGGCACAGCGTTCACAGTGTCCGCATTGTAAGGCCAAGTATTCCGAGAAATAAAAATCCTTTTGAGATATGGCAACAAAAGACAAAACCCCTATGGAGCCGCAGCAAAAAAAGAAGGGCGTGAACAAGGTGGCCGTCGTGGCTATCGGTGCTGGCGCTGCTGTCATGCTGGGCGAGGCTGCAGCCTTTGGCGCTCCTCATGTAATTGACTATGTGAAAAACCAGTTTGGCACTGCCGAGGAAGAAGCAGAGGTGGTGACTGGAAATCCCGGAACTGGCGAGGACGAAAACGAGAACGTTGAGGTGGAGACTCTGCTGGGCGAACACTATGGTGAGATGGCAACTACCGTGAACGAGCAAATGTCGTTTGAGGATGCTTTCAATGCTGCACGTGAAGAACTGGGACCTGGAGGCATCTTCCAGTGGCACGGACATGTGTACAGTACCTTTACGGCCGATGAATGGGAGAGTATGTCGCCAGAAGAGCAGGAAACCTATATGGATATCGTCTCTGGCGATGCTATCGACTATGCTTATGACCATCCCGTTCACAATGAGCCTGCAGCCGACAACGATGATGTCACTATACTTGATGTCAATCCGCTTGATATTGCCCACGAACTGGACAACGAGAGCGTAGAGGTGACTGAACAGGTGGAAGGCGAGGAATTGATTGTTGAAGTGGATGACAACTCGGTTGAAGAGGTTGGCCTTGCAGATCTGGACGATGAGGTGGACGATGAAGACAACGACGCCGCAGACACAGGTGATGACTATTACGACACGGGCGACATGGACATGAGTTTTGACATGACAACCGACGTGGAGCCTGACGATGGCGGCTTGTTCTAACTGGAAAAAACTAAACAGACATGATTGAAAAGAAAATAGTTTGTCCCAGGTGCAAGGTGGTGCTCAACGTGAAGAACGCCACCAATGTTGCCGTCAAGGAAATAGTGTGCCCTAAATGTGGCACGCGCCTTAAAGTGAAGTTCCAAATGCAGACGCCACCGCCGCCAGCCTATTCGTCCAACGACAGGGGTGAGACCGTGTTGCCGTCAGGAAGTTTCAATAGTAAGAAGAAGTGTTACCGCCTTAGTCTGAATGGTGTGTCATACGAATTGAAGGATGGCATGAACACAGTGGGCAGAAAGGCTGAAACTTCGCAGGCCAGTGTGCAGATTGCTACTGCCAGCCGTAAAATGAGTCGTATGCACGCCCGCATCACTGTGTCGCGGTTGCCTGGAGGCATGACCAAGGTGACACTGAGCAATTGGCAGAACAAGAACACAACAACCGTTAACGGTATTCCCATTGCAGAGGAAAGCACCGCCATGCTTAAAAATGGCAACAGGGTGAAAATGGGCGATGTGGAATTGCTATTTGAAGAATATGAGGCTTAGCCTCACAAACTCACAACTCAAAACCTCAAAACATGAAAATACAGTTATTTCAACCGCAGGCCATTAGCGAACTGGGCCACCGCAAGAACCAGGAAGACTCCATCTATCCTGCAAAAGGCGAGGCAACTGAGGAAAACCGCGTATTTGTAGTATGCGACGGCATGGGTGGCCTGGACAAGGGAGAGGTGGCAAGTGCCGCCGTGTGCGAAGCCCTGAGCCGGGTGTGCGAGCGTATACACAATGCTGACGCTCCGTTCACTGACGACGATTTCCGTCAGGCACTCAAGGAAGCCTATGACGCTCTCGATGCTGCCGATGTGAACAACGAGGCTGCCATGGGTACTACCATGACCTTTATCTGCTTCCACCGTGGCGGATGTCTTGTGGCTCATATAGGCGACAGCCGCATCTATCATCTGCGTCCGTCATTGGGGTATCCCAAGGGCGTGCTGTTCCGCTCTCGTGACCATTCGCTTGTGCAGCAACTCTATGAACTGGGCGAAATCAGTTATTACGAGATGGGCACCTCGCCACGCAAGAATGTCATTTTGCGAGCCATGCAGCCACATCAGGAGCAACGCACGAAAGCCACCTTCGCCTATATCACAGATGTGAATGCTGGTGACTATTTCTATCTGTGCACCGACGGTATGCTGGAGCAGATGGAAGACGACGAACTGCTGGGCATTGTGGGCGATGCCTCGATGACCGATGAGCAGAAGGTGGAGAGACTTGTGGAACTCACCGTCGACAATGCTGACAACCACTCGGGCTATCTCATTCAAGTGAAGAGTGTGGAGACGGAGCCAGAATTCGATGCCAAAATGCCTAATAACGAGCCAGATTTGCGGAAGCGTAACAAATGTCTCAACGACCACGACAAGAACAATGCGTGGAGCGAAGACGATGTGGAAGTGGTGTCAGAGAAAAGCAATGAAGATCCTTTCGAGCCTCAGTCGGCTCCCACGCAGCAGCCCGCTTCATCAAAGTCATCGACTGCCAGTCCGGCAGATGATGAGCCTATTACAGCATCAAAATACAAAATGGCTCCTAACAGCAAGAAAAAAAGCAGAATTACACTCGTGGTGCTCTTGTTTGCCCTGTTGGTGCTGCTGACGGGTGTTGGTATCGGTGTGTGGCTCTTCTTGAAGAAAGGCCCCGCTAACGAGGCTAATCCTGATGATAAGAAGACGGTGCCAACGGTGACGGATTCTCAGAAACCACAGCCAGGAAAAGGGGATGGCCAGAATGAAGAGGGTGTAGTCGTTGGAAAAGATGGAGATGAAGTCGTCATTCCAGTAGATGAGTATGTCGATCCCGGTATTCTGATAAATCGTGGCATCCTGTCGCCCACTACATCGCAGCCTGCTCCCGCTGAGGAAACAACATCAGGTACTTCCAATAACGGAGATGTAGTTGTCGGAGAGGGTAATATTGTTGGCAACAATATCGAGCCGCAGGCAAGAGATGAAAAACAGAATTCTTCGAAAACTCAGAAATAATAGAATATATGTACGACGATTATCAATCTAATCAGCAACCGATGGGCGATGAGACCCTTTTGTCGAAAAATGCGCCTAAACAGCCGCAGCAGCAAACACAGCCCCAGCCCGATACTGGCGACGACTTGAATAAGACTGTCATGTCAAAGCCAAAGGTCAATAGCCAGCGTCCCATGGGCAGTGCCCTGCCGCCACAGAAGAAAGGCTTTAACAAACTGTTGCTGCTCATACCCGTGGTATTGGTGTTTTTGATACTTTTGGGCGTAGGTGCATATTTTGGCATCAAGGCTTATCTTACCCCTGGTGAGACTGGCTCGACAGAAACTACTGAAATAGTAGAACCGGAAGAAGGAGAGCAAGGTGATATCACGCCGGCAGAGGCATTGGATTTACTCGCAGGCCTTGACCTTACACTTGCCCGTATTCAGGAGGTGGAAGCCAATGTAATTCATAATGGTACGCCCGACGAGGAGAATCTCCTCAACCGTCGCATCATAGCCTTGAAGCATCTTTATACCACGGAGTTCTTGCAGCCAGACCATTCTGTTCAGAAATTGCGCAATAGTTATATGCTCTATTCAGAGGACTTCTCCCAGCAGCAGCGCGAAGTGTTTAAGTGGTTCTTTGCCATGTCTACTGCAAAGAAGGAAAAATATGAGTATCTGAATGGCTCTGTTGAGAACTTCAATGATTTCCGTGAGAAGATGGAAGCCTCTGTCAGTCATTAAGAATCATTTATTGTAAAACCATAAAGAAAGATTTATAGTATGAGAAAAATCATGTTTTTTGTCGCTGCCATCGTGGCTATGGCACTGACGGCCTGCAGTGGTGGAAGTGGTGATAGCAACTGGCAGGCAGAGAGAGACTCTATCATGAATGTCAACGAGCAGCAGCGACAGGTGCTCGACGACCTGACGGCTTCGCTGGTGGAAGTGTCGTCGAGCCTTGACTCCATCGCTGTGGGTGAGGGCGCGCTACGCGATGCTACTGAGGGCCCGGTGCTCACCAAGCGTCAGATGCTCGAGAACCTGGCCACCTTTAAGGAGACGCTGGCTCAGAACAAGGAACGCCTGGCCGAGTTGGAGCGCCAGTTGGCTGGTCGCAACGACCAGTTGGCACAGTTGAACACGGTGGTGCGTCACCTGCGTGAGGAGTTGGAGACCAAGGAGGCGCGCATTGCTCAGTTGGAAGAGGAACTGCAAAGTGCCAATGCTGATATTAACCGTATGCGCAACGAAATGAACGATATGAGCACTACTATCGGTTCATTGCAGGAAGAGAACGATGCCCAGCGTCAGACCATGGAGCAGCAGACCGCCTCGCTCAATACAGCCTATTATATCATCGGCACATCGCGTGAGTTGAAGGACAAGGGACTCGTCACTGGCGGTAACCTCCTCCATAAGAAGAAGGTGAACTATGACACGGTCGACCAGTCGCTTTTCGTGAAGATAGACATGCGTTCCACTACGCAGATCAACATTCCGAGTAAGAAAGTGAAGATTCTGACGGAGGTGCCCAACGGTTCCTATACACAGACTAAGAACGGTAATAGCACCACCATTGAGATTACCGATGTGGCCCGCTTCTGGAGCATCAGTCGCTATCTTATCATTCAGATAGATTAAAAAGAACAGAGAAATAAAAATTGAGAGGTATGATTAGTATCAAGCATAAAGACTAATCATACCTCTCAGTTCTTTTTTTTATTTATTTGGAAACAATCTCATTGGCCCTTGCCAGTGCCAGATCGATGTGGTTGCAGATATTCTCTTCGCCCACAATATGTGGGAAGTCGTTACGGCGAAGCACCGCCTCAACCTTCTCGTTGACGCCTGAGAGTACCACGGTGATGCCCTCGCGCTGGCTCATGCGGCACATGTTCTCAAGGTTGTGCAAGCCAGTGGAATCAATAAACGGCACCTTACGCATACGGATGATACGCACCTTTGGCCGCTGTCCGTAGCGTCCCATCAGATCCTCGAACTTGTTGCCGGCACCGAAGAAGTAGGGGCCGTTGATTTCGTAGACCTCTACGTGCTTCGGTATGGTAAGATGCTCCAGGTTGCCACGTTCCATATCAGCATCCTCATTCAGGTCAATCTCATCGTAGACGGCCTTCACATCGGTGGTCTCCGACATGCGTTTCATAAACAGCAGGCAGGCGCATACGATGCCCACCTCAATGGCGATGGTCAGGTCGAAGATGATGGTGAGCAGGAAGGTGAGCAACAGCACGGTAACATCGCTCTTGGGATTGCGCATCAATGCCATGAATGAACGCCAGCCGCTCATGCCATAACTCACCACTACAAGCACGCCGGCCAGACATGCCATAGGAATGTATTTTGCCAGCGGCATGAGGAAGAGGAAGATGAGCAGCAGCACCACGGCGTGGACAATGCCGGCAATGGGCGTCCGGCCTCCGTTGTTGATGTTGGTCATGGTGCGGGCAATGGCACCTGTGGCGGGGATGCCGCCGAAAATCGGAGTCACGAGGTTGGCCACACCCTGACCAATGAGTTCGGTGTTGGAGTTATGTTGGTCGCCTATCACACCATCGGCCACCGTGGCCGACAACAGGCTTTCGATGGCTCCGAGGATGGCGATGGTCAGTGCCGGTGCCACCAGACCCTTGATGGTCTCCCATGTCAGTTCCGGCACGACGGCGTCAGGCAGTTCCGATGAGATGCTGAAGCGGTCGCCAATAGTTTCTATCGAGGTAACGCCGGCATAGGTCTTCAGCAGCAGTGCTGCCACGGTCATCACGATAATGGCGATAAGCGATCCTGGCACGCGCTTGCTCAGTTTCGGTGCTGTGGCAATGATGGCCACGCTCACCAGTCCCACCGCAGCACTCCACGGATCGATGTCGGTCAGATGATGTGCATAGGCAATCCATTTCTCTATGAAATCGCCCGGTACATTGTCGATGCTCATGCCCAGCAGGTCTTTCACCTGTGTAGAGAAGATAGTGACGGCAATACCGCTGGTGAAACCCACAATGATGGGGTAGGGTATATATTTAATAATGGTACCCAGGTGCAGAAGGCCGAACATGATGAGAAACACACCTGCCATGAGCGTGGCGATGGTGAGACCCTGAATACCATATTGGCCAATGATACCTGCCACAATGACGATGAACGCGCCTGTGGGGCCGCCAATCTGTACTTTTGAGCCACCCATGGCCGAGATGATGAAGCCTGCCACGATGGCAGTAATGATGCCTTTTTCGGGTGAGACACCGCTGGCTATGCCGAAGGCAATGGCCAGCGGGAGGGCCACGATGCCTACGATGACGCCGGCCATCATGTCGGCCATGAGCGTCTGGCGGTTGTAGTTCTTGAGTGCCGAAATCATCTTCGGCTTGAAATCTAATGTCTTCACTTGCTTATTTCTTTTTTACCTTAATCTGATTAGGGTGCAAAGTTATGCAAAAAATATCGGGAATACGGGCTGTGCGCGATAACAACCATAATAAATACCATGTTTTCTTGATTTATAATAATGCCTCTGCTTCCTGTTAACCAACAGATTGTTCACATGCCCTTTATAATGCCTCGGAACAAATTTTGGCCAGAATTTAAACGATTTTGGCCAAAATTCATAAAATTCTGGCCAAAATTTAAAAGGGAGGCTGCCCTTTCGGCAGTCTCCCTTGGTTTGAATAGTGTCTAAACGACTTACTTCTGCTTCAGCAAGTCGCGGATCTCGGCAAGCAGTTCCTCCTGGGTGGGACCCTTCGGAGCCTCGGGCTCTGCAGGTGCCTCTTCCTTCTTCTTCATGTTCATCAGTTTGTTGATGCCTTTCAGCATCAAGAAAATACAGAAGGCCACGATTAAGAAGTCGATGATGTTTTGGCAGAACTGACCGTATGCAAATACTGCGCCGGCCTCCTTTGCCTTGTCAAGAGTCAGACCATCGGCCTGACCAGACAGTGCGATATACAGATTGGTGAAATCCACATTGTCTACAAGTTTACCAACGAGGGGCATGATAACATCGTCAACCAGCGAACTGACAATCTTTCCAAAGGCACCGCCAATGATTACACCTACAGCCATGTCCATCACGTTGCCGCGCATGGCAAATTCTTTGAATTCTTTAATAAATCCCATAGCGTTAATGTTTTAAGAATTGTTGTTTGTTATATAAATTGCTATCTTCGTTTTGCAATCTCAGGCATCGGCCCTTGATTTATCTCATTTTTGTTGTCTGTTAGCCACTCTTTAATGTTTATTAAGTTTGAAATCAAGTGCAAATATAGGAAAAAATTCGTAACTTTGCACCCGAAAAGAGAAAAAAATGCTTGCATAAAGCAAAAAATAAATGATTTAAGTATTAAACCCTTTAAATAATTAAAATAATTAAAGAAAATGACAAAAGTAGCAATTAACGGTTTTGGCCGTATCGGTCGCCTCGCTTTCC
>CAMHDT010000010.1 GCA_946183985.1 uncultured Prevotella sp.
ATCTGTCGGTGATGCGGGCCTTAGCCCACAGCAGCGTGCGCTTCAAGTTATATGAGTTGGTTTTCGTCCCATTAGGGTCTTGATAAGACCAGCCTGCCTGGGCATATCCGTTGAAGGTAATACGGCTGGTCAGGTCTTTCATCCAATCGTTGCCCGTGCCATTCTGCTGCGTCTGCGCTTGTGCAACATTACAGTTGAGTGCTGCCAAGAGCATGGTCAGCGCTGAGAGTTTTAAGAAAAAGTTGTTCATCATCCTGTTATTGAAAGTTTAATTTGTCTAGTTTGGTCTTCAATATTGATGCTTCCGACCGCCGGATGGCCAGTTTAATGTGGCAGGTATTCGTGCCTTGACTGGCGTTTCCTTCCGTCGCCGAGCAGTCATAGGTCTGCTCAACGATGCGTGGATGCATGTCCTTGACAATGCGCATCACTCCGTTCATCATATCAAACGGGAAATCGAATGTCACGCACTCCTCCACTTGCCGTATTTCAACCTGTGCATGCGAGAGTGCATCGGCAGCAGCCTCACGGTAAGCCACGATCAAGCCGCTGGTGCCCAGGTTGACGCCACCATAGTAACGCACCACGACAATCAGGATGTCGGTAAGTTCGTTGCTATTGATTTGTCCGAGGATAGGTTTGCCTGCCGTCGACGATGGTTCGCCGTCGTCGTTGGCACGATACTCTTCCCTACCCGCCCCCAGCATATAAGCATAGCACACATGACGGGCATCGTAATACTGCTTGCGATAGCCAGCCACCAGCGCCTTCACCTCGTCAACCGTTTCCACATGATGCGCAAAAGCGAGGAACTTACTACGCTTTTCCGTGTAGTAGCCCTCGCTTTCACCTTTTATGGTTTTGAATTCGTCGGTCATTAAAGGAATTAAACTACACCAGTTTATGAATCACCAGACCTGAGCGCAGTTTCGGCTCAAACCAAGTAGCCTTTGGCGGCATGATCTTTCCGCTGTCGGCAATATCCATGATCTGCTGCATGGAAACAGGATAGAGGGCCAAGGCTGCCCGCATCTCGCCATTGTCCACACGACGCTTCAGTTCGCCAAGACCGCGAAGACCGCCCACAAAGTCGATGCGCTGCGACGACCGCAAGTCGCCAATATTAAGAATCTCATCGAGAATCAAACGGCTGGAGATGTCCACATCGAGCACGCCGATGGGGTCTGCATTGTCGTAGGTTCCCTCTTTAGCCTTCAGGCTATACCAATGCTGGTCCAGATAGAGCGAGAACTCATGTAGTTGGGCTGGTTTATAGATCTCCGTTCCCATGTCCTTCACTTCAAAGTTCTTTTCCAATGCCTGCAGGAACTGCTCCGATGTGAGACCATTCAGGTCTTTCACCACACGGTTGTAGTCGAGAATGGTGAGTTGCGAAGCCTGGAAGCACACGGCCATGAAGTAGTTATACTCCTCTGTGCCATTATGATGGGGGTTCTGCTTCTGTTTCTCAGCACCCACAAGGGCTGCTGCCGCCGAACGGTGGTGACCGTCGGCAATATAAAGACTGGGCATCTTGGCAAATTCCTCGGTAATGGTTTTCATATCGGCCTCGTCAGAGATGATCCAGAACTGATGGCGGAAGCCGTCGACAGGCGCGATGAAGTCATACTCAGGCTCGGTCTTGGCATAACGCATGATGAGCGCGTCGAGCGTGGCATTGTCGGGATAGGCAAAGAACACGGGCTCGATATTGGCATTGTTCACACGCACATGTTTCATGCGGTCTTCCTCCTTGTCGCGGCGTGTCAGTTCATGCTTTTTAATGCGGCCCTGCATATAGTCGTCGACCAAAGCGCCTACCACCAGTCCATATTGCGTCTTACCCTGCATGGTCTGCGCATAGATATAATAATGGTCGTCGGCATCCTGCACCAGCCAGCCCTTGTCCTGGAATTTCTGGAAATTCTCAGCGGCTTTCTCATAGACACGAGGATCATACTCAGAAGTGCCAACGGGGAAGTCAATCTCCGGCTTGATGATATGATACAGACTTTTTTCGTTGTCGCCAGCCTCGGCACGTGCCTCTTCGCTGTCAAGCACATCATAGGGGCGACTTTCCACCTGCTCCACCAGAGACTTTGGCGGGCGGATGCCCTTAAATGGTTTTACTGTTGCCATAGTTAATGTTGCAATAAAGAATTAATTTTCGTGCAAAGGTACGTATTTTAATTGATAATTGATAATTGATAATTGAAAATTCACAATTATTTTTGCTTCACATAAGTAAATAATTCACCGCTCGGCCCGCAGGGACGCTTGCCAAAGCAAGAATTCATAAAAAAAAAGGGTATGTCAAAAACAAAAATCTTCAAAAATCCTGCAAAAATAACTATCGAATAGCGTATTTTTGAGTAATTTTTGAAGATTTTTGTTAGTTTAATGAGAACTGATGTTTAGAACGCGAGAACGGCACGGACATTATGTGTACCAGAACTTTCATTTGATTTCGTAAAATCAGCATCTGTACCATCAAACTCTACACAACTACAATCATTTAATGTCCAATACCAAACGTTCTGCAAGGCAGTGCCCACAGTAGCGAGTTTAGCATTGAAGCAGGTATAGTTCATCTTTATATCACTACTACTTGCACCATTGCCACACCCTATCAGCATATTCTTCCAGTCTGAAACAGTAGGCAAGCGCCAAGTGCCGCCAGTGACGGTAGTTTTACTGGAGCAGGCCGTTCCAGCTGCCTCCTGGTTCATTTGGTTCATTGTTCCGCTCTCGTCGGCCAATGCCACAGCCAGGCCGTGGGCGCAGCAGTTTTCTATATAGCCCACACAGGCAATCATGGCCACTGCCGTGGTACACGCTGCTGTGGCTGCGGCAGCGTCAGGATAGACCTTACCATTCTGGCCCACCACACTGCCAATATACTTTACATCGACCTTGTCAAGATCCTGGGGATAAGTCATCGGATACATTTTGACACCTATTGTTTTGTACTCTCCATTAGTAAACGTGACATTGTCCTTTGTGTAGACATAATAGTTGTCGCCCACCTTGGCAGTCAGCATCAGGATGTTAGAACCTTTGATATCCTTCAGCGCAGCAAAGATTTCGCTGGTGGCAGAGGCTGGCGTGATGGTAATGTCGCCCGCAGCGACGCCCGTCTGCTTCAGATTGCTGGCAGAAACGCGCAGCCACGAGGCATTGATAAGATTGCTACTACGGTTCTTCAACGTAAACTTCACGATGGCCTGCTGGTTAGTGAAGGTAACAGTTGCTGTAGCAGAAATATTCTCTCCCTCAATCTTGTCAATGTTGGCAACAGCCGTGGCATAGTCATATTTGGCGGCTATGTCGGCAATGGTTCCCACCTGTCCTGTGTAGTCGACCTCCTCTCGAGGAAACTGAAGGGTCAGATCCAAAGGCACGTCGCCAGATATCCCAGTTATTCCGCCATTCAGTTTCACCGTTTTAGCATTAGCACTGGGGGTCAACGTTCCAGTACCCTCCAGCACATAGACACGTTCCGTTGTGGCCCACGAAGCGCTGAGCGTGTTATCGACAAGCGACAATGCACGTGTCATGCGGCTCGCGGCCTCGTCATTTCCTTTAGAGGCATTAACCGTAAGCGTATAGGTTTTGTTTGGAAGCAATGTCTTTGTCTCTATTGTTTCCTCATCGCCAGAGCAGGCTGTCAGCGCCAGTCCTGCCATAAGGACGGCCGCAGATATATTAAATATGTTCTTCATCACTCCCAATCTTCATTCGTTGCTGTTCCATAATCCTGTCGTGAGACATCCACACCTGGCGAAGTCATCAACACTGACTGTTGATGAATGTTCACCTGCCGGATGGCAGGTTTCTTGTATTCTCTCTTTTTCATCACTTTACAAACTTAGGTTTATAAACATCTCCCTCGCCAGTAGGTTCGATATTGGCATCAAAACGAATCCAGTCACAAGTGTAGATGCGATGGAGTTTATCGCAATAATACTTCAATTGCACATTCACACCACCATCATTAGATGCCACATTGAGTTTGAAGATATACTTGTCGTTCACCACTGTAGGTTTAGATACCGCACGCACCTCGTTCATAATGGTGGCACAAAGCAAATCGGCACTGGAGGCATAGGGTGTCAAGGTGTCTTGCAGTTCCACCTCCACATACATCTCCTGCTCATAGAGGCTATAGTCAGGCGCCAGCCACTGCGGATACTGGTCGGTGCCTTGAGTCAGCAATGGGCTCACAGGTTTCTTATCCTCATCATTGTCCGAGGAGCAGCCCAACGCCATAAAGGCGAGGGCTGCAATTGCTAAAATAGTCTTTCTCATATTATTACTTAATCAATTTAACCTTACCATTATATATGTACAGTCCGGGACGAGTGGGTTGGCCAGGCAACTGAACACCAGCCGTGTTGTACCACTTGCCGTCGGCAGGCATCTGCCTGAGATCCAAGAAGTTGATGTCGGTAGGCTTGTCGGGCGTACCCAGCACGTTGTTGGGCTCATAGACAATGCGACTGTCGGTCATGGCCATCAGTTCGCCATTGCGCTCAATACAGAAGGTCAGCGTCTCTTTCTCCTTCGTGTCGCGACCAATATTGAGATAGTAGTTACCCTCCTCGTCGGCCGAAGCCTCAGACACACGGTCGGCACCACAGTAGACCACAAGCAGGTCGCCTTCTTCTACTTCCACGCCACTCACACTGGCCACCATGTTCATCGTATTGGCAGTGTTCACTCTGCGCATACTGCGCGATGTGCTGGCATCGGTCTTGCCAGTGTAACGGTTGTCTGAATAGTAGAGCGGATAAGAGAAGATAACCGACTCGTCGCCATTGCGCTTCATCATGTAGCCCTTGCCAGACTCCATGAACTTGAGCGTGCCCTTCCATACCAGTCCGCTTGGAGTGTTGGTGGCAATGGCAAACTCGTCTTGCGACTTGATGACATCACCCTCACTGGCCTGGTCGGTATATTCGCTCAACGCCTGAGAAATAGGCAGATTGATGGGCGACAGATAGCCGATACGGTTCCAGCCCTTCTTCACCTGTATGCTCTTATAATAAGATTCAACACCTTCGAACACAACAGTCTTATCGCTTGAAGCAAATATTCTGTACATATTGGCCGGACTGATTTCAATCAGATCATTCTCGTTGTCCCAGTGGCTGATCAGTTCTTGCTTCTTCGCATCCTTATATTCAGAGCGGTAGGTCCACTGCTTCGACACAGAACCTTCGATGGTCGTAATCACATCGCCCACTTCCCATTTCGTGGGATTAGCGAAGAAGTCTTTCACCGTTACCGAATTGCCAATTCCAGGATAGACGCAGAAGGTTACCCAGTTCCAGCCCTCCTTCAGAGTCATATACCCCAGGTCGGTATGAGAGTTCTTCAACACCACGGGTTCTTTCGTAGTGCCAACAACCACATCCTTCTGGAAGGTATATGTGGCATTGTTCTCTGGCTTCAACCTGAACATCTTGCCTGAAGAGGCCTGATAGAACTTGAAGTTGAGCGTAGGCTTCGTGCCATCGTCGTTAGTGTATCCATAGATGTTGAGGAATGCCAGGGCTTCATTGGCATTGGCTGTATTATCCACCTCAACGTTAGCCACGCCCAGCACTTGGTCTTTGTCGTCAAACACGCCAACAACATCTTCTGTCGAACTGGCCACGATGTCGTCAATCTTCACACGGGCCATCATCATCATCATCTGATTCTTTTTCTTAATATCGTTGCTCACTTCCCAGTCCGGCTTTTCGCCACGCACCTTCAGGTTAATAGCCAATGGTTCTACCATGTTATTACCACCGCTCAGCGAAATCTGTTCCTGGTAGTTGCCGATATTAATATAAGGTGACACCTCAAACTTGATGGTCTGCTCGCCCAACGCATCAATTGTACCGCTGGTTTGCGACGGTGTGATCCACACTGGCAAGTCGCTGAGATCAAAGTTCTGCGTCTGTCCGCTCATATTCTTCACCGTTGCCGTAAGAGTGGTGCCGCGGCCATATTCCACAGTAGTTTCAATCTTCTTGACATTCCAGCGAATCGGGTTACGGTAGACATAGACATTGAGCGTCACAGGACTGCCCATCAAGTTGCCCTGCATGTCGGGCACCTCCTTCACGGTCACATAGACATTGGTCTTCTCAATCATGAAGTCGGGCTCTTCAAGGTCAATGAACAACTCATGGTCTTTTGTTACAAAATTGTACTTCAGATTATCCAGATTGGCCGTGCTGTTCATGGGAGCATAAGAGGTGCGGTCCGCCATGCTCTCATCCAGCACCACAAGGGTGTCGCGGCGGGCAAGAATATTACCTTGTGAATCTACATAGCGCTTGATGCTCACACCCGTTGGTTTGAGCAACATGGTGTTGTTGTCCTGACGCTCTGATGAGCCAAAGTCCAAATAGAACATGAGCGAACTCATGGTACTCAGCGGTGTGTGTGTTGAGTAGTTGTTAATCAAGTTCACAGGCAGCACACTCTCAAACAGACCAACTTCATCAATATTACCCTTTATCAATTTGGTTGGTGTGGCCTTATCCTCATAAGTCGCTCCAAGGTCGATATAATCGCCAACAATGCCACTCAGGCTGTCAGCAGCAAACGTATCGATCAGTTTCTTGTCGAGATAGACATTAGCTACATTGCGGTTGCGCGACACGGTCATGGCAAAGTGATGCCAGCCGGAATAGACATAATCAGCCACGTTACGCTGATAGCCCGATGAACGGACAAACAACGTTGACTTGTCAAAGCCAATGTTGATTTGGTTCTTCTGTCCCTTCATGGCAGGACCATTCGACAGCAACGTTCCGTCGTGATCATTCGTGTTAAACCAGAACATGAGCGTATAGTCGTGCTGGTCCGTACGGCTCATCTGCTTGGCGTTGAGGCGGACACCAGT
Source organism: uncultured Prevotella sp. (assembly GCA_946183985.1). Classification (GTDB taxonomy): domain Bacteria; phylum Bacteroidota; class Bacteroidia; order Bacteroidales; family Bacteroidaceae; genus Prevotella. The sequence goes on from CAMHDT010000010.1 coordinate 6,902, forward strand.
TGTACCATCCAGTTTTGCGGAGATGCCCACAGGCCGTTTCCACGCATGGCCAGCCAGTTGGCAGTCGTTGCTGCCTGCGGCTTTGTCGTAACTGTAGTCGCCTTCACCTTCATTGAACTTATAATAGTCGAGCAGTCCGTTCTCATATCCCGACAGCGACTTCATCATATACTGATCAAGTTCAATGCCTTCCATGGCATGGTTCCACAGGCGGAACTCCAGCATCTCACCATAATAATCGGTATCGTCACTATCATAGACGAGATCCGTGCCAAAGTACAGATTCGAGTTGCCATTATACACATCAGGAAGTGTAGCGGTTCCTATCAGAGCATTGCCGTTAAAGAAATTGACTGACAGGTTATCATGCTGATGGCTGAATGTCCAAGCCACTGGCTTCAGTTGGTTGTTAAATACAACCACGCTGTCAGAAACAACCTTGTTGTCATCAAGTTGAGCATAAAGGTGACGGTCGGCCGTTACACCCAGACTCAACATCTGATTATTACCATAATGGCTAAACACCGTCATCTCACCATGATCGGGCGACGGGTTCAGCATCATATCAACAGTAAAGTCCTTGCCTTGCAGGTTGCGCGGTCCCATTGACATGGCTATCGTGCCCTTGTTGAAACTCAGCGAAGTCGATGTAGAGATGTCTGTGCTGATAGGCGTTCCAAGCACCTCGAAATTGTTAATTTTGCTGAGATAGTTGCCTGCGATGGGCTCGGAGAACGAGATCTTAATATCATCGCCAATGCCCAGAATGCCATCCACTGGCTCCGGCGTGCCGAAGAGTCGTGGCAAGCGGGTATCCTTGATACCAGAGAGAATGGGCGACGAAGCCGTGAGGTAGCCACCGGCATGGCGTGCGTAGATTACGGCGCGCAAGTCGTAATACTGCTCTACGGGATCGACCTCACCATAGAAAGGCGCCACGATGATGCCGTTGGCCGGAATGGTGTCAGTCACACCACTGGCCTTTGCCATCAGTTCGCGGTCGGCATAGTAGGCACACGTGCTCACCCAGTCTTTTTCACCCTGTGTAGAGAGTTTATACTGCAACTCAATATGGTCGAAACCTCGGCCGTTCACGTTGAAACCTTCAATGCGCACTGGCATATACCATGCCTTACGTTTGCCGTCGTAGGGGCTCTCAGTGTTAATGACCCAGTGGTCGCTGGGCACCGTCACCTTCACATTGCCAGCCGACGGTATGAAGTGTGCCGAGAAGTTGGTTGTGAACACACGCTTGGAATCCTCGGGATCCACCAGGCAGATGCTCAGATTCTCATAGTCGAATTCATCACTTGGATAGACCGCGATTTCTTTTGTAAACACATTGGTCTTACCCGTCTTTGAGTCAACGGCCGGATAGAGGATCACATTGGCACCAGAGCCATTGAGGGGGACACCATCCACACATACCGTGGCACCCTTCGGGTTGCAGTCGGCAGACAGATAGTAGTTGAACAACATCGTTGCGCGCTCGGGATAGTCAGTCTCGTTGGCAAAGTGGAGTTTGAAACGAGCCGGCTGGTCCATAGGCACATTGCTCCGCACAGGCTCGTCAATCCATATTCTCGGCTTGTCGGCCGGCACGGTAGCCACATTGATGATGGTTCCGGGCAGATACCACTTGGTCAGTTCTGCATCTTCATACGGCTGACAGGTCACGCCGCCAATGGTGCGGAACACAAAGTTCGAGTACACCTTCACAGTGTCGGGCACATAGTTCAGGGCATTAGGCGTTAGGCGGCCCGTACGTGCATAATCCAGCGACTGTTCAGTGAGTTTGTAGAATTCATTGCCCGTCTTGTCATAGGAAAACACCGATGCCGTTCTATACACATCGACCGTATAACTCGACTTCGAGGCAGAACTCAACGTGAAGCCCACCTTCTTGGAGTGCGTTTCGGAAGAAGAAAATTTATCAGTATACTTAGCCGTAGCAATGGGTGTGAACTTAAACTTCATCTGATAGCCCACCTGTTTCAGTTCAACGGTGGTCGTTCCCTCCTCTTCGTCATAGTGAATATACTCGTCGCTTGTCTCAATAGAACTGTTGCCCTTGCGATTGAAGAACTTTTCAAAACTCTCAATGAAGGCCGACAGCATGCCTGTGGTCATGCCAGCCACATTGCCGATGCCGGAAATGAGCGGGTAGCGCAGGTAGCGTGACAGGCTCTCCTGTGTAGAGAACGACTCGCTATACTGGATAGAGGCAGCACCACCGTCGAAGTCGTAGCGTTTCACCAAATCAGAGGGGAATACCGACAGTTTCTCCTGCTCGTTCTTCGCCAGGAAGCCCATCCAGGTGTGTATCTCCTTGTTCAGCGACTCAATACTGTCGTTGGTATTCTTCTCGTCGGGCTGCACCACAGTGTAGTCGAAGCCATAGTCTTCCTCGCCAGGATTCTTATGACTGATATACGAGGCATAGCCGTTCTTGTTGGCCAGTGCGCGGGCATATTCAATGGTTGTTTCCTTTGGCAGGAACAAGGCATTGCGAATCTTGAACAACTCTGGCACCAGTTCATTCTCAATGTAGTACTGCGAGTGTGCAAAGGTAGACTGCACGGCAGGAAGCACTTCCTTCACCTCGTCGCGCACCAGATAGATAGGCTGACCAGTGTTGTCAATACCCTGTGCCAGCACCTTGGTGGTGCCCACCGGCACTTTCACCTTGTCGCCATTCTTGGTCTGGAAGGTGCCGCCCTCATGGAGTTTCACAATCTGGTACATGCTGTCGGGGATGACACGCACCGCCATGGCATCGCGTATCACCACATTAGTGGTTGTACCGATGAAGAGATCGGCCTTGCTGCCCACCCACTTGACACCAGACTTGGTCTGTATGCGCTCAGAAATATCGATGTTATAGTTATAGTTCCATGTCATGCCGAAATTAGTCACGATGTCGAGCGACATGGCCTCAGAAGAACTCTGCTGTGTAAACGTACCATCGTTCTTGGCGGATGTAATATTGCCCGCTATCGCACCTGCATACCAGTTCAGACCTGTTCCTTTGGATATCTTCATGCTCAGGCCGAGCGATGCACCGAACTCTGCGGAATAGCCATAACTGAGTTTCGAGCCCTCCTCGATGTACGAGAAACTGCCGCTGCCCGGCGGGTCGCGCAGGATGTCGAACAGTTGCGGCGTACCGCTCACGATGGTCTTCTGTCCGTCAGCCTTTGGCTTCGATGCCATCACATAGCCTTTCAGCACATCGCCGTTGAAAGGTTTGATGTCATAGAAACTACCATCATACTCCATGTTGAAGATCACGTTCTTCAGAGCGTTGTCTCCTTCCAAGGTGAAGGTCGTGTTCTGCGGTGTGAACACATACGAGCCACCACCCTGTTCGTCCAAGTTGATAGTACGGGTCAAGTCGTTCTCGGCAGTGCCGATAAGGAAGTTCTTGATCGTCACCTTGCCGCCGTTGAGGTTCACCACATCGGGTGTGCTCTTCTGGTTATTGTTGTAATAGTATTTCTCGCAGGCCTGTAGCATGAAGCCATAGGGCGAGCCGGCCATAAACACAGGATAGCCGAAGGAGTAGACACCCACACTGTCAGTTACCGACAGGTGCTTGTAGTAGTAAGTGTTAACCGTCGAGACATTGCCAATCACATCGGCAGCCTGCAGTTTCTTCACGCCGAAGTAGTCCTCCGAGTTAGAGTTGAACTGCTTCACCTCAAGCGTGGGCGTTGAATGATAGATGCGGCTGTATTCACAGGTATCGCCACGCACATTGAAGGCCAGGTCAACGGTCTCGCCCACCTTGCCCTGCTGGAACAGGGTGGCATAGCCTTGACCCGACACCTCCACAACTTTATACTTGGCGGGAGGAAGATCCAACTGATATTCACCCGACTTGGGATCGGGGTAAATGGTCATCGTGTGACGTGTAATATTAACACGGGCGGTATCAGTACGGTTGCCCTGCAGGTTATAGTCGCCGAAGGGCACTATATAACTGACAGAGTGTACCGTCTCGTCGTTCTGCAGGCGAATAAGCCATGAGGTGTTGTCGCCCTCCAGTTGCATCACGATTCTGATGGAGTCGGCCAGGTTGTTCTTCGAGAGAGAAGAGCCGAGCGGCAGACTGCCTTGCTTGTCGCCACCAACCACGCGTCCGCGCAGCACCACGGTGGTAGAGTCCCAGATGTAGACACTTGACACATTCTTATTGAACGTATACTTCGTCCTGTCTTCCACCTTCTTGTCAGGATTCAGCAGGAAACCGTCATCAGCAAAGAAATGGCCATCCTTCACAGCCTGTACGCTGTGATCGCCATTGGGAATGCTGAGCGTGAAAGCACCCTGGTTGTCAGTCTCAATCACATTGCGGTTGGCATCGTGCATGACCTTACCGTCGAGTTTAAACGACACGCCAGGCACAGGAATCGATGTGTTGCGATAGTACACATTGCCTGAGTACACCACGTAGTTGTCCTGGAAGAAGTTGAAGTTGTAGCAGGCGTTGCTGCTTTCATCGAACTTGACATGTCCGGCACCCGTATAACTCAGGCCTCTGGTGGATTCAACGTAAATGCTGAACTCGCCCTCGTTCTGATACTTGATGCCATCCTTCTGGAAGAAGCCGGCCTCGTCGGTAACGACCTTGTAGGTTGGGTTGAGCGACTTTGACATATCGTCCACAGGTTCTATGATGACGGTGACGCCAGCCATGGCCGTACCATCGGCCATGCGCACATAGCCATTGATCAAGCCGGTGTCCTTACACTTGCCTATCTTCGGCTCCGACCTCGTCACATGCACGCCTTCACACTGCAGCACGCTCTCCACCATATAGTCATAGGTGTGCCATGCCAGCGCGGTCTTGTCTTCAATGAAGTTTTGCTGCAAGTTCGTAGCCACGGTGTCGGTCCATTCTGCATCGGCATCAGTGGTATGCTCACGCCTCAACACACGGTAATAGTCCGACTCGCCGCCCTTCGTGGTCCAGGTAATGACCACGCTGCTCTGCCTGGTCACGGTGTTGACGGTGGTGATGGTATCGAGATTCATGAACTTATAATTGGCCATGTCGCCCTGGTCCGTCTTGTCAACGTTCACCACCAAGGTGTCGGGATAGACGCCATTGGCCAAGGTGCCGATAATGTTCATTGGCGAGTTGCCTTTCTTCACGATAAGGTCGAAGTCATATTCCACGCACTTGCGGGTAAGGTCGTACGTAAACTTCTGCTTTTTAATGGCATCATTGTTGCCCGACAAGTCTACGATTTCCCTTGTCAGTCCCTTCTCTCCATGCATGTTCACACGCAGTTGCAGGCGTGCACGCGGATCCCACACGATGGCATTATCATAGTCGCCCAGCACAGGTATTTTCACCGTTACCGAGTTGGAGCCATTGTTTTCCCATCCTTCTCCAAGATCTGCCAGCACCTCCTGTCTGGTAGTAAACTTGTTGCCCTGAGGACCTGCTATCAGTTTCCACACTTCCGGTGTGGTGGTAAGAACAGGATATACATCCCTATTGGTAGCAGACGCATTACCCGTACATTGCCACTGAGCACCCAGTTTATCCTTCAGTTTACCATCAGTGATATAGGAATAGACAATGCCGTCCGAGCCCATTTCGCTCCAGTTGTGACAAGAGTAGTTGTTCTTATTGCCATTGATGTTGCCATAGGCCGTACCATTCTTGTAGTTCATGCCCACATGGGCAAAGCCGGCATAGGTGCCGTTTTCCAGGCAGTTGTTAATCGCATTATCAGGACTGGTGCCCCAGCCAATGAAGGCACCGAAATACTGTCCTGCATCGGAAATGGCCGTACCGTTAAACAAACTGTTGTTGATGATGAAGTTGGTATTGGTACCACAATGGCCCACAAAGCCACCGGCATGAGTGAAGGTACTTACGATATTTGCCGACACCCATACATTGTCGATATAGACATAGCCAGCATCGGAGCCGCTGACTATAAGACCTGCCACATGCTGGCCACCGGAAATCTTGCCGTCCACATGCAGGTTCTTGATACGGGTGTTTGCCTTGACAATGTTAAACGGGGCTATCCCTGCAGTGCCAGTAAGGTTCATGGTGATGGTATGGCCATTACCGTCGAAGATACCGTAATATGGCACACCGTTTTCCCCGCCCACGGCACGGGTGATGTTGATGTCGGCATCGAGAATGGCATTCACCTCTGAACCGTTAGCCACGCGAACCATGTCGCAGAACGTATCCCAGTCATAATCGTTGGTGATGACGAAATAGGCCTTCCCCTCATTGTTCCACAGACTAAACGGACGTGTGAAATAACATTTGTCGAAGGTCAGGTCTGCAGTCGCATCTGCACGCGCAAAGGTACGGCAGCCGTCAAACTTCTTGGGCAACTCCTGCGGGTCGAACAGACAACGCTCAAACTTCAGGATACAGTTTTGCAAGGCCACGCCCACAAAGCCGCCGTTGCTGTTACAGTTATTGCCTATCATAGAGCCTTGGAAGGCACAGTTCCTGATCGTCACCGACGAACCTTTTTGCATGATGCCGATGAAACCGCCACTACTGGTATCGCCATAGGTCTTCAGGTTCAGCGTAGAGAGCACGCGGCAGTTCTCAATCACCAGCGGCGTAGAGACGCTGTTGGCCACGCGGCCTATCAAGCCGCCGCTAAAACTGCTACACGACATCGTACCGCTGACCACGAGGTTACGGATAGAGCCGCCCTCAACGTTCTTGAATGGCGCTGCGTAACCCGTTGTCCCAGTCACATTATAGGTCAGCACATGTCCCAAGCCATCGAAGTTGCCGGCATAAGTGTCTATGGGCTTGCTCACCTCTAAGTCGGCACACAACACACCTTTTATATATTTATTCTGTGTAGCGGTCTTGACAAAGAAATTATAGTCATCCACATTGCGAATCACAATCACCGAATGGCTGGCCTGCTCTTGAACAGTGGCATACTGCGATTTCACATCCTCCCAGTCGCTCTCACTGCGCACAATGACACGACCTTCTGAATCGGTGGTAGCACCGAACTCGAAACTGAACTGCACAGGGTGGTTCTCTGTCGTCCACGCACCCGCACGCTGCACCTTAGCATTCTCTATCCTTGGCAGCATCAGTATCGTGGGCGACTGATAGAGTTGATAGCCAGAGCCAGGGCCCCACGACCACATCGACGTGGCAGAGCGGCGCACGCGGTAGGCCACCTTGTGTCCCTTGAACTGATCCAACAGCATCTCGTCCGTATAGGTATAGTCTTTCTTTCCCTGTTCAAAGGGTATCTCCATCGATATGGTCACCCAATAGGAATCGTCAGTCGCCGTGCTTCCCATCAGGTTGCGCTGGATCTCAAAGAAATCGCCGTCGCTGCAGTCCTGATACGTAGGAAGGTCCACACTCCAGTTGAGCACCGCCTTTCCTTCGGTGTTGATGGCCACAGCCAGGTCCTTCGGATGATGAAGCATGCTGCATGTCTGAGGATCAGACTTGAATGGGTCTTGCACCTCCACGCCCTCAGTGTTCACCACCTTGGCCTCAATATACACATTCTTCAGCGGACGGTCGGCCGGCACATAAGCAAAGCCGGAAAGGTCCTTGTTAGAAAGCGGCGTCACCGTCTCCTTGCCTGTAACAGCGTCGGTGTAGTGCAGTTTAATCCACGTAATCGACTTGGCTGTAACGCTATACGATATCATGCTGCTGTTCACGTGACCACGATCATAGGCCAGCATAGGGTCGTATGTGGTAATGCTGATGTCCGGAGCCGACGGGCAGTCCCATTCAAGCAGTTGGTAGTGGCTGTAGGCATCGGGCACATGCCAGTCGCCGCCCGAACCCCAGTTCACATGGGCCCACATGGTGATCTTCAGGTTCTTACCACGCATTTCATACGGCACCTGCCAGTCCACCGTCGTGGTGTAATGGTCCGAATCGTCGTCGTTCGGGTCTAGTTTATACGACACCCAGCCGTCAGAGTTATTGAATGTCTTCGAACCGCCCTGCACCTTTTCTATCAGGGCGTAGCGACCGTCCTTGTAGGCTTTGATCTTACAGCCGTTATCCACCTGACTGTAGTTGTCGCATTTCCATTCAAACACGCACTCTTCCGGGCCGCCGTTCACGGAAACATAGACATAACCGTTCTCCACACCGTCGTTCGTACGATAGGTGTTACCCGTGGGCAGTGTGAACCTCACGCGGTCCAAGCCCACAATCATACACTTAAAGTGGCTCTTATTGTAGGTAAAGTCATCGGCACGCACCTCTACGGCATGACCCATCCCTATCAGCACGAGCAACATCAGTAATAGTTGTTTGTACTTCATAAGCAATTTATTTAGTGTTTTGAATATATTCAATTATGCAAAATTAAGAAAAAAAATTTAAAACGAAACCCAATTATCGCTTAAAATAATTTAAAAAAGTTAAACAGTGGCTTGGCAATGATTGTTTACCGTCAAGTCATTATTCTGAAATATTCTTTCTTAGTAACAGAGTAACAGTAGTAACAGAGGAATAATAAAAATATTCGCGCGTACCGCGCGCGTGCGGTACGCGAGGGATCTTGGAAATCGTCTGTTACCTCTGTTCCTCTGTTCCCTTGTTCCTCTCCATTCTCTCTATTCTATCTATTCTATCTATTCTATGACACATTATGACAAATTATTTATATATTATATAGATTTTACGCGTACCGCGTTCCTCCTTATAATAATACATGCACGGGTGTGCACGGTACGCGAGAAGTTTTTGGAATATACTGGCAAATGTGTCATTGTGTCATGAAAGAACAAAGAGCGTTCCACTTCAAAACCATGGCACTTCCGCCTCAAAACGATGGCACTTTTTTTCGTAACGATGGCACTTTCACCTCGAAACGATGGCACTTTCACCCCGAAACGATGGCACTTTTTCTCGTGCAAAGCCGCACCGTTCATCTGTTTTGCAAAGATAATAAATTTAAGGGCGTTTTGCAAGAGTCTGGGTGCTAAATTTTCATAAAAAAAAACTTGTCAATTATAGGCATCAGTTCTCTTCAAACTAACAAAAATCTTCAAAAATCCAGCAAAAATAATTGTATGATAAAAGGAACATAAATCGTCATAAATGACACATAAATATTAATTATATGATAAATTACATGGGCCATTATATGGAAATTATATGTTAAAAAGGAACGTAAATAGTTCCCTCTTAAAAAACTTACGCGTATCGTGAATGAGCGATACGCGTAAGTTATGTTCTCTACAGATTGGCCTTGAGCGTCTCTATCATTTCCTGATACTCGGCATCGGTGAGATAGACCTTGCCGGGATTCATCTGGAAGGTGCCGCCATAGTCGGGGCCGTCCACATACTTGGGAGCCAGATGGAAATGCAGGTGCGACAGTTTGTCGCTATAGGCACCGTAGTTGATCTTCTCGGGATTGAAGGCCTTCTGCATGGCACGGGTCACACGGGCCACATCGGCCATGAAGGCGTTGCGGTCGGCATCGCTGAGTTCGTTGAGGTCGTTCACATGGTCCTTATAGGCCACCAGACAACGGCCGCGATAGGTCTGCTCCTTGAACAGGAAGGCACGCGACACGGACAGTTGGGCGAACTCGATCATCAGGTCGTGAAGGGTCTGATTGTTAGTGCAGTAAAGGCACTGCTTGGGATCGCTATGCATAAGTACCTTATTTATTTACCTGGAACTTGGTGTCGCCATCCTTGAAGAAGGCGTTGATCTGCTTGGCAGCAGCAATGCCGGCATTGATGTTGGCCTCGGCTGTCTGTGCACCCATCTTCTTGGGGGTAGAGAAATAGCGGCCCTCAAACTTCTGGAACTCGTCGTTGGCATCGGGCATGATGTCGGTGACGAACTTCAGGTCGGCGCGCTCCTGCATCAACTGGATGAGTTCGGGCTCGTTGATGACCTCCTTGCGGGCGGTGTTGACCAGCACCCCACCCTTCTTCATCTTGCCAACGAGCGCAGCGTTGATGCTCTGCTTGGTCTCAGGCGTGGCGGGGATATGGAGCGACACCACATCGCAGGTCTCGAACAGGGCGTCCTGATTGGCCACGGCGTGAACACCGGCCTTCTCGATGACCTCTGCAGGGCAGAAGGCGTCGTAGGCATAGACTTCCATGCCGAAGCCCTTGGCAATGCGCGCCACATTGCGGCCTACATTGCCGAAGGCGAGGATGCCCAGTTTCTTGCCCAGCAACTCTGAGCCGCTCTTGCCGTTGTAGAAGCCACGGACGGCCATGACGAGCAGGCCAAACACCAACTCGGCCACAGCGTTTGAGTTCTGGCCAGGTGTATTCTCTGCCACCACGTTGTGAGCGGTAGCGGCAGCGAGGTCGATGTTGTCGTAGCCGGCACCTGCGCGAACCACAATCTTCAACTGCTTGGCAGCATCGAGCACCTCAGCGTCGACCTTGTCCGAACGGATAATCAGCGCGTCGGCATCCTTCACGGCATCCAGGAACTGTGCCTTCTCTGTATATTTCTCGAGCAGCACGAGTTCATTGCCGGCTGCCTCTATCTCTGCCTTGATTCCATTCACGGCTGCTGCTGCGAATGGCTTTTCTGTTGCAACTAAAATCTTCATTTTCTTTTATTAAATAAAGGGAAAAAAATTACCAGAAATTAAACAGAAATTTCTGAATAATCAATGATAATTTCTTTCTTAATTATTGTTTAGTGGTTTGCTTCAAACTCCTTCATGCAGGCAACGAGGGCGTTGCAGCCTTCGATGGTCTGGGCGTTGTAGCAAGAGGCGCGGAAACCGCCCACGGAACGGTGACCCTTGACGCCCACCATGCCCTTGCTGACGGCGAAGTCGAGGAAGTCCTTCTCCAACTCCTTGTACTCGTCGGCCATGACGAAGCAGAGGTTCATGACGGAACGGTCCTCCACATTAGCGGTGCCACGGAACATCTTGTTGCGGTCGATCTCGCCATAGACGATCTCTGCACGCTGCTGAGCCAACTTGTCCATAGCCTCAACACCACCGTTGCGCTTGATCCAGCGCAGGGTCTCGAGGGCACTGTAGATGGGCACCACAGGAGGTGTGTTGAACATTGAGCCCTTGTCGACGTGTGTGCGATAGTCGAGCATGGTGGGAATCTCACGCGGAGCCTTGCCCAGGGCGTCGTCCTTCACGATGACGATGGTGACACCGGCCATGGCCAGGTTCTTCTGAGCGCCGGCATAGATGGCGTCGTACTTAGCCACGTCGATAGGACGGCTGAAGATGTCTGACGACATATCGGCAATCAGGCGAACGGGAACGTCGAGGTCCTTGCGGATCTCAGTACCATAGATGGTGTTGTTGGTGGTGATGTGCAGATAGTCGGCATCGGCAGGCACGCTCCAGTCCTTAGGAATAAAGGTGTAGTTGGCATCGGCAGAAGAAGCCACCTCAACGACCTCGCCAAAGAGTTTGGCTTCCTTCATGGCCTTCTTGGCCCAGACGCCAGTGTTCAGGTAGGCTGCCTTCTTGATCAGGAAGTTGTAGGGAATCATGCAGAACTCCAGCGAGGCACCGCCACCGAGGAAGATAACTGAGTAGCCCTCGGGAATGTCGAGCAGTTCCTTGACAAGAGCCACAGCCTCGTCAACCACGGGCTGGAAGTCCTTTGCACGGTGGCTGATCTCCATGAGCGAGAGACCAGAACCATTGAAGTCTAAACACTGTTTGGCGGTGGCCTCAATCACTTCGCGGGGAAGCATCGAGGGACCTGCATTAAAGTTGTACTTCTTCATAACTTTTTGTAATTGTTTATTTGGGTTTTACTATAAGTTTCAAATTTGCGTGCGAAATTACACTTTTTATTTTAATTGGGCAAATATTTTGGCATAAATTAATGTAAAACCGTGTTTTTCCTATCAAAAAGAAAGGTTAGAGGTTAGGGGTTAGGGGTTAGGGGTTAGAAATAAAAAAAGCCGTAAATTTTTCAATTATCAATTAAATTAAGTATCTTTGCACCGCAAAAGAAACCAATAACGACAATGGACGACATCAAACGTATTGTTCTCACAGGTGGACCTTGCGCTGGCAAGACCACGGCCTTAGTGCGCATCATTGAGCATTTCTCGAGTCTCGGCTTCAAAGTGTTCACCATCCCAGAGGTGCCAACGCTCTTTACACAGGCGGGCATGAACTACCTGACGAAGAACAAGAGTTTCTTCTACGAAGGTGAAAAGGCAACGCTGGAGATACAACTGGCGCTGGAAGACAAATTTATGCGGATGGCCAAGGCATGCCAGAAGCCAAGCATCATTGTGTGCGACCGCGGCGCGCTGGACATCTCGGCCTATATGACGCCTGAGACATGGGAACAGATCACACTGTCGGTGGGCACCTCGACGCCTGAGTTGCGCGAACGCTATGATGCCGTGCTCCATCTGGTGTCGGCTGCCGATGGTGCCGAGCAATACTATACGACGGCCAACAATGCCTCGCGCAACGAGAGCAATGACGACGAGGGACTGCGCATTGCCCGCTCACTGGACAAGAAGGTGATCCGTGCATGGACGGGCCATCCCCATCTGCGCGTCATCAACAACCACGATGACTTTGAGGCCAAGATGCACCGCGTGCTGAAAGAGATAAGCCATGTGCTCGGACTGCCCCAGCCCAAGGAGGAGGAGCGCAAGTATGTGGTGGAGATTACAGGCGCCCTGCCCGACGACTGCATTGAGAGCGAGATTATACAGACCTATCTGAAAGGCTATCCCGATGCAGAAGAGCGGATACGCAAACGCTGCTGGGGCCGCAAGCAGGTGTTCGTGCACACCACGAAGAAGCAGACGACGGCCAACGAGGAGTTGGTCACCGAGCGTCAGATTAACCAGAACCTCTACGAGATGATGCTGCCGCTGGCCGATCCGGAGCGATACACCATTCACAAGATGCGTCGCAGTTTTATTTGGAAGGGTCAGTATTTCGAGGTCGACACCTATCTTGAGCAGTTAGAGGGGCTGGTGATGCTGGAAACGAAGGGCATCGTCAAGGGAGAGCCCGTGAAGTTCCCGCCCTTCCTCCAGCCCGTGAAAGATGTGACGGGCAATCAGGATTACTACAATTATAACCTGGCCAAGAAAGAATGCCTATAGTTTGACATTCTTCTTGGCCACACGGCTTTCCGTCTGCAAGCGGTTGAGGGCCGTCACCACATAGGTGTAACGCTCCTTACCATTGTTATAAGGCAACTTATAATAGGTATTGGTGGTGATGGCCACCATCTTCGACGGGTCGTCTACGTTAATCGTCTCTCCTTTATTAAAGCGGTAGACCACATAGCGCGTGGCCACCTCGTTCCAGGCCTTGCCCTTGGGAGCCGTCCAAAACAGGATATAGCCGTCGGAGGTCCATACGGGCTTCACCTTGCGAGGCTTGCCAGGGCCTTTCTTGTCGATGAACGGCATGAGGGGCTGAAGGGCGGGCTGGCGCCAATAGTTCTGACGGAGCATGGTGCCATAATTGCCGATATTGTCGACGGCAGCCTTGGCATACCACAGCACGGTGCCCTGCACATTGGGCATCTGCTGATGCAAGGCGAACTTGGCCTGCTGCTGGTTCTGCGAAGGATGACGGGGGTCGGTGAACTTGACCGTGCGCTCGATATCCTCGCCAATGAACAGCGGACGGCCGCCGGCATACTGATTCCACCAGCGGATGAGCGTGTCGTAGTCGGCCGCCTTATTGCCTATCTCCCAATACACCTGCGGCACGCAATAGTCCAGCCAGCCATTGTTGACCCACAGCAGCACATCGGCATAGAGGTCGTCGTAGTTCTGCAGGCCATTGGTATTGCTGCCAATGGGAGAATTCTTCTTGTTGCGATAGATGCCGAAGGGCGAGATACCCACCTTCACCCAAGGTTTCTCGGCATGTACCGTCTCGTAGAACTGCTTGATGAACAGGTTGACATTATGACGGCGCCAGTCGCCACGGTTATTGATGCCATTGGAATAGGCGGCATACTGGGCATCGTCGGGGATGACCTGGCCGGCAGCCGGATAGGGATAGAAATAATCGTCCATGTGGATGCCGTCGATGTCATAGCGCGAAACGATGTCCTTGGCCACGGCACAGATATAGTCGCGGTTTTCTGGAATGCCTGGATTCAGTATCTTCAGTCCGTCGTAGTCGAAGCAACGCTCTGGATACTGGACGGCCACATGAGTAGAGGCCAGCACGTTGGTGGTCTTGGTCTTGGCACGATAGGGGTTGATCCACGCATGCAGTTCCATGCCACGCTGATGGCACTGGTCAATCATCCACTGCAGAGGGTCCCAGTAAGGCGACGGCGCCTTGCCCTGCTGTCCTGTGAGGAATCGGCTCCAGGGCTCAAGACTGCTCTGATAGAGCGCATCGCACTCTGGTCGCACCTGGAAGATGATGGCATTGACGCCGTCTTTCTGCAGTTCGTCAAGTTGATAGGCCAGCGTCTGCTGCATCTTCTGCGTCCCCATGCCTTGGAACTGGCCATTGACGCACTGAATCCAGGCGCCACGAAACTCTCTCTTAGGTTGTGCGCTGACGCTCAACGTCAGCAGCAAGGCTAATAATAAAAACAGTTTTCTCATATTTCAGTTATTCGTATTTTTCTTTCGTCTGCGGGCTTCCTCGAGCGACACCAACTGCTGCTGCTCATCATAATAATGTGCGCGCAACTGCTCGTATTCGCTATTCAACTCAGATGAAAAGCGTGCACAGTCGGAGATGAGGCGCTGGGCCGCAAGCGGGTTCTGCGAGGCATCTTTCATCCACACCACAGGACCGCCATAGACGGGGGCTATCTTCAAGGCCACATGGAGTTCGCTCGTGGTGGCTCCACCTATCATAATAGGAATGTCGAGGCCCGCCTTGCGCAGTTCCACAGCCACATTGACCATCTCTTCGAGGCTCGGAGTGATCAGGCCTGAAAGACCAATCATGTCCACCTGTTCTTCCTTTGCCTTAGCCACAATCTGCTCGGCCGGCACCATGACGCCCAAGTCTGTCACCTCATAGCCGTTGCAGGCCATGACCACGCCCACGATGTTCTTTCCAATGTCGTGGACATCGCCCTTGACCGTGGCCAAGAGGATTTTCCCTGCCTTTCCTGATACGCCAGAGTGACCAGAATGACCAGCATCGATATAGGGCTGCAAGATCTCTACGGCCTGCTTCATGGTGCGTGCCGTCTTGACCACCTGCGGCAAGAACATCTTACCTTCGCCAAAACGACGGCCCACCTCGTTCATACCTGCCATGAGCGGCCCCTCGATAATGTCGACGGCCCTGGGATATATGGCCAGTGCTTCCTGCAGGTCGGCTTCCAGATGGGTTGACTGGCCTTTTATCAGGGCCGTCTGCAAGCGCTGCTCTACGCTGAGTGCCGCCTGTGCCTCTTTCCCCTCGGCCGACTTGTCTGCAACGATGGTCTCATCGACGCCTATGCTCATCAAAGCCTCTGCCGACTCAGGTTTCCTGTTGAGGATTACATCCTCCAAAAGACAGAGTTGCTCTGCAGGAATATCATCGTATGTGATTTTCGACGATGGATTGACGATGCCAAAATCCATGCCCTCCTTGATGGCATGATAAAGGAACACGGCATGCATGGCCTCGCGCAAGTAGTTATTGCCGCGGAAGGAGAACGAGAGGTTGCTCACACCGCCGCTGACATGTGCGCCTGGCAGATTCTGCCGAATCCATCGAGTGGCACGAATAAAGTCCAGGGCATAGGCATTGTGCTCTTCCATGCCAGTGGCAATGGCCAGCACATTAGGATCGAAGATGATATCCTGAGGGGCAAAGCCTGCCTGTTGCGTCAGCAGGCGATAGGCCCTACTGGCAATCTCAATACGGCGCTCGTAGGTGGTGGCCTGTCCCTGCTCGTCGAAACACATGACCACGACGGCGGCTCCCATGCGCTTCACATCACGCGCATGACTTAGGAACACCTCTTCGCCCTCTTTCAGTGAGATGCTGTTGACGATGCTCTTGCCCTGCACACACTTCAGACCTGCCATGATCACCTCCCACTTGCTGGAGTCGATCATCACAGGCACACGGGCTATTTCGGGCTCTGAGGCCACAAGGTTAAGGAAATGCACCATTTCATCGCGAGCATTGAGCAGGCCATCGTCCATATTAACATCGATGACCATGGCCCCGTCCTCTACCTGACGGCGTGCTATTTCCAGTGCCTCATCATAGTTTTTCTCCTTGATGAGGCGGAGAAACTTGCGCGAGCCAGCCACATTGCAGCGCTCACCCACATTGACAAACGTGGCCTGAGCCGTGTTCAGGAGTTCCAAGCCAGACAGCAACAGGTCTTTGGTCTGTTCTGCTGGAACATGAGGTCTGCGGTTTTTCACCAATGGCACATATTTCGCGATGAAATCGGGCGTGGTGCCGCAACAGCCACCCACGATGTTCACCAATCCCTCGTCGATAAATTCGGCAATTTGCGGGGCCATCGTCTCAGGCGTTTCGTCATATAGCCCTAACGAATTAGGCAGTCCCGCATTGGGATAGGCACTGATATAATAAGGAGCATGACGGGCCAGTTCCTTCAGATAGGGCTTCATCTGACTGGCTCCAAACGAGCAGTTCAGACCTACGCTGAAGATGGAATACGACGACACGCTGGCCAGAAAAGCGTCCAGCGTCTGTCCGCTCAAAGTGCGGCCCGCAGCATCGCCGATGGTGACACTGAGCATAATAGGAATGTCTTTGCAGACAGCGTCAGAACCATGTATGATGAACTGGGCGGCATCGATGGCGGCCTTGGCATTGAGCGTGTCAAAGATCGTCTCTATGAGGATGGCATCCACCCCACCCTCTACCAGTGCCGCGATCTGTTCCGTATAGGCCTCGAAAAGCGTGTCGTAATCCAGTTCACGGCGCGAAGGGTCAGAGACATCGGGCGACATGGAGCAAGTCTTGTTCGTAGGGCCCACGGAACCTGCCACAAAACGGGGCCTTTCTGTCGTAGAAAACGCATCGGCACACTGGCGAGCAAGCCTCGCACCAGCCAGATTTATTTCTCTAACAGAACTCTGTAACCCGTAGTCACTCTGCGAGATACGCTGTGCATTAAAGGTGTTGGTCGTGATGATGTCGGCACCTGCCTCCAGGTATCGACGATGGATGTCAGAGACAATGTCCGGGCGCGTGAGGCATAGCACATCGTTATTGCCTTTCAACACGCCTGGGAGGTGAGGAAAACGCCCCCCGCGAAAGTCATGCTCGTCAAGTCCATACTCTTGAATGACGGTGCCCATGGCGCCATCGAGTATCAGTATGCGTTTAGTTATTTCGTGCTGTATCATTTGTAAACCTTCATGGCGCGATCCATTTCGCGGCGGTCCTCCTTCTCCTTCAGCGTCTGGCGCTTATCGTAGGCTTTCTTACCCTTGCAGAGCGCGAGGTCCATCTTGGCACGGCCGTTCTCATCGATAAACACCAGTGTGGGCACGATGGTGTAGCCCGTCTGTTTGGTAGCACTCTCCAGCCTTGCTATCTCACGGCGGGTGAGCAGCAGTTTGCGGTCGCGTTTCTGCTCATGGTTATTGTATGAGCCATAGAAATAGGGGCTGATAGACATGCCTTTGACCCATATCTCGCCACGGATAATGGTGCAATAGGTGTCGACAAGGCTTGCCTTTCCGGCCCTAATGGATTTGATCTCTGTGCCCGTAAGCACGATGCCAGCGGTAAATTCCTCAATGAAGAAATATTCGAAGGCCGCCTTACGGTTCTTTATCTGCACAGGACTCTTCTTGCGAAGTTCCTCTTGTTGCTTGTTCATCTCTCAGTTTTCTCTATTCACGTTTCACTCTACGCTGGCGAAGCGCTCAATGTTCTCATCCACATAATGGGCAATCTCTTCCGTCCAACGCTCCTCGTTCTCAACGAACAGGTCATCGTAGTCGTCAAACTGCGGGAACTGCTCGAACAGAGCCATGAACTCCTCATCCGTGCAATCGGCCTCCAAGGCCTCGCGATGCTCCACCCAGAGGCCATGCACCTCATAGAGCATTTTCGAGAGGTCACGAAGATGCCACATCTTGTTCAGAGCCTTGGCAAAGGGATTCTTGAAGATAAACGGTCCATACCCATTGTGTATCAACTGGATAAAGCCGCCGTCCATCACCTCGCTATGGAGCGTATCCCAACAAAGGAGCGTCATCTGGTCTGCATTCAACTCCTGCATCGTCTCAGCCGTTGGCTCACCCCCCACTGCTTCACGCAAAGCATCGATAAACACCTGAAGAAAGGCATCCATTCCCTCTGAAGCCGCCTGGCTCAAGGCAGAATCTTTTACGATTATCTGTTTCATCTGTGCAAAGGTAAGACAATTATTTGAAACAGCCAAATTTTCGCTCTTTTCTATAGCATTTTTGTCTCAAGTGCGAAAAAAACACCTATTTTATTTTGTCAATTAAACTAAATGTTGTAATTTTACACCCAAATTATTGAAACAATAACTAAAACTGTTTAATTAAATCTATCAAAACGATGAAAGCATTAAAGGCTTCAATCTTTGGATTTGGTGCGCTGATGGCCCTCACGATGATGTCGTGCGGCGAGACGCAGCAGGCACCTGAGTTAACGGCATCGGGCTTGAACCCCGCCAAGTTTGACACCATCGTCAACGGTGACACCGTGCGTCTGTACACCCTCAAGGGCGACAAGGGCATGGAGGTTTGCATCACCAACTATGGTGGTCGCGTCGTGTCGATGATGATTCCCGACAAGAACGACTCGCTCGTCGATGTGGTTCTGGGATTCGACAACATTGCACAGTACATGGACACGGAGCACACACCCACCGACTACGGCTCCAGCGTTGGCCGCTATGCCAACCGCATCAACATGGGTAAGTTCGTGCTGAACGGCGACACCATCCAGTTGAAGCAGAACGACCGTCATCCCGGTGAACGCAACCACTGCCTGCACGGCGGTGGCGACACTGGCTGGATGAACAAGGTTTACAAAGCCGAGCAGATGGACGACCAGACCTTGAAACTGACCATCGTGGCTGAGGACGGAGAAAACGGATTCCCCGGCACCGTAACGGCCACCACCACCTACAAGATCGTCAATGGCAACACCCTTGACATCACTTGGGAGGCCACAACTGACAAGCCAACCATTATCAACCAGACGAATCACAACTACTATAATCTGAGCGGCGACCTTGAGAATGCTGCCTACGATCAGGTGCTCTACGTGAATGCAGACTCGTTTACGGAAAGCGACGAGAGTTACATGCCCACCGGCAAGATTCTGTCTGTGGAGGGCACACCCATGGACTTCCGTACACCACATGCTGTAGGCGACAGCATCCACTCTGAGTATTACCAGGTGAAGAACGCCCATGGCTATGACCATAACTGGTGTCTGAACACCAACGGTGATGACACGCAGGTATGTGCCTCGCTCTACAGTCCCAAGAGCGGCATCTTCATGGAGATGTACACCAACGAGCCTGGCGTGCAGGTCTACAGCGGCAACTTCCAGGGTGTTGGCGGCGAAGAGAACGTAGTGCGCAAACTGGGCAAGAAATATCTGCAGCATGTCAGCGTATGTCTGGAGAGCCAGAAATATCCCGACAGCCCCAACCATCCTGAGTGGGCCAGCCCCGTGCTGAACCCAGGCGAGACCTACTACAGCCACGCTGCCTATAAGTTCTCTGTCAAATAATTGAAAATTGATAATTGAAAATTGACAATTATGTCACAGACAGACAAAGGTAGTAAAGGCTACCTCATCAGTATCGTAATGGTGGCCGTACTCGGAGGCTTGCTCTTCGGGTACGACACCGCCGTAGTAAATGGCGCCGGTCCTGGTTTCAAGGCTTTCTTCCTTGGTGCCGAGGACTTTCAGTACACACTAGGTCTCCATGGACTCAGCATTTCTTCTGCCTTAGTAGGATGCGTCATTGGTTCCGCTATATCCGGTTTCCTGGCAACAAGGTTGGGCCGTAAGCGTTCTCTCATACTGGCAGGCATCTTGTTCTTTGTTTCTGCATTAGGCTCGGCCTATCCAGAATTCTTGTTCTTTGAATATGGAAAGCCTACATCCGGACTTCTCATTGCCTTCAACATCTATCGAATCATTGGCGGTATTGGTGTCGGCATAGCATCTGCCATCTGCCCGATGTACATAGGCGAGGTAGCACCTTCCAACATCAGAGGCATGCTCGTCAGTTGGAACCAGTTTGCCATTATCTTTGGTCAGTTGGTTGTCTTCTTCGTATGCTTCCTCATCATGACAGGTCATCTAGATGTGCCTTTCGTGTCTACCGAAGATGCCATAGACACCACCAAGTCCATTGACGAGTGGACCATCTCAACCAGTTGGCGCTATATGTTCGGAAGCGAGGCTGTTCCCGCAGGACTCTTCACCCTGCTCATCTGCCTTGTACCTGAAACACCACGCTATCTTGTCAGCATTGGACGCGATGATGTGGCAGTGCGTATTCTGACCAGAATCAACGGTTCCGCCAAGGCTACGCAAATTCTGCAGGACATCAAAGACACCATGACTGTGAAGACAGAAAAACTCATGACCTACGGGTTTATCTGCATTTTCGTTGGTATCATGCTCAGTGTCTTCCAACAAGCAGTAGGTATCAATGCCGTTCTTTACTATTCTAACGACATTTTCAAGTCCATTGGCATGGCTGATGCAAAGATGACAACGGTCATCATGGGTGTAGTAAACATTCTATTCACCTTGCTGGCCATCTTCACCGTTGAGAAACTGGGACGCAAGCCTCTGCTTATCTGGGGATCCATCGGCATGGCCGCAGGAGCATTAGGTGTGGCCACCACCTTCGGCCATGCAGGTTCTGAGATGATTACTGCTATCAGCCTGATGGTATATTCCGCCTCGTTCATGTTCTCGTGGGGTCCCATCACCTGGGTGCTTATCGCAGAGATCTTCCCCAACACCATCCGTGGCGGTGCCGTGGCTATCGCCGTGGCCTTCCAGTGGATATTCAATCTCATTGTATCATCTTCGTTCCCTTCAATGTTCAATTGGCACCTCAGCGAAGGCGATGACTTCGGCCACTGGTTCACCTATGGCCTCTACGGCATCATCTGTCTGCTCGCCGCACTCTTCGTATGGAAACTCGTTCCTGAGACCAAGGGCAAGACGCTGGAGGACATGACTGCCATGTGGAGAAACAGAAACAAAAAACAATAACTTTATAAAAAACAAAACAATCAATTATGGCATTATTAGACTGGATTGTCATTGGCGTATTTGCAATTGCGCTCATTGGCATTGTACTGTGGGTTGTTAGTAAGAAAAACAACAACTCAGCAGACTATTTCTTGGGTGGTAAGGATGCAACATGGATTGCCATCGGTGCATCGATCTTCGCCTCAAACATTGGTTCCGAGCACCTCATCGGACTGGCTGGTGCCGGTGCATCGTCAGGTATGGCTATGGCCCACTGGGAGATTCAGGGATGGATGATCCTGATTCTGGGCTGGGTGTTCGTTCCCTTCTACACCCGTTCGATGGTTTACACCATGCCGGAGTTCCTGGAGCGCCGCTTCAACAAGGAGAGCCGCACCATCCTCTCGGTTATCTCACTCATCTCCTACGTGCTCACCAAGGTGGCCGTAACGGTTTATGCCGGCGGTCTGGTGTTCCAGCAGGTATTCGGCATTGAGGAACTGTGGGGCATCGACTTCTTCTGGATTGCTGCTATCGGCCTGGTGCTCATCACTGCCCTCTACACCATCTTCGGTGGTATGAAGAGCGTGCTCTACACCTCAGTGCTCCAGACTCCTATCCTGCTCCTCGGTTCACTCATCATCCTCGTGCTGGGCTTCAAGGCTCTGGGCGGATGGGATCAGATGATGTCTATCTGTGGTGCTGTTGATGCCAACGAGTATGGCGACAAGATGACCTCACTCATCCGCGACAACCGCGACCCCAACTATCCCTGGCTGGGTGCCCTCATCGGTTCTGCCGTTATCGGTTTCTGGTATTGGTGTACCGACCAGTACATCGTTCAGCGTGTACTCTCTGGTAAGAACGAGAAAGAGGCTCGCCGTGGTACCATCTTCGGTGCTTATCTGAAGCTGCTGCCCGTGTTCCTGTTCCTCATCCCCGGTATGATTGCATTCGCCATGAGCACCAAGGGTATAACCCTGCCCAACGGCGAGGTGTTCGTGCTCTCTACCCCCGACGCTGCCTTCCCCACCCTCGTGGCCAAGTTGCTGCCTGCTGGTGTGAAGGGTCTGGTGGTCTGCGGTATCCTGGCAGCCCTGATGTCATCACTGGCATCTCTGTTCAACTCTTCAGCTATGCTGTTCACTATCGACTTCTGGAAGCGTCTGCGTCCAGAGACTCCTGAGAAGCAGCTCGTTCGCATCGGTCAGATTGCAACCGTGGTTATCGTAATCCTGGGTATCCTGTGGATCCCCATCATGCGTTCGGTAGGTAACGTGCTCTACAACTACCTGCAGGATGTACAGTCAGTGCTGGCTCCTGGCATCGCCGCCACCTTCCTGTTGGGTATCTGCTGGAAGCGCGCATCGGCCAAGGGCGGTATGTGGGGTCTGCTGTCAGGTATCATCATCGGTCTGACCCGTCTGGGTGCCAAGGTATACTACAGCAACACACCCGATGCAGCCGACAACTGGTTCAAGACCGTGTTCTACGACTTCAACTGGCTGTTCTTCTGCGGTGCCATGCTCATTGTTTGCTGCCTCGTTGTCATCGTGGTGTCACTCATCACCGAGGCTCCCGACGAGAAGAAGATCCAGGGTCTGGTGTTCGGTACCTCTACGCCGGAGCAGCGTGCAGCCACCCGTGCCTCATGGAACAAGTGGGATATCTTCCACACCATTATCATCCTGGGCTTCACCGTTGCCTTCTATATCTATTTCTGGTAAGCCAATGCATAATGCATAACAAGTGAAATGACTTACTATAAAGAACATTCTAAAGTCTGGGTGTCGGTCGATGTCATCATCTTCGGTTTCGATGAGCAGAAACTGAAGGTGCTCATCGGCCGACGCCAGATGGACCCCGGACGCGGCGAATGGAGCCTCTATGGAGGCTTCGTCGCTGCCGACGAGAGTATTGACGACGCCGCCAAGCGAACGCTCAAGAACCTGACAGGCCTTAACAACCTGTATATGCGACAGGTGGGGGCCTTTGGCAGCGTAGACCGCGACCCGGGCGAACGTGTCATCTCTATTGCCTACTATGCGCTCATCAATGTGAAAGACTACGATGAGAAACTGCGTAAGAAGCACGAAGTGGAATGGGTAGACATCAAAGAGATACCCACGCTCTATTCCGACCATAATCTCATGGTGGAGCAGGCTCTGAACATCATGCGCCAGAAAATCAAGACGGCTCCCATCAGTTTCCGTCTGTTGCCGCAACTGTTCACCCTCACGCAACTGCAGCGACTCTATGAGGCCGTCATCGGCGAAGAGGTTGACAAGCGCAACTTCCGCAAGCGCATCAAAGAGATGGACTTCATAGAGAAGACCAGCCTCATCGACAAGAAGTCGTCAAAGCGTGGCGCTGCCCTCTACCGCTTCAACAATAAAGCATACACTGAAGATACAAACTTTAAGTTGTAAGCCTAATTGTGAATTATTAATTGTGAATTATTAATTGTGAATTATTAATTGTGAATTATTAATATGCTAGAAGAACTCAAACAGAAAGTATTCAAGGCCAATCTGGACCTTGTGAAGCAGGGACTGGTCATCTTTACCTGGGGCAACGTTTCGGGTATTGACCGTGAGAAAGGCCTCGTCGTCATCAAGCCCAGCGGTGTCTCCTACGACGAGATGAAAGTAGAGGACATGGTCGTGGTGGACCTCGAAAGCGGTAAGGTCGTCGAAGGCGACCTCAACCCTTCAAGCGACACCCCCACACACCTTGTTTTATATAAGGCCTTCCCCAACATCCAGGGCGTGGTTCACACCCACTCTACCTATGCCACCGCATTCGCACAGGCAGGCAAGGACATTCCCAACATCGGCACCACTCATGCCGACTACTTCTATCAGGCCATCCCATGCACACGCGACATGACCGAGGCAGAGGTGAAGGGACAGTATGAACTGGAGACGGGCAATGTCATCGTCGACGAGATCCTGAACATCCGCAAGATCAACCCCGACCACACGCCCGCCGTGCTGGTCAAGAACCATGGTCCGTTCTCGTGGGGCACCTCGCCCGACAACGCCGTATATAACGCCAAGGTGATGGAGCAGTGCGCCAAGATGGCCTTCGTGGCTTTCAGCGTCAACCCCAACCTGACGATGAACCCGCTCCTCATCGAGAAGCACTATATGCGCAAGCATGGTCCTAACGCCTACTACGGCCAGCGCAAACGCTGACCATTAATGGACAATTGATAATGGATAATGGATAATTATTGCTACGCCTAATGAAGGACAACAATGTCGTAGAGGAAAAAAGTTTTGACTTTGCTGTACGAATAGTCAATCTATATAAGTATCTGACAACAGCCAAACAAGAGTTTGTCATGTCCAAGCAACTCCTTCGCTCAGGTACCAGTATAGGAGCAAACGTTTGCGAAGCGCAACAGGCTCAAAGCCCAATGGACTTCTTATCAAAGATGAGCATTTCACTTAAGGAATCCTATGAATCTGACTATTGGCTAAGACTCCTTCATAAAACGGAGTATTTAAATGAAGATGAGTACAAAAGCATTGTTTCCGATTGTCGTAGTTTAACAAAATTATTAGTCTCCATTATCAAAACCACTAAAGAAAAGAGTAATAAGTAAATATCATTAGACATTAAGATAAGCGAGCATTGGTAAGCGGAGCCAATTATCCATTATCAATTATCAATTATCAATTAAAATTTTAAAACTATGTTTGAAAATTTTGAGATTTGGTGGGTGACCGGTGCACAACTCCTTTATGGAGGCGACGCAGTCGTGGCCGTTGATAGTCACTCAAAGGAGATGGTCGATGGTCTGAACAAGAGCGGCAACATCCCCGTGAAGATTGTTTATAAAGGCACGGCAAACTCCAGCAAGGAGATTGAAGCCATCATGCTCGCCGCCAACAACGACGAGAAGTGCGTGGGTATCATCACCTGGATGCACACCTTCTCGCCCGCCAAGATGTGGATCAAGGGTCTGCAGCAATTACAGAAACCCCTACTCCACTTCCACAC
>CAMHDT010000011.1 GCA_946183985.1 uncultured Prevotella sp.
CCTCTCCGAAAGCGGGTGCAAAGGTACGACTTTTTTCAGAAACAACAAAACTTTTCCAAACTTTTTTCACCACCATTGCATTATTTTTTCACTCTCTTGATATAAGTCAAACAGAAGAAATCCCTATACCTTATTAATAATTATGCGCGCACGAGTAAATCAACGAGATTTTATTTCCAAATACTTGTTGATGACATCCACAGAAAGATTTTTTGGTGTAGTAAGCAGCGACTGAATGCCATATTGTCGGAGTGTACGTACAATGAGGCGTTGCTCATAGGCAAATTTCTCTGCAATAATCCGCTGATAGAGATGTTCGGTAGAGTTCGAAGATTTCTGCATTATAAATTCTTTCAGTTCCTCATCCTCGAAGAACACTACTAACAAGCGGTGGCGCATGGCCAGTTGGCGAAGAAACGACAACTGTCGACGCAATGCAGGCATGGAAGTGAAAGAAGTATAGAGAATGAGTAGCGACCGCCGGGTAGAGTGCATAGCGAGTCCAGCCAACAATGCCGAAAAATCAGTTTCATCAAACTGCGTCTGCTCTGCATAGAGTGCCTCCTGTATCGTCTGCATCTGTCCTGGCTGTCGCGATGCCGGCACGAAGGTCTCGAACTTATTGCTGAAAGAAACAAGTCCCGCCTTGTCCTGCCTATTAATGGCCACATAGGAGAGGACAAGTGACGCATTGATGGCATAGTCAAGCAGCGTCATCCCATGGAAAGTCTGCTGCATCATACGTCCTTTATCAATAACGGAGAACACCTGTTGTGAACGTTCCTCCTGATAGACATTCACCATCAACTGATGACGCCGTGCCGTCGCCCGCCAGTTAATAGTACGATAGTCATCGCCCACAATATAGTCTTTTATCTGTTCAAAGTCGGTATTATGCCCTATACGACGGATACGCTTGATACCTATCTCCTTGAGGTTATTACTCATGGCAAGCAGTTCATACTGGCGAAGCATGAGATAAGACGGATAGACCTTTACATCCTGAGGTTTTCCGCAAGAATATCTACGCTGTACCAGCCGCAAAGGCGTAGACACAAAGACGCGCACCAGTCCAAAGCCATAGATCCCACGCTCCGTAGGTCGCAAGCAATAGTTGACGGTGGCCTCTCCCCTTTTTCTAATGGAAACCTTGAAACAAAGATCCCGCCGCTGGAATACAAATGGAATCTCGTCGAGGACCTCTATGGTCAACGGGAATTCATAGTTGCTTTCCAACCTAATGCTCACCGGGTTATCATCACCATTGGAGAAGCGCACGCTCATCTGTCGGGTGACACTCAACCCACGCCGATGCCAAAGCATCACTACATCGGCGACCACCGCCAGCAGCAACAGCAACAGCAGCACTCGTCCCACCAAGAACATTGGTGCAACCGCATAGCCTGACGCCATACAAGCGATGACGACGGCCATGAGATAATAGAAACGGCGCTGCAGATACATTATGATGAAAATTACTTTGGCACTTCTACCTTTTCTATAAGTCTTTTGACAGCCTTCTGCGGCGTGATACCCTCCATCTCTGCCTCTGCCGTGAGGATGATACGGTGCTGCAAGACACAGGGTGCGACATGCGCCACATCGTCGGGTGTCACGAAATCACGTCCCTGCAACAAGGCATAAGCCTTCGAGGCCTGCATCAAGGCCACCGACGCACGTGGCGATGCCCCCAGAAACACTGCCTTACTCTGACGGGTCTGCTGTACGATGCCCGCCATATACTGCAACAGAGCTTGGTCGACAAACACATCATCTAGCCTCCGCCTCAACTCCATCAACTGAGCCTTGCTGACAACAGGCTTAACATTGTCAAGAGTTGTCAAGTGCTGGTTAGCATGATGGCGCTGCAAGATTTGCACCTCCTCGTCAATCGAAGGATAACCCATGGTTATCTTCATCATAAACCTATCTGTCTGAGCCTCCGGCAATTTGTACGTGCCCTCCTGCTCCACAGGATTCTGCGTAGCAATGATGGTATAGAACTGTCCCAAAGAATGCGTTACGCCGTCAATGGTGACCTGACGTTCTTCCATGACCTCAAACAAGGCCGCCTGCGTCTTAGCCGGTGCACGGTTAATCTCATCCA
This sequence comes from uncultured Prevotella sp., assembly GCA_946183985.1. Lineage (GTDB taxonomy): Bacteria > Bacteroidota > Bacteroidia > Bacteroidales > Bacteroidaceae > Prevotella. Next base: position 2,108 of record CAMHDT010000011.1, read on the forward strand.
CCAGAACCACATCGGCAAACACCGGTCCGGCATGGAAATCGAAATCGCTGGTCTTCATGTTGAACACGTTCGTGCCCAGGACATCCGAGGGCATCAAGTCTGGTGTGAACTGCACACGGCTGAACTTAGCATCGATGAGTTTAGTCAGCAGCCGTGCCAGTAATGTCTTAGCCACCCCCGGGACGCCCTCAAGAAGCACATGGCCATTGGCCAGTACAGCCGTGAGCAGCAGGTCAATATTCTCATCCTGTCCTACAATGACCTGCGCAATCTGATGCCGCAGCAAGTCTATCCGTTCAGTAAACTGAGTCAGGTCTGTTCTTTGTTCTTCCATATTCTTAGGGTTATATAGTTTTTTGTGATTATAGCGATGCTATGATTTTATCGAGTTCAGCCACAAGAGTCTTCAACTCTGGCTCCGTCATGACATGGCTGCGGTTTGCCGCCTCTTTCACCTGCCTTATAACGAACACCAACTCTTGCGGTTCACGTCCAATAAGGTATGCCAACTGAGTAATCGGCTCCATATCAGAAGTTGTCCCATCCGATGCGACATCAAGTCCTGTCTGCCGTCTTATTTCTTCGGTTGTATATATCCATTTCTTCGCCAGCAGTCCAGCATGGTCCTTCTCTTGCCAATAGAGTGTTCCAATAAGCCGTACAAACTCCAGGTTGCCATTTTTCCTCGGCGGGACAACAGGGACAGGGCGTTGCCGACGACGGGCTGTAAAGATACAGAAGAGCACGACAGTGATGATGGTGAGATAGAGGGCCCATCTGAGCGGCGGCTGTTTCAGAAATACGTAGAACGGCGACTCCTCAGCAAATGCCGTTGCCCGCATATAGCCCTCCGTCCGGATTACCGGCAAGTGGCTCATGCAGCCCATGAGGCCTTCAATGAGTTTCGCCCCGCCATCATGGTTCAGCATGGCATAATTAGTTAGGAGTAGCGGAGCCGAAACGATGATAAGTTCGCCTTTGCCTCGAGGGAACGACACGGCAATAGCCGACCATTCCGGTTCCACCTCTTCGCCCCACACCGTTTCAACATTCTTATAAGTGGCCAGCACCCGGTGCGGCACGCTGTCGGCCACCGTCATGCAACAGTTCACCATCTGGTCGTAGACTCTGCACACTACATTGCCATCGGCCACCCATTTTACTGGGCGCTTCTCTGGAGCCTTGCCCACCAGTTTATGAATGTCAAAGTAATTATTCCACGACACATTGATGCCTAGCGTATCTTCCCATTGGTAGAGATTGTCACAATTGGCCAACAGTACCACATGACCCTCTTCGGCCAGCGTCATCATCTTGCTCATATCAACAGGTAAGATAGACTCGTTGGAGAGCACCACAATGCCATGCGGTTCATTGAGCACACCGTCGCGCTCAAGTTGATACAAGGTTTTCTTCACCACCACATAGCCTTTGGGCATCGACTGCGAAAGAATGCTATCGAACACCATGCACCCGAACGGTTGTCCGTCGCCATGAGCAAAGGTAGGTATCCATTCGAAGCGCCGCGGCATCCTGTATTCAATGGCTATTACCACTGCCAGCATAAGTGCGATGACCAACGCGAACTTTACCTTACTATTCATGAGGCTCACCTCCTTCCTGCATTAACGTCTCCTGTAACTGACGCATCTGTTGGCACAGCGGCGCATCAGCCTCATAGTTTCCATACCTCACCATCACGAACAGACTGGTCATGGTGCTGAACGCAGTTTTGTTCACATGGCGCATATACTGTGCAGGAGTCTTCGACGGCTGCCAGTCTATCATCCCACTTTCCTGTAGCCACAGCAGGGTCTGCAAATAGAGTAGCCTGACGACCTGCCGGTAATTCTGATGGCAATACGCCTCGCTTAACTCTGCGTCAAAGTCCACCCCATAGATAGAATCCTCGGTTACCTCATAATCCAACGCATCATCTTTCTTTTCCGTCTTCATGAAAAGTCTGAACCTGCTGCGCCATAACAGCCATGCCAGAAACAGTGCCAGCAGAAATCCCAACCCCATCAACGAATAATAGACCACATCATTGTCAAGCGCGGTATTGAAAACTTTACCGAGCCTTTCGCTGACGATTTCCGAAATCCACTCCAGCAGATTCTGACTGCCACCCACAATCTCGCGGTCGTAGTCGTATCGGCCGTCGGACTGCCACAAGGCAATCTGTGCACTATCAATCTGCAGAGAGTCTGGATTCATTACGAAAAGTGATGAATAATGCGTTAGAAATTATCAAATTCGTCGAAATGCTCTATATTCTGGGCCACCCCTACCCCGTCAATCTTATCGCTGGCATGGCCATACTGAACGGTGACAGCCACGAGGGTAATGACGGCAGACACCATATAACCCAAGCACTGAAGCACACACGACAGATATTCCATGAAAGTATAGAAAATCGAATTGACAAACGAGCCCTCGAGGTCGCCCGTAACGGTAAATATCGTTTTTATCAAGAAAAGGATATACCATGGCACCATGGTAAACGACTGAATAACACCAGTGAGGAGCCCTATGATAAAAGTGACAAGGAAGATGCCGCCCCAAGTGGCAAAGCCCAATCGCAGTGTCTTTTTGAAAGCCGCGAAAACACCGGTCTCGTCTTCCATGAAATAGATGGGCGGCATGAGCGACAGGGGCATGGCCACAACGATGATAAGTGCATAGAACAGCAACAGGGCTATGATACCCAGTGTAAAGTTAACAATGCTCAGCACGCCCACTACTAATATGAGCACTAAACCAATCACTACTGCCAGTGCTGCCATAAAGAGCAGCATTATCAGTGAGCGCTTCATACAAAACTTAAACTCTGCATTGAACTCATCGGCACTAAGGTCGCACAGACGGTTGGGACGTACCCGATAGAGACGAAACAACGCAAAGACCACTGCCAGCAATACAGCATAGGCCAGCACGCCAACGATAATGGTCATTCCCGCATTCAGGAAAAAACTGATGATGTGCGAATCGTCCATATTAACAGCACCCTCCGCGGCCAGGATGATAGACATATATCCCGTCCAAAAATGGCTCATGAAGAAGGCCAGCACCAGCGATGCTGGCAGCATGGAGTATGTAAAGTATTTGAGCAACATGCGCCAGTTCTCGCGCAAGAAGGCAAATGTGTCCGACAGTTTTTCTGTAAACTCGCGAGTGCGATAGAGTTCAATCTTCGGTTTCTCTTGTTCCATGATATTTTATATATGGTAATACAATATAATAATAAGCAATGAAGGCTGCGGAAAGGGCAATGATACCCAGGCGCACGACATTGGGCCATTCGGTGTGGCGGGTGGCGAAACTCTCAATGAAGCCAGCCATGCAAAACAGGGGTACGGTGCCTATCACGATGCGCAGGCCGCGGCGTGCCCCACGGCGGAAGGAATAGAGGCGCTTGTAAGTGCCGGGGAATAGCCACGCATTGCCCATGGCCAGTCCTGCCGCACCTGCCACGACGATGGCAGAAATCTCTATAGTGCCATGCAGCCAGATGGCCAGTACCGACTGTCCCAGCACGCCGTTCTGTGCAAAGAAAGTCTGGAAAGCGCCCAGCATTATCCCGTTGCGAAACAGGATGAAACCTGTGCCGAAACTGGTGAACACACCCGTGACAAATGCCATGAACGACACATAGATATTGTTGACGGTGATGCTAATAAACATAGGCCCCTCAGGACTACCATCGTAAACGGCCATCGGCTCACCATTGGCAATATTCTCAAGCGTCATCTCAACATAGGCGTTGCCAAGGATGAGCCGCGCAAAATCGGGGTCGATGAGTTGCGACACCGCCCCCACCAATGCACTTATCAACATGATGATAAACGACAGGCGCAGTTCGCGACGAGCATTCCACATAGTATGCGGCACCTCGTTGGTCCAGAAAGTGAATACACGTGTCCAGCGTTCACGCTTGTTGCGATAAATCTGGTTGTGAATGGCCGATGCCAGATTGTTGAGATAGAGAGTGATGCGCGAACGCGGGTAATGAGTCTGTGAGAAAGCCAAGTCGGAAGTCACATCGATATAGGCGTCGGCCAGCATGTCAGGGGTCGATTCACGCGGTTGCGCGGCCACCGTCTCATAGCCGCGCCATTTCTCAATGTTCCGCCTGATGAATGTTACTTCCTTCATTCCTTCAATAAAAGTGTATATTTTACGGCCACAAATGTACAGAGAATATGCGAGACTACAAAACTTTTGAGAACTTTTTCGTTCATTCTTCGTTACAATTCAACTGTCGATGTCTGACAGTACGAGCCCACCCAGCATGAGGCCGAAAATAGCAGTGATGTGAACCATCGTGCCGTTTATCTGGGCCTTAGACGAGCACCACTCATGGTTCAGCAGCGAAGGGTCTCCGGGGCCTGCCTGCGCCTTTGGACACACACAATATTCCGTGCCACATGAGGCATTATGGCCACGATTAGTGAGCAACTCGTCGCTATAGACGCACTGAAACTTACGCTTGGGAAACTGCTGCTGCGACTTGAATTTCTTTCGCAGCGCACGCGCCAAGGGATCGCCTTGCACCTTCCAAAACTCCGTCACGCGAATGCGCGTAGGGTCCATCTTCAACGCTGCGCCCATCGACGAATAAAACTTTGCCTTCGTACGACAGGCCATCAGGATGAGAAGAGCCTTGTCCTTCAGCGAGTCAATAGCATCGATGATATAGTCATAGTTATCAAGGGCAAACTCTTCCGCTGTTTCCTGCGTAAAAATCTTCTGCAACGCAGTTATCTCAGCATCTGGGTTAATGGTGAGCAGATGCTCCTTGAGAGCCTCTACCTTCACTTGGCCAATAGTCTTGGTTGTTGCCATTAACTGGCGGTTGATATTGGTGATACACACACGGTCGCTGTCCACAATAGTCAACAGACGGATGCCGCTTCGCACCAAACTCTCGGCACACCATGAGCCAACACCACCAACACCAAAGATAATCACCCGTTTCTGGGCTATGCGCTCCATTGTCTCATTTCCGACCAATAGTTCCGAGCGCCTGAATATTGCTTGTCCTATTGCCATTGTCTTTTACAATTTGAGTGCAAAGATACAAATAATAATGAAAATGAAAGTCAAAACTCTTTGGATTTATGCTCACTTACTGAATAAATTTCTCACAATTGGCAAAAATAATTCATTGCTTCTGCCCTCGCTTAATCGATTTTTCGTACCTTTGCACTGTTTTCAAGCATCAACGCATCATTCGGATATGGAAGAATCGAGTATCGTTACAGGGCAATATGTGCGAATTCGTCAGGCTACAGCCAGCATCGGCGACCGTATTTTCGCACAACTTATAGACTGGCTGGTATTGCTAGCCTATCTGGCCGCAGCCACATGGGTGCTGGTAGAGACCGATGCCGACTTTATCTTTGTGTTTCTCTTTCTTTTCCTGCCACTCACATTCTACACGCTGACCATGGAGATTTTCAACGAAGGACAGACACTGGGCAAGATGGCCATGCGCACCAAGGTGGTAAAGATAGACGGATCCACGCCCACCCTCGGTGCCTATGTCATGCGTTGGTTGCTCTTCATCGTCGACGGACCTACCATGAGTTTTCTGGGCCTTCTCTTCATCATGGTGACGAAAAACAAACAGCGGCTGGGCGACATGGCCGCCGGTACGGTGGTCATTAAACTGAACAACTATCGTAAGATTCAAGTAAATATCGACGAGTACGACTTCCTGATGAAGAACTACACGCCACGCTATCCGCAGGCCGCCGATTTGTCACTCGAACAGATTGAGATTATCGGGCGCACCATAGGCACCCCCCGCAAGGACTTTTTGCCACGCGTAGCCAAACTGTCTGAGAAAGTGCAGCAGAAACTTGGTATCAAGCGACAGGAGTCCACCGATACCGATTTCCTGCACCGCATTGTACGCGATTACCAATACTACGCCTTAGAGGAAATATAAGTAACTGCAGAGTCTCCAACTGGCACCACAAAAAACTGGGTCTACAGGCAGTAGACCATGGGTCTACCCCAAGTAGACCGTCGGTCTACTGCCTGTAGACCCAGTTAAGTAATCGTTAAAAAGCGCAACAAACTTATTTAGAGAGATTACCCAAGATGTCACGCGTCAATTCCTTGGTGATGGTACGGGTGGCTGCACTAGTGGCATTCTTCACCACGCGTTCCTTGGCCGACTTGCGGCTCTTGGTCTTCTTACCGCTCACCTTGTCGCTCACCCAGGTGCCCAGGAGGGCAGCAAAGGTAGAGGTAACGGCGGTGAGCACCGCCTTCCACACCTTGCTTATAACACCCGGTTTTTTCTTCTTTTCTGTTTTCTCCTGAGGCTCTGGATCATTCGAAGCCTTTGGCACATTCTGAATTTCATTCTCTTTCTGCAGTTGCTCATAGGCACTCTCACGGTCTATTGGCTGATCGTATTTGCCATAGATGGTGCTCTGTCTGATAATATCCAGACGCTGTCCATCGGTGATGGCACCTATCTGCGACAAGGGGAACAGGATCTTAGCACGCTCAACAATGGAAGGAGCACCTTTCTCGTCAAGCAGTGAGACAAGAGCCTCGCCCGTCTCAAGGTTCATGATGGTCTCGTCGGTTTTGAATGCGGGATTGGGGCGGAAAGTGTCGGCCGCCGTCTTCACGGCTTTCTGATCCTTAGGTGTATAAGCTCGCAAGGCATGCTGCACGCGGTTGCCCAACTGTCCGAGGATGCTCTCAGGAATATCGGTAGGACTCTGCGTAATAAAGTAAATGCCCACGCCCTTAGAGCGAATGAGGCGTATCACCTGTTCAATCTTGTCGAGCAGAGCCTTCGAGGTACCGTCGAACAACATGTGAGCCTCATCGAAGAAGAACACGAGTTTTGGCAGAGGCTGATCGCCAACCTCGGGCAGGGTGCTGTAGAGTTCGGAGAGCAGCCATAGCAGGAAGGTGCTGTATAGTTTGGGCTGCATCATCAGACGATCGGCGGCCAGTACGTTCATGATGCCTTTGCGGCCAGACGCATCGGAGACTGTGGCAAGGAGATCTTTGATATCGAATGCAGGCTCGCCGAAGAACTGGTTGGCGCCCTGTGCCTCCAGTTGCAGCAGGGCACGCTGGATGGCACCCACCGATGCCGACGACACATTACCATACTGCGCCGTATACTGCTTGGCATTCTTCGACACATAGTCAAGCATGGAACGTAAGTCCTTCAAGTCAAGGATAAGCAGGCCGCGCTCGTCGGCCACACGGAACACAATGTTGAGCACGCCGTCCTGAGTCTCGTTCAATCCGAGCAGGCGCGACAGCAGTTGCGGTCCCATCTGACTGACGGTGGCTCGCATGGGGTGGCCCTGCTCACCATAGACATCGAAGAAACGCACGGGGCATGGCTGGAATACAGGATTCTCAATACCAAACTCTGGCATTCGCTTCTCTATGAAGCCACTCATCTTGCCTGCTTGTGAAATACCACTCAGATCGCCTTTCATATCAGCCATGAAGCAGGGCACACCTGCCTGGCAAAACGATTCGGCCATCACCTGCAAGGTGACGGTCTTTCCAGTACCCGTGGCACCGGCAATAAGTCCGTGGCGGTTAGCCATCTTGCCCACAATACTCAGCGGACCATTCTCGCAATGGGCTATATAAAGCCCTCTTTCTTTGTCGTACATATTCTTAATTCTTCTTGTTTAATGCATCTTTTACAGGGGCGGTGGCTTTCCTAAGCCAGACCGTTTCCTCTGGTGTAAGGTAAGGCGACAGACGGTCGTAGACCATTTGATGATAGGTGTCAAGCCAGTGGCACTCGTCGGGTGTCAGCATCTCTGGAACGACAGGACGCATATCAATGGGACAAAGCGTCAGCGGTTCAAAGCGCAGGAAGCGCCCGCACTCCGTCTCGCCGGCAGGCACTACAAGTAGTGTGTTCTCTATACGCACACCGAAGCGGCCTGTCAGATAGATGCCCGGTTCGTCGGTCACTGTCATGCCTGCGTGCAAAAGAGCCCCACGGTATTCCATACGAATCTGATGAGGACCTTCGTGCACATTCAGGAAGGCGCCCACGCCATGGCCGGTACCATGCAGGTAGTTATAGCCCTCACGCCACATGGCCATGCGGGCCACAGCATCGAGTTGGGTGCCACAGGCACCATCGGGGAAATGCAGGTTCTGCAGTTGCAGATGTCCTTTCAGCACCAAGGTATAGGCCCGCCGCATCTCTTCTGTCAACGGTCCCATGGCAATAGTGCGAGTAATATCTGTGGTACCGTCTTCATACTGAGCACCGCTGTCAAGCAACAACAAGCCTTCTGGCTGCAGGGGAGCATTGCTCTCGTCAGTCGGCTCATAGTGAACGATGGCACCATGAGGACCGTAGGCCGCAATGGTGTCGAACGACGGTCCGCGGTAGAGTGACTGCTGGGAGCGCAGCATCTCCAATTGCCGGCTCACGGACAATTCTGTTTCATAGGACTCATGAGACTCATAGGTCCTATAGGTCTTATTAGGTTGATCCAGCCACCGGAGAAATTTTACCATGGCCACGCCATCACGCTCCATGGCACGGTGGAAGCCCTCAATTTCGGTAGCATTCTTTATGGCCTTCATAGCCGGAACAGGCGACGGTGCCTCAATCACTTCCACATTGCGACTGCCACGATCGTTTCGCCACTTGCCTGTGAATAAGTCAACATTCACCTCTTCAGGGTCCATTAGAATATTGTATTCAAAATAGTCATAGAGTCCCTGCTCCACATGCTCGTAGTCATCCACGCGAATATGGTTGGCATCCAGATAGGCTTTTGTCTCAAGGGATAGTTTCTCCTTATTAATAAACAAGGTGACACTGGTGGTGGAGATGAGCAGATAGGAAATAAAGACAGGATTGCAGTGGATATCACTGCCACGCAGGTTGAGCGTCCAGGCTATATCGTCGAGGGAAGCCATGAGCATGCCGTCGGCATGCTGCCGGCGCAAAGCCTGCCGAATACGTTTTATTTTAGAGCAGGTGCTCTCGCCTGCCAACGACTCGGGATAGACGAACACCTTATCAAGGGGAATGGGCGGCCGGTCTGTCCATAATTGCTGAAGAGGATCTATGTTAGTACGTAGCGTGAAACCGCCGTGGCTACGCAGGTCGGCAATCAAGTTCCTGGCTATAGAGACAGAGCAAATAGTTCCATCGATGCCCACCTCGGTATAGCCGCTGTTTTCCCGCAGATAGTTGCCCAGCCACTCGGCAATGGTAGGCGTGCCCTCCACTTTCTGCCTCATGAGTAGGAACTCCGTGCCGCGCAGTTGTTCCTCGGCAGCAAGGAAATAACGTGAGTCAGTCCACAGGGCAGCACTGGTAGACGTGACCACCGCCGTACCTGCCGAGCCATCAAAGCCACTCACCCACTGGCGTCCTTTCCAGTGGTCGGCGGTGTATTCGCTCTGGTGCGGGTCGCCAGTAAGGAAGATAAATGCCCCCATACGCTCGTATCGCATCCACTCGCGGAGCCGTTCCAGCCTATGGGCAATCGTATCTTTTGATGTTATCTCCATATGCTATCTTGTTTGAGTTATTTACGACTACAGAAAGAGAAATGACAACTCTTCGTTTACAAAGGTAGTAATTTTTCCACAAACATCAACCTTTTCCACCATTTTTTTACTTCAAGTTTTGACAAGCGCACTTAGCAAATAACCTGCCACAGAAATACAACGACACAAAAAGGGGGTGTTCTTTTTATTAATTAACATTATTAAATACGAAAAGAGCAATGCAAATTCCGTATTTTTTAGTAACTTTGCGCCACAATTAAATCTTAAATTACACTTGATATTATGGCTTTTTTAACTAACGAGAAATTAGTGATTGTTGGCGCCGGCGGTATGATTGGCTCTAACATGGTACAGAGTGTGTTGATGCTGGGTCTGACGCCCAACATCTGTTTGTATGATATTTACGAGCCTGGCGTGCATGGCGTTTACGACGAGATGTGCCACTGCGCATTCCCCGGTGCAAATCTTTCCTACACCATTGATGCCAAAGAGGCTTTCACGGGTGCCAAGTATATCATCTCTTCTGGCGGCGCTCCCCGCAAGGAGGGTATGACCCGCGAGGATCTGCTGAAGGGCAACTGTCAGATTGCTGCCGAATTTGGTGAGAACATCAAGAAATACTGTCCCGATGTGAAGCATGTAGTAGTGATCTTCAACCCTGCTGATGTGACCGCTCTCACCGCTCTCATTCACTCTGGTCTGAAGCCCAACCAACTCACCTCTCTGGCCGCTCTCGACTCTACCCGTCTGCAGCAGCAGTTGGCACTGGAGTTCGGCGTGCAGCAGGACAAGGTGACTAAGGCTTACACCTATGGTGGCCACGGCGAGCAGATGGCCGTGTTTGCCAGCAAGGCCCTCATCGACGGCAAGCCCCTCTCTGAGTTGCCTCTGTCGGCCGAGCGTTGGGCAGAGATTAAACGCATGACCACTCAGGGTGGCAGCAACATCATCAAGTTGCGCGGCCGCTCTTCGTTCCAGAGCCCCGCTTATCAGGCCGTTAAGATGATTGAGGGTGCCATGGGTGGCGAACCCTTCACTTGGCCCGCCGGTTGCTATGTCAATGCCTTCGGTTTCAAGAACGTGATGATGGCTATGCCTACCGTCATTGATAAAGACGGTGTTCACTACACCGAACCAAAGGGTACTGAGGAAGAAATGGCATCCCTTCAGGCTTCTTACGAGCACCTGCAGAAGATGCGCGACGAGATTATCGGTCTCGGCATCATCCCTGCTGTAGAAGACTGGTGCAAGGACAATGCCAACCTCTAAGACGCGCTTCGCGCTAGAGAATAGTTAAAATAGAAAAATTGCTACCGCTGTCCTGGAAACAGGTGTGCGGTAGCAATTTTTCTATTTCTGATTATTCACTTTTCATTAGCCCCGCAGGGACGCTATCTACCTTGCTGCTTTATTGAATGCCCAGGTAATGACGCCAGGAACGGTTTTGCAGCAGAAACGGAGAATCGTAAGACCAGCGTCGCTATAGAAGAGGCGTGAAGCATACTCCTCCATTTTCTTATTGTCAAACACCTTTTTATTCGTCAAAGAGAAGGGCACGCCGCTGCTGATGGCATTGACGGCGTTGCTGGCTGTGAGGAAAGCATAGTAGATGCCCTCGAAGGTCAGGCGGTTGGGAAAGCCTCCGGCATCACCAATAAGGATAATATTATTGCGGAGTGGATAGTCAATGCTCTGCGGGATATAGGCCCCCAAAGCCTTCAGATCGGGACAACCCATCTGGCGCAACACCATACGGAAGCCCTGTGGCGTGGTCATATAGTCGCCAAAGCCCTGCACATCAAAGGTCTCGTTTGGGAAACTGTAGTAATAGCCCTGACGGTAGAAGCGCGAAAGATTACCTACAATGGCATCCTCACAGCCTACTTCAGCCATTTTCGGTCCGTATTGCTCCATACAAAGGATGCCATGACTACTATTGGGATTGAGGTATTTCCTCACACGACTGTTGGCACCATCGGCACCCACCAGATACTTGCAGGCAATCTGCCGGCCCGACGACAGTGTGACGATGATTTCCTGACCATGCTCCTCAATGCCCGTCAGAGCCTCATTGACAAAAGTGCCGCCACTCTTCCGATATTCGTCCAGCAACTGGGCATCGAACTGGCGGCGTTTCACAATACGCACCTCCTCCGCCATTTGAAAGTCAAGCACCTGCTCGCCTTCAATACAAAGTTTCAGTCGGTGCACGCTATTGTAGTCGTAGCGGAACTGCGGCAACAACCGCGACAGTAACTTATAGGAACGTGGCGTCAGACCACCGCCACAGACCTTGTCACGGGGAAACGTAGCCCTGTCTATCAGCACACAGTCAACTTTCTTCTTTCTCAACAATAGTCCGCACGTGCTACCTGCAGGGCCTGCACCTGCTATCAATACAGTTGTCTTTTCCATTATCTTTCTGTTTGCAAAATTCTTATTTCTTTGCTTGCTCTATCTTGAACACGGCCGATATAACCAGATTGGCACCACTCTTGGGATAGGTGACCACAAGCCCGTCGGCGGTATGTTTCCATTTCAGTTTTCCAGAATAACCGAGGAGCGACACATGCTTGGGTTTCTCCGTAACGGAGTGGATGGTAACGGTCTGTCCTGCCTCAGGCACGTTCATACAAAAAGCATAGAGGCTGCCATCCTTACCCACGGTGAAGCGTATATCCTGTGCGTCGAACTTGAAGTTGGCATGACCTCGTCCTAGTTTACCGCCAGGCAATGTTTTCAGTTTGCCCTTCACCATTTCACCCTCGCCAATCGTTGTCCACGCCTTGCTGCCATAGACGGCCTCGCCGTTAATGCGCATCCAGTCGCCCACACCCTCCAGCATACGGACGGCACCATCCTCTATGCTGCCATCAGGCCGCAGACTAATATTGATGCACACATTACCATCGCGGGAGGCACTCTCGACGATAGAGCGAACCATCATGCCCGAGTCGTAAGTAAAGCCAGGGGCATAGAACCAGTCGCCCACGGGCATCTCGCGAATCCAAGGCTGCGAGGCATTGATGGTGTCGGGGAAGTTGAACTCGGCGGTGTTCACCGTGCCATTGGTTGGATTGCGGAACTTCACGATGCTGAACGCGTCGACCTTGCCGCGGCTTTTCAACTGACGGTTGTAGAAATCGGCCATCACCGCCTGCATGGCATTACACCTATAGCCCGTGCCTGTGCCATCGCCAGTGAAGGGGCCCTGCACCGTGCCGTCGGTATAGATGAAATCGGGGTCGTAGTGAGCCGTCACATCCATCATGCGCAGTGCCCATTGTGTGGCGAACCACTTGGCATAGTCCTGATGGCGGCTGAAGATGCCAGCATTAGGAGGCGACCAGCCCGTATAGGCTTTCTCCTCGACACTTTCGTACTCACGCAGGTCGATGCCGTAGAGCAGACGCGGATCATATCCTTCCCACCACTTGCCCTTGCCGTCTTCTAGTGTCAGGTTGCCGTCGTAAGGCAGGCCAGCCTTGTCTCCCGTCTTGTCGCTGCAGAATGCAGTCTGCCACCACCACCAAGTATATTCGTGATGAAAGGTCACACCATAACGCATACCATATTTATGGCAGGCATCGGCCCACTCACGCAGCAGGTCGCGCTTCGGTCCGATGTTCATCGAGTTCCAAGGCTGGTAACGCGAATTCCATAAGTCATAGTTGTCGTGGTGAACACCCTGAATCATCAGGAATCTCGCGCCGGCCCTCTGATAAAGCGCCGTCAGATATTCGGGATCGAGTTTGGTCGGATTCCACGTACGAAGCACATCCTTATATCCTACCTCCGAGGGGTGGCCGTAGCGTTTCAAGTGATTCTCGTAGGCCTTATGTCCCTGTTTATACAGGTTGCGGGCATACCAGTCGCCGCTCTCGCCTGCGGCCTGCGGGCCAAAATGCACCCAGATGCCAAACTTGGCATCACGCAGCCACTGCGGTGTGCCAGGATAGTTAGCCTCTATCGACGCCCAGTTGGCCTGAAACGGGCCATCAGTCAGCGGCAGGTCCAACTGCACCTCATCGAAGGTCTTGCTGTCGCCCATCTTCACGGAGCCTACAGGTTCTTTCGCAGGAACATCTGGCATGGGGGGCAATGTGGCGGGAAGTCCGTCGTCAGCAACTTGTGCTGTCATCTGCAGCGACACAAAGGCCAAGCCCAACAAAAAAAACTTTTTCATTTCTTTCATGTTCGTTTATTCAAGTTTTGCATTCGCTCAACCTAGGAAAGTTAAGTTATTTGTTTATATAAGCACAAAGTTACGCATTTATTTTAATATTCCGTCTTAACAGGATTGAAAATAGGAAAGTTTAACATCCAATGGCATACGCCGAAGATACTTTCGCTCGGAAGAAAAAACAAAAATCCTTTTTTGTTTTGTTCTTCACTCACTTATTCGTACCTTTGCAACAGGTTTTTCACATAAAACATTTCACACGAAAACAACGCGATTATGGCATTAATAAAACAATACAAGGGCCTTTCGCCCAAATGGGGAAAGGACTGCTACTTTAGCGAGAACGCCACGATAGTGGGCGAAGTGACAATGGGCAATCAGTGCTCGGTGTGGTTCAATGCTGTGGTTAGGGGCGATGTGGCTCCCATCACCATCGGCGACAGAACCAACGTGCAAGACGGATCGTGCATCCACGTGACCCACGAGACGGGCCCCACCCACATAGGCAGTGATGTGACCATAGGCCACAACGTGACTGTTCATGCCTGCACCATACACGATGGGGCGCTCATCGGCATGGGCTCTACCCTGCTCGACGGTTGCGAAATTGGCGAAGGCGCCATTGTGGCTGCCGGTGCACTGGTGCTACAGAATACCAAGATTCCGCCTCACGAAATATGGGGTGGCGTGCCTGCCAAGTATATCAAGCCCACGCGACCCGGACAGACCGACAATGCTGCCCACTATGTGGAATATGCCAAGGTGTATATGGCCGATGAGCCGTCGACGGTAGCCCCACAGCAGTGAGCGTTACTTGAGAAAAAAAGTGACCAACAGAGGGATGGTGAGCATGGACAGCAGCGTGGTGATGAAGGTCATCTGCGCCATGAGCGTGGTGTCGCGACCGTATTTAAGGCAGAGAATGGTGCCGTATGTGGCCACGGGCATGGCTATGACCACCGTGTTGATGCTCACCACATAGGGGTCAAAGCCAACAAGCAGCAGCAGATAATGCACGCCCAGCGGCAAAAATGCCAGACGCAACAAGGCCGCAGCATAGGCCGTTGGGGTGCCCAGTAAGGCACGCAGGGGCAGTTGCGACATTGACGAGCCGATGATAAGAAGTGCCGCAGGCACGGTGATGTTGCCCAACATGGTCAGCGGCTGGCTCACCCAGCCTGGGATATGGTCTATTCCGAAAGCCACGATGAGCATGGCAGCATAGGCCGCAAGCATGGGCGTGCCATAGAGCACCTTGCGACTGAACTTCTCACGTGTGGCACCCTGCCCGCCCGTCACCATCATGGTGCCTATGGTAAAAACAGCAAACGTGTTCACCACATTGAGCACAGCCGCATAAAATACCGCCTGGTGGCCGAAAATACTGGCCACCACAGGATAGCCCATGAACCCCACATTGCCAAATGTAAGTGCAAAGGCCACCACACCCTCGTCGGCACGACGGCGCGTTAGCAGTCGAGGCAGTCGCCATGCCACAGCCGCTAATAATATATAGGTAAGCGTGCTCACTGCCAGCAGCGGCAAGATGAACTCGCGGTTGGGCAGTTCGCCTTGCATAGCCGACGACAAGATAAGTGCCGGACAGGTAATGTCTATCACCAGTTTCGACAGTCGCTTGTCAAACGTACCACCCATATATCCCAGTCTGCCCGCCGCATATCCCACTACGACGATGGCAAACAGCGTCATCATCACAATCAACATTTCAGAAAAAAATTACGCTTTTATATCATTTTTCCAATTTTGGTGCAAAATTACAAATAAAATTCGTATCTTTGCCAAAAAATTGATTTATTCTTTCATATAAACCAACTAACGAAATGGAGAAGAGAATCGTCATCAAGGTAGGATCGAACGTGCTGACACGCAGCGACGGCAAACTCGACGTGACACGCATGTCGGCCCTTGTTGACCAGATTGCGTGGCTAAAGAAAAACGGCTACGAGGTTATCCTAGTATCTTCGGGAGCAGTGGCCTGCGGGCGCCGGGAACTCACTGTCGACCACATGCTCGACTCGGTGGAACAGCGACAACTGTTCTCCGCCATCGGGCAGGTGAAACTCGTGGGGCTCTACTACGACCTCTTCCGTGAGTTCGGCATCCATGTAGGGCAGGTGCTCACCATGAAGGAGAACTTCGAGCCTGGCGAGCAGTTCCGCAACCAGCAGGCCTGTATGACGGTGATGCTGGAAAACGGCGTACTGCCCATCGTCAACGAAAACGACACCGTGAGCGTCACCGAACTCATGTTTACCGACAACGACGAACTCAGCGGCCTCATTGCACAGATGATGAAGGCTGATGCACTCATTCTGCTCAGCAACATCGACGGCATCTTCACTACCCATCCCGACGACCCCAACGCACAACTCATCAGCAAGGTGGCGCCGGGACGCGACCTGTCGGACTATATCCAGCCAGAGAAAAGCGCATTCGGCCGCGGCGGCATGCACTCGAAATACACCACCGCCACAAAGGTGGCGCAGTCAGGCATTCGTGTCATCATTGCCAACGGCGAGCGCGAGAATATTCTTGTCGACCTGATAGAGAAGAAAGACCTGACACCCCATACAGAATTCACTCCTAAATTAAAAAGCACATGAAAAGACTATTTACGCTGAACATGCTCCTGCTCATGGCCATTGTCATGATGGCAGGCAACGTAACGCCAGAAGAAGCACGGCAGAAAGCCGCCGAATTCCTGGCCAACACAAACCATGGCGCACGTGCCATGAAGGCTAAGCAGTGGAAAAGCAGACTGGACCAGGCCACCAACACGCCTGTACAGAATCTCTACATCTTTAACATCAGCGACAACGATGGCTTTGTCTTCGTGAGCAATGACGACCACACGGCCCCCATCCTGGGCTATGCCACACAGGGGAACTTTGGTAAGCAGACATTGCCCGAAAACCTGCGCTGGTGGCTTGAGACCTGCGACCGTCAACTGGAGAAACTGGCATCACTGCCAGCCAATGTCAAGATTGAGCCTCTGCGCACACCGCGTGCTGATGTGAGTCCGCTTGTCACCACACACTGGGACCAAAGCGCGCCCTTCAACAACTTGTGTCCCGACGACGGCCTGGGCAACTGTCTCAGTGGATGCGTGGCCACAGCCATGGCACAGATTATGAACTACCATCGCTATCCAACAAACGCTTCTACCGCCATACCAGGCTATGATGACGATGGCACGCAGCGCGATGCTCTGTCGTCCGTCATCTTCGACTGGAGCAACATGCTCAACGACTACGATGCCAACTACACCGATGCACAGGCCACAGCCGTGGCCACGCTCATGAAGTATTGCGGCTATGCCGTAAATATGGGCTATGGAACCGACTTTTCCGGAGCCTATTCCGGCAATGTGGCAACAGCACTGAAGCAATACTTCGACTACGACAAAGGAGTCAAGTATATCTCACGCGACAACTACACCATTGACGAATGGGAGGGGCTCATCTATAACGAACTGGCCCAGAAGCGTCCCGTGTACTATAGCGGCGCATCGACGGGCGGCGGCCATGCCTTTGTATGCGACGGATACGGAAAAGACGGTCTCTTCCACATTAACTGGGGATGGAGCGGCTATTGCGACGGCTTCTACAGTCTGGCACTGCTGGCACCTGGCGGCTCCGGCTCAGGCGGCAGTGCTACCAGCGACGGCTACTCCATTGGGCAAGACATCGTCGTAGGCATCCAGCCCAACACAGGTGTTGCGCCTCAGAGTAATGCTCCCTACCTCACAGGCACGGTGCACAACAGCAACAATACAACGCTGAAGTTTGATATTTACAACGACAACGAGGAAACTGTGGTTGTTGACTTCGGCATCGCCATTGTCAAAGAAAACGGAACGCTCGAGTCTGTCTACAGCACTTGGTTCGGGTCTGAAGGACTCCCATTCGGCTATGGTATCTTTGACCACGAAATGGACATCAACGATGTTATAGGCGGACTTCCTGCAGGCAACTACCGTTTAGTGCTCTACAGTGCGCCTCACGGTTCGACAGACTACCGTAGCGCACTGCCCAGCCACATGTATTGGGAATTAACCGTCAATTCCGACAACACTGCCACCGTCATTGCACATCCTGTCATCAGTCTTCAGCCAACAGCCTGGGAGGACGGCGGCAACCACCTGCCAACTATATCGCAGAAAGTGAACGTGACCATCAAGAACAACGGCGACGAGTGCAACCAGGCCGTCGCATTGCTCTATCGTCTGAAAGGAGAGAAAGAATGGAGCAACGCAGACGCCACACAGTCGGCTGTCATTCTGCGCAGTGGCGAGAGCGGGGTCATTCCTTTCTATTTCACGCCTGAAGACGCCGGCACCTACGAAGTGACAGTGGCCAAACTGTTGGGTCAAGACGACTACGAGTACCTTGAAGGCATTCATGAATATGAGATTTATGAACTGCCCATCATGGACTATGCCCTTAGCAACGGCGACATAGAGAAGGTTCTTGGTGCCACCTCTACCCTCAAGACCACTATCAGCAATCCAGAGTCGAAAAACTACTTAATTGGATTCAAGGCCTATTTATTTGCGGCACCCGATGTGCCTGATGACTATTTGTATTTCAAAGAAGAGAAAATGATCTCACAGGCCATTGGCGCCAACAGTTCGGCAGAAGTTAGTGTATCTTTCGACAACATTACGCCCAACAAGCAGCACATGGTTATTTTATACTACGGTTCCTACGACGGTTATAACATCACCTGGGACGAACTGTGCAGAGAGTATTTTATCTGGGACGGAAGCGGCACCGGCATCCAACTCAGCACTGCTAAACAGCAACAGCCCACAGGCATCTATGGCATCGACGGCAAACTGATAAAGACCGATGCCATACAGCAACTGCCCAAGGGCACCTACATCATCTCTGGAAAGAAAATCATTAAATAGTCATCATGCAGACAACCGAGATATTCGAACGGGTGAGCAGAGCCAGCAAACAACTGGCTCTGCTCACCGACGACCAGCGCAATGAAGTGCTCCTGGCCGTGGCCGATGCCATCATCGACAACAAGGAGAGAATCCTGAATGCCAACGCACAGGACTTGGCCAAGATGGAGCCAAGCAACCCGCTCTACGACCGGCTGAAACTCACCGACAGCCGGCTGGAAGGCATTGCCGCCGACATGCGCAACGTGGCCAGACTGCCCACGCCGCTGGGACATATCACCAATCAGAGAACCTTACCCAATGGTCTTAGGCTCCATCGTGTGTCAGTGCCCTTTGGGGTCATCGGCATCATCTATGAGGCACGACCTAATGTCACGTTCGATGTCTTCTCGCTTTGCTTCAAGAGCGGTAATGCCTGCGTGCTGAAAGGCGGCAAGGATGCCGACGAAAGCAACCGTGTCGCCGTGGCCATTATACACGAAGTATTAGAGGATGCGGAAGCCAATTATCAATTGTCAATTGTCAATTGTCAATTAACCGATGCGGTGGCACTTCTGCCTGCCACCCATGAGGCTACGGCCGACATGCTGAATGCCGTGGGCTATATTGACCTGTGCATACCCCGTGGCGGCAGGAAACTCATCGACTTTGTCAGAGACACGGCCCGCGTGCCCGTCATCGAGACTGGTGCCGGCGTGGTGAACACCTACTTCGACAAGGACGGTGACCTGGAAAAAGGCAAGGCCATCATCACCAATGCCAAGACCCGCCGCGTCTCCGTATGCAATGCACTGGACTGTCTGATAGTTCACACTGAACGTCTAAATGATCTGGAGCATCTGGTAAAGCCCTTGGCCGAAAAACAGGTTATCATCTATGCCGACGACCAAGCCTACGCCGCCCTTGAAGGCAAATACCCCTATCTGGAGCATGCCACCGCCGACTCCTTCGGCACCGAGTTTATGGACTATAAGATGGCCATCCGCACCGTGGCATCGACTAGCGAAGCCATTGCCCACATCGACCAGTATGGCAGCGGACACAGCGAAGCCATCATCACAGAAGACAGCCGTACCGCCCGCCAGTTCCAGCAGATGGTCGATGCCGCCTGTGTCTACTGGAACGCCCCCACCTCGTTCACCGACGGTGCTCAGTTCGGTCTCGGTGCCGAGATTGGCATCTCCACCCAGAAACTCGGTCCCCGTGGTCCCATGGGCCTTGAGGAGATTACCACCTATAAATGGATCATCGAGGGCGAAGGCCAGATTAGAAGTTAGGAGATGAGGAGATTCAGCCTTATTAACCTGACAGCAGCATTTCTTTGCCTTTCCGTTCCAGTAAATGCAGGAACGCCACTAGGCATGCTCAAGAAGATGGGGTCACTCATCGACACGCTGTCAGTAAAAGGGCTTGACCGCCGCTACATCGACAAGCCAGAACGCCCGTGGCAGATTATTGTTAAGAGCAACGTGAACCAAACCATCGTGAGCATGAAGACCCATGGCAGCATGGCTGGGCAGGAGTACAGCGCCAAGCCATACTTGAAAACCACACCTTCGCAGTATCTTGGTCTGTGGGCAGGCTACAGGGGCTATGGCCTTGGCTACACAGTGAACGTTGGCGGTGACAAGGGTAGTTATCTCACATTGGGTGCCACAGGAGGCGCGTACGGCATCAACGTGCGTTTCCACTCGTTTGAGAACAGCAACCCCGACATTAACCTGAACAGCAACCTTGTTTCTGAGGAAGTACTGGAAACATGGAATGACGTCCATCTGACAGACCCCATCCGTGTGAAAACGGTCATCGCCGACGGATACTATCTGTTCAACGGCAAGAAGTTCTCCTACGCTGCTGCCTACGACCAGTCAGTTATCCAGAAGCGTTCGGCAGGTTCGCTGATGGCCGGACTGATGTACAACTATACACATATCGACTACGCCTCAAACCTTAATGGCGACCTGGTATACCTGATGGAGGGACTGGGCAAGGTAAAACTGTGGCAGGGCAGTGCGGGTGTAGGCTATGCATACAACTGGGTGCCTACCCGCGGACTGCTCGTCAATGTCATGGCCATGCCCATGCTGACCTTTGTCAACAAACTCAAGGCCTACGGCTATGCGACCAATGTCCCGGAACTGATGGAAGACCCTATCTTCTGGGACTCGAATACCACCAACGAAGAATGGGATGAGTGGTTCTATGGAAAAGTGCGAATAGCCCACATGGGCGATATGACATTCAACAGCGGTGTCAGTTTAGGTTTTGACGCCCGTATGTCGCTGACCTACAACATTGGGAATATGTTCTTCAATGCCTACGGCCAGTTCAACAATATCCGCTATCACCACAACAACACCAACGGCTATCTGAACGACTGGTTTGTCAACGCCTCGGTAGGGGTAAGACTGTGAGAATTGAGAATTGATAATTGAGAATTGAGAATTGATAATTGATAATTGACAATTGAGAATTAAAGATATGAAGAGTTTTATCAACGTACAGGACATCGGCCCGCTGGAAAAAGCGATGGCCGAAGCATTTGAGATCAAGAACGACCGTTACAAGTATCAGCATCTGGGCAAGAACAAGACCCTCATGATGATCTTCTTCAATAACTCCCTGCGCACGCGCCTCTCCACCCAGAAGGCCGCCATGAACCTCGGCATGAATGTCATCGTGCTCGACGTCAATGCCGGTGCCTGGAAACTCGAGACCGAGCGTGGCGTCATCATGGATGGCGACAAGAGCGAACACCTGCTTGAGGCCATTCCCGTCATGGGCTGCTACTGCGACCTCATCGGCGTACGCTCCTTCGCCGGACTCACCGACCGCGAGTACGACTATGCCGAAACGGTGCTGCAGCAGTTCATCCGCTACAGCGGCCGTCCCGTCTTCGCCATGGAGACCGCCACCGTGCATCCGCTGCAGGCCTTTGCCGACCTCATCACCATCAAAGAATCTTGGGGGTTAGAGAACACTAAACGACCGAAGGTCGTCCTCACCTGGGCCCCCCATTGCCGTGCCCTGCCGCAGGCCGTACCCAACAGTTTCGCCCAGTGGATGAACGCCGCACCCGATGTGGACCTTGTCATCACCCACCCCAAGGGCTACGAACTCGACCCGCAGTTTGTCGGCAATGCCCGCGTGGAGTACGACCAGCGCAAAGCCTTCGAAGGTGCCGACTTCATCTACGCCAAGAACTGGTCGAACCCGGGTGTGACCAATCCTGCCGACTATGGCAAGATTACCTGCGAAGACCGCTCCTGGACTGTCGACACCGAGCACATGTCGTGGACCAATAACGGCAAGTTCATGCACTGTTTGCCCGTCCGCCGCAACCTCATCGTCACCGACGACGTCATCGAGTCGCCCAACAGCCTCGTCATCCCCGAAGCCGCCAACCGCGAAATCAGTTGTTCGGTAGTCATTAAAAGAATGTTGGAAGCCCTTTAGCTTCCAACATTCTTCTTTTTTATACCTTTTTACTGTTTCCCTTTCACTTCAGCACGCCCAGTTCTTTGCCCACCTTAATGAAGGCGGCAATGCACTGGTCGAGTTGCGCACGGTTATGACCTGCTGAGATCTGCACGCGGATGCGGGCCTGGTCCTTGGGCACCACGGGATAGTAGAAGCCGGTGACATAGATGCCCTCATCCTGCATCTTCGAGGCAAAGACCTGCGAGAGTTTGGCATCATAGAGCATCACGGCGCAGATGGCACTCTGTGTGGGCTTGATGTCGAAGCCTGCGGCCATCATACGGTCGCGGAAATAGGTCACGTTCTCCACCAGGCGGTCGTGAATGTCGTTGCTCTCCTTCAGCATGCGGAACACCTCGAGCGAGGCACCTATGATGGCGGGTGCCAGCGAGTTGGAGAACAGATAGGGGCGCGAGCGTTGGCGCAGCAAGTCGATTATTTCCTTCCTGCCAGTGGTGAAGCCACCGAGGGCACCGCCGAAGGCTTTTCCCAGAGTGCCCGTATAGATGTCGACGCGGCCGTAGGTATTGAAGAACTCGCTCACGCCATGGCCTGTCTGTCCGACGACACCCGCCGAGTGACTCTCGTCGACCATGACGAGGGCATCGTATTTCTCCGCCAGGTCGCAAATCTTATCCACCGGTGCCACATTGCCATCCATGGAAAAAACACCGTCGGTGACGATGATGCGGAAGCGCTGGGCCTGTGCCTCCTGCAGACAGCGTTCCAGTTCCTGCATGTCAGCATTGGCATAGCGGTAGCGCTTGGCCTTGCACAGGCGCACGCCGTCGATGATAGAGGCATGGTTCAGGGCATCGCTGATGATGGCGTCATCTTCGGTGAAGAGAGGTTCGAACACACCGCCGTTGGCATCGAAGCAGGCGGCATAGAGGATGGTGTCTTCGGTCTTGAAATAGTCACTGATGGCCTGTTCCAGTTGCTTGTGTATGTCCTGAGTGCCACAGATGAAGCGCACGCTCGACATGCCGAAGCCACGGCGGTCCATCATCTGCTTCGAGGCCTCGATGAGCCGCGGGTTGTCAGAGAGCCCCAGATAGTTGTTGGCACAGAAGTTGAGCACTTCTTTTCCTGCCACTTGGATGGCTGCCCGCTGCGGGCTTTCAATCAGCCGTTCTTCCTTGTAGAGTCCTGCCTCGCGTATCTCACTGAGCGTCTGCGCGAGGTGCTGTTTCATTTTTCCGTACATAGTCTTTAGATTTTTAGTTTACATAGTGCAAAGATAGGAAAATTTTTCGTAACTTTGCCAACAGAAATCTTAAATCTTTGAAAATATATGAAAAAGGTACTGGTAATAGGGGCGACAGGACAGATTGGTTCTGAACTGACCATGGCTCTGCGACACCGCTACGGCTGCGAGAACATTGTGGCAGGCTATATCCACGGCAGCGAGCCCAAGGGCGAACTGGCTGAGAGCGGTCCTATGGCCGTGGCCGATGTAACCGACGGACAGGGCATTGCCGACATTGTGAGGGAACACCGGATTGACACAATCTATAACTTGGCGGCACTGCTGTCGGTGGTGGCTGAGAACAAGCCGCGACTGGCCTGGCAGATAGGCATCGACGGACTGTGGAATGTTCTGGAGGTGGCACGCGAACAGCACTGCGCCGTGTTCACGCCCAGCAGCATCGGCTCGTTCGGACTGGAGACGCCGCATGAGATGACGCCGCAAGACACCATCCAGCGGCCAAGAACCATCTACGGCGTGTCGAAGGTGGCTACGGAACTTATTTCCGACTGGTATTATTATAAATATGGTGTAGACACGCGTTCGGTGCGTTTCCCAGGCATCATCTCCTACGTGACGCCTCCTGGCGGCGGCACCACCGACTATGCCGTAGACATTTTCTACTATGCGGTGCGCGGCGAGCGTTTCACCTGTCCCATCAAGGCGGGCACCCGCATGGATATGATGTACATGCCTGATGCGCTACGGGCTGCCATCTGCCTGATGGAAGCCAATCCCGACGGGCTGAAGCATCACAATGGCTTCAATGTGGCGGCCATGAGTTTCGACCCCGACATGATTTATCATGCCATAAAAAAACACCTTCCCGATTTCGAGATGGTGTATGATATTGACCCGCTGAAGCAGCGTATTGCCGACTCGTGGCCCGACATGATGGATGACTCGTGCGCCCGACAGGAATGGGGATGGGCACCCCGCTACAATCTGCCCGCCATGACAGCCGACATGCTCGAGAAACTAAAGCCGCTCAATTCTTCAATTTGAAGGCACGCGTCTCAACGCCGTCGTAGGTATTGACGGTCAGCGTCACCGAGTCGGCGGCTTCCGCTGGCATGGGTACGCTGAAATAACTGCGTTGTGTATAGTGCTGGGGCATCCCGTTCTGATTGTGATAAAGGGTGAGGTGCAGGGTGTGGGTACCGTCAGCGTTGGTCATGAGGGTATCTATGTGGCAGCCTATCTTATGGACGGCATCCTTGCTGTCGGTGGCGCCCACCATAAGTTGGAGCGACAGGTTGAGATAGCGTCTCGTCTTGCTCAGCCACATGCTCTCAATGCGCACGGGGTCGGTTTTCATCTCTGCGATTTTCTGCGGAACGGGCACACCTACACGGTTCAAGCCTTTCACATCGGCTCCTTTCTCTGTCTTGGAGAAGAAGAATACGGCGCGGTAGACGGTGTCGGGCTTCGACATATAGCCCACGGAGAAGGGACTGTCGACGGTATAGCGGACACCATCGTCAGTGACGAAGGCAGTGATGCGCTTGTCTGATGCGGTGTAGGCATCGACCATCTCGGCCGTCATCTGCGAATATTTGCCCTCACCCTTGTCGTAAGCATCCTGGGTGCAAGACAAGTTAAGGGTTAGGAGTTGGGAACTGAATATTATACAGAGAAGCAGGTGAAATACTTTTTTCATTGTGCTGCAGAGATTATTCACTATTCTTGCGTCCCTCCGGTAGCAAGCGTCCTTCGGCCGAGCGCACTTTCCCCTTATTTATTGCGGGGTTGGCATACATGCTGAGCATCTTCTGGCGCAGGAAAGCCTCATCCTTGTTGGGAATGTTTATCTTGGCCAACTGCCCCGACAGATAGGTCTCGAAGCGCTGACGATCGGAGTGCGTGTACTGGCTGGCATGGTCGGCATTGTTGTTCAGCAGGTCGAGGGCAATGTAGTTACAGGGATAGAGTGTATAGCCGGCATGTATCTCACGATCCATGCGCTGGGCCACGGCTGCGAAGAACTCGTTGCGCGGCAAGTGCTTCAGTTCATCGACCCACTGATTCACTGGTGTGCCGCAATGATAGGTCACACGGCCTTTATAGCCGAAGATACCGGTCTTCATATTATCAAGGTCGTCCTGTTTGCTTTTCTTGAAGGCAGGATTATCGCGCTTCTGCTGGAACTCCTGGGCCTTCAGATAATCACAAGGGTCAAACTCATAACTGATGGTCAGCGGCACTATGTTCAACTCCTTCAGGTCACCTCCCATTGCCATCATCTTCAGCACCGACTCCTGCGTGCGGTCGTCAGAGTCCTTGGCGCGTCCCTCGCGCTGAGCAATCCATATATTCTCCTTCTTCTGCGTCACGGCGAAATGGATGTAGCGGCTCATGAGCATGCTGCTCTGTATCATCTCGTGGGGTGTGAGGCCGCGACGCACGGTGAAGGCTTTGTTCATACGCACCAGACGCTTGATCCACGGATAGATGAGCAGGTTGTCGCCAATGCCTATCTCCACGGTGGTGGGATAGCCGTTCTTATAGAGCATGAGATCGAGGAAAGCAGAGTCAAGTACAATATCGCGGTGGTTGGAAACAAACGTGTAACGACATTCCGAGGCGGCGGAGTGGAGGCTTGTGTCATCGAAGTTGCAGCCGTCGGTATGTTTCCACACGATATATTTCACCACGGGCTTCATGAACCGCAGTTGGAAGTCAAGCGGCGACTTAACGCCCACGAAAGCCAGCCGCAACAGACCGTTGCGAACGAACTTGGGCAGCCAGGGCGCGAAGCCCTTCATGATAAGATTGAACTGGCGGTCGTTCAATAGGTCATTAAACGCCTGCTTCATCTCCTCAGGCTCATAGGGCCTGATATCATTAAACTGCTCTATTCCTTCTACCATATCTTAAAACTGATTTTCCACAATATCGGTCAGCACATCCTTCATTTCCAATCCTGCGGCACGCACCTGCTGGGGAATGAAACTGGTGAGGGTCATGCCAGGCGTGGTATTGATTTCGAGCATGGAAATCTGCTGGTCTTTCGAGATGATGTAGTCAATGCGGATGATACCGTTGCAGTGGAGAATGTCGTAGATCTGACTGGTAATCTCGGCCACGCGCTTGGCTGTCTCCTCGGGGATGCGGGCTGGCGTAATCTCCTGCACCTGTCCGTTATATTTGGCGTCGTAGTCGAAGAACTCGTTCTGTGTGACCACTTCCGTGGCAGGGAACACCACCGACTTGTTTTTCGTCTTATAGCAGCCGATGCTGATTTCAGTACCGTCAAGAAACTGTTCAACCATGACCTCATCGCTCTCCATCATAGCCTTACGCATGGCGGCAGCCAACTGGTCGGGCTTCACCACCTTCGACACACCAAAGGAACTGCCGTCGTTGGCAGGCTTCACGAAACAGGGCATCCCGACAATATCGATGATAGCCTTCTTGCTGATTTGCTTCTCCTGTCCGCGGCGCACCAGCACGCTCTCGGCCACCTTCACGCCATAGCCGCGCAGATAGTTGTTGAGCACGAACTTGTTGAAGGTCATGGCCTCAACCAGCACGCCACTGGTGCTATACGGCATGTGGATAAGGTCGAAGTAGCCTTGGAGGATACCGTTCTCACCCGGTGTGCCGTGAATGGTGATGTAGGCATAGTCGAAATGGCATGTCTTGCCGTTTTCCTTAAACGAGAAGTCGTTGAGGTTGATGCGTGTGGTGGTGCCGTCGGACAGTTCCACCTGCCAGTCGGTACCTTTCACATCAACCACATACACATTGTAACGCTCTTTGTCAAAGAACGAATAGAGCCCCTGAGCCGACCGCAACGACACATCGTGCTCAGAGGAGTCGCCACCACATACGATGGCAATAGTTCTTTTAGTCAGTTTCATTTATTTCTTTTACTTTTATTTAAGTCATATAGGTCGAATAAGACTCGTAGGTCGTATAAGTCTCATGGGGCTTATAAGACCTGTAGCGAGCCCTGTCTGTTTCTCCATTTCTCTATCACCGCCTGAAGGTCGTCGGGCAGGTCGCTGGTAAAGTCCATCTGCTGGCCCGTGACGGGATGAACGAAACCCAGCGTACGGGCATGAAGTGCCTGCCGCGGGCATAGTTTCAGGCAGTTTTGTATGTAGGCCTTGTAACTGGCCGTGCGCTCGCCGCGCAATATCTGGTCGCCGCCATAGCGCTCATCGCCAAAGAGCGGATGGCCGATATGCTTCATGTGAGCACGTATCTGATGGGTGCGCCCCGTCTCAAGCACGCACTCTACTAGCGTGGTATAACCATAGCGCTCAAGTACGCGGTAGTGTGTGACGGCAGGCTTGCCCGTATCAGAGCCCGGGGGGAAGACTGCCATGCGCAACCGGTCCTTGGGGTCACGCCCAATGTTGCCCTCTATGCGTCCCTCGTCCTCCACGAAGTTGCCCCACACCAGGGCGTTGTAACTGCGATGCGTATCGTGGCAGAAGAACTGCTTGCCCAGATTAGACTTGGCCTCTGGTGTCTTTGCCACTACCAGCAGTCCGCTGGTGTCTTTGTCAATGCGGTGCACCAGTCCCACCTGCGGGTCGTTGGGGTCGTAGGAAGACAGGTTGCGCAGATGCCAGGCAATGGCATGAACGAGCGTGCCGTGGAAATTGCCGCATCCGGGATGCACCACCATGCCTGCAGGCTTATAGATGACCATCAACTGGTCGTCTTCATAGCGCACATCAAGGGGAATATTCTCGGGCACGATGGTGGTGTCGAAGTGGGGACGGTCGAGCATCAAGGTGATAACATCGCCGGCACGCACCTTATAGTTGCTTTTCACGGGGCGGGCTTCCCTACCCTGCTGGCGGTCGTCGGCAGAAGAGACGAACAGGAAGCCGGCGTCGGCAGCCTGCTGTATGCGGTTGCGCGATGAGTGCTGGGTATGCTCGGCCATGTACTTGTCAATGCGCAAAGGCACCTGACCGGCATCCACTTCCAGACGAAGGTGCTCGTAGAGTTGCCCCCCGTCATTGTCGGCTCCGAGGTTCTCCTCCTCGTCGATTAGCAGTTCCTCATCGTCAAAGTCATTCATTGCCTGCCTCGTCTACTTCCACAAAGGTATCTGTCTCGTCTTCGCCACCCGTTTCAAGGTCTGCCTCCGAGCCTGCATCACCCCATTCGACGAATGACGCCTCATCGCCAACAAGTCCGTTGCCAATGACAAGCGACAGTTGCGAGCCACGTGCCACCATGTCGCCGGCCACCAGATTGCGGCCTTCGCACTTAATGCCCAGGACCCAGTCTTTCTCGCCGTCGACAAGTATGGGTGGCAACATCTCGAAGCCAATAGCGGCCAACTTTGCCTGTGCTTCCCGGTAACTACTGTTCTCTATCAGGTCGGGGATAACCTCGCGGGGCAGCGTGAGCGAGTTGATGGTCACATAGATGACACGGCCCGCCTTGACCTTGGAGCCCGGCACTGGCTGCTGCAGCACGATAGCACCTGCCGCCATCTCTTTGATATAGGTAGAATCATTTGCCACCAGCAACAGTCCCTTCTCGTCCAACATTCTCATAGCACGCGAATAATCCACGCCCTGCAGGTCGGGCACTTCAACGGCCTCGCCATGGTGTGTATAGCCGTCAAGCCACCAGATGACGCCCACGAGCAGCAGCACCACCACAATGACCATAGCCAGCAGGTTGAGCATGAAGGTCATGCATCCCCATGCTTTCTTGGCAGTCTTCTTCGCTGCCTTCTCAGCCACTTTTACTCCTATGTCGGCAACCTTCATTGACTCAGCCATTTCCACTTTTTATTTACATTCATAAATAATCATCTCTATATTTTGCTGGCAAAGTTACAAAATAAGTGAGAGAAATGCAAATGAAAAACACATTTTCCTTTGCATTTCCAAAGGAAAAGTTACTTCGATAAAGCAAAAGTTACAAAATAAACGGAAAATCCAAGATTATTTTGCCATCTCACATTTGTTCTACCGGCAGTAGAACAGCGTTCTACTCCGTGTAGAACAGTGTTCTACTGCCGGTAGAACGTTTTTGAGCCCGGTCTCAAATCGTTTTTTGCAGCGAGCCGCTTATAAAAAACTGACGGCAATAAGTTTTGTATACGATAAACGGGATGCAGTGCTCATTGCACTACATCCCGTTTATGCCATCAAGCAGACGAGACAAGGCTGATTACTTTCCGTGGTTCTCGTCAGATACGGTCAACTTCTTGCGGCCCTTAGCGCGGCGTGAAGCCAGGACGCGACGGCCATTCTTGGTGGCCATGCGCTCGCGGAAACCATGCTTGTTCACGCGGCGGCGATTGTGCGGCTGAAATGTTCTTTTCATTGCTTTATTCTTTATTTGTTTTTATTATTATTCATCTTAGAAGCATGGCACTATGCCACATTTCGGGCTGCAAAATTACACAAATCTTTTGAATTACACAAGTTTTTCTCAAAAAATTATGAATTATGAATTAAGAATTAAGAATTATTTCGTACCTTTGCACCCGAAAA
>CAMHDT010000012.1 GCA_946183985.1 uncultured Prevotella sp.
CAATTTGAAATAATTGTTGATTGCTACCGCTTTTAAAATAAAATTGAAGGACTTCATTACCAGAGGCATCTAAGAAGAAGATTCTTTCTGGAGTTGTTTTTTCATCGCCAGCATTAAATAAATCGGCACTAAACACGAGATAACCATCAGTAAGTGTCTCACCTAAATCATAAGTGAATCTGTGTTGAGTGTAGGTAGAAGTATTTCTTCCAGGGTTGGAAATGGTGCCAGTTAGAGTTTTGCCAGATACATAGGTAGGGATAATCGCTGCATTTAGATAGCCTCCAGATGTCCCAATAGCTGGCTTTTCCACCTCTTCCACAGAAGTAATCGACAGTGTTGAAGTAGCCTTTACATTATCACCAGATTTGTTCGTAACAATTGACCACTCAGCCCCGATAGAGTAATCTTCAAAATCTTCAGGTGTTACAACTCCGGCAGATAATGTACCGATGTAGGCTTTTGTGATTTCATAACCACTGGGCAAATCAATCGTTGCCCAGGCATTTGCGCTTTCTATCAGCAGCCCAGCTGCCACGAGGAGCGTTTTTAATAAAGTAGTTTTTTTCATTGTTAGTTTGTTTAAAAAGAATTTATTGTTTTAAATTTTTCTCTTTCGGTTTTCATTTATTTGCGGTTCCAAGACGAAAGGCTCCTGATGTATAGATACACAAAAAGAAGCGTAAGACTGCGTATGTCCTACACCTCTTGACTGCGGTCCTGAGAAAACCGACGAAGGAAAGATATAGTGATACAACAACCCCACGCTATCGCGTAGGATAAGTCCACTATGCCAATCTTGTCCTTCTTTGAAATTTCTCAGGTTTCAGTCAACAAGAACGAGCATAACGCTTATCGTCTTTTTATCCAGCGAAAATATTGGACGCGCCACCACGTGGTTTGTCCGCTGCAAAATTACGAAATTATATGTGAGCAACAAGCACGAGGGACGCAGATTTAACATTTATTGGCTGTTACAACAACATAGTTTGTTCTTATGACGACAACTTGGACAACTACGGACAACTTTTTCCTTTATGCTTGCTGTTGAGAGACTTCTTGTGACCCCAGGTTGTATAAGTGGGCCCAGGTTGTCTAAGTTGTTTAAGTTGTCTAAGTTGTCCTAGTTGTACTAGTTGTCGTTATTATTACCTGGTGAGTGAGAACTTTATCGACACACCGAAGTCTTGCGTGGTGGTGGGATAACTGCTGCTGGCCAGCAGGGGCGTGTTGGTCTGCCGGTCGTAGTAGGCCGTGAGGGTGAGCAGGCGCGAGAGCGTATAGTCGGCCTGCACAGTGATCTTCAGCGCCGAGTTGCCGCTGCTGGCCGACGAGACGCCCGACGCGATGTCGCGTGTGATGGCCGCCTGCTTGCGGAACGAGATGTCGATGCGCGTGTTCAGGTCGTGGTTCACGCCCTTCGAGCGGCTGTTGGTCTGCCCCTTGGCATTGTTATTATCGTTCTTCCCCTTGCCCTTGGCCCCTTTCACCTTACGGCTGTGGCCCATGCCAAAGAGGTTGAAGTTGCTGATCTTATAGCCCATGCCGATGACCCAGTCCTTGGAGCGCGACTCGTTGATCTGCACGCTGGTCATGGAGAGGTTGAGCACGCGGCTGGTGCGATATTCCACCTTACAGGTAAGGTTGTTCTGCAGGGTCACGTCCAGACCAAGGAGCGGCGAGAAGGCCTCATTGATGCTGACGGTGGAGATGTCGTAAGGCGACGACGGCGTGAGCGAGCCGTCGGCAGCCTGCACATAGCCCAGGTCACCCATATATTCGAGCCACGAACTGTAGGAGGCATAGGAGCCCACGGAGTAGACGCTCTTATAGGAGTGGTTGAGGTTGACGCTCTTGAAATGGTCGCGCAGCCACGGCAGTTTCGACAGTCCTGCATAGCGCAGCGTCCAGTTGGGCAGCAGGCGTGTGAGTGCGGGGAACACATCGAGCGAGCCCTTGGCCCCCATGGTATAGGTGTCGAGGAAGGCGGGTATGAGCACATCAGCACTATAGGGGTCGACGGGGTTGGCAGCGTTAACGGAGTTAGCGGAGTTACCGAAGTTATCGAAGTTAGCGGGATACTGT
Source organism: uncultured Prevotella sp. (assembly GCA_946183985.1). Lineage (GTDB taxonomy): Bacteria > Bacteroidota > Bacteroidia > Bacteroidales > Bacteroidaceae > Prevotella. The sequence continues at coordinate 2,086 of CAMHDT010000012.1, forward strand.
GCCTGCACACGGTTGCGGAAGGCGGGCACCTTGCTGCAGAACTCATCAAACGCTGCCGAATGATAGCCGTTGTTGGCATTGCCCATGCCCTCGAAGGCACTGCCCAGCGAGATGGTGGTCATGGTGAACGTGCCACTGCGGGTGGTGGGGTGACCCTCGTACATGAACTGCACGCTGCGGGCCTTATTTACGGTGCGCGTGGCCGAGAGGTCTATCTTCAGGTCGCGCAAGGGCTCGAGCGTGGCCCTCACCTGAAGGTCTTCGGTGGCATTGGTGGTGGCTGGCGTGGCCACGTCGTCATTGCACAGCAGCCAGTCGTGTTCCAAGGCCTTGTCGATATAACTGTCGCCGGTGAAGCCGAAGGCGAAGTCGAGGCCCGGCGACAGCACGCTGCCCGTGCGCTGTCCGAAGGCGTCGCCCACATTGGGCAGGAAGCCCGGCAGCGTCATGGAATACTGGTTGCGGTAACTGATGTTGATGTTGCGCACCATCATCAGGAAGCGTGCCATATCCTGAGCGGGATGATACCACCACTGGTTGTCGAGCGGCTCCTTAGGCGTGACGGAGATCTTCAACGCCATCGTGTCGGTGTCGGTGCCATAGACCTTAATCTTATTCTCGTCTACCACCTTCCACTTCACGGGCACCACACGTCCGTCCTTGTTGCGGGCCGAGACCATCAGGCGCTTCGACTTCTTGCCGTGCTGCACCACAATCTGCGTGTCGGGCGTCAGCGTCAACTCCTTCTGGAAGGTGTTCTTGTTCTTTGGCAGCACCTTCTCGTCGTTCGTCTTCTTGGCATCGCCCTTCTCCTGATTATCCTTATCAGTCTTATCTGTCTTATTCGTCCTATCAGTCTTATTCGTCTTATTCGTCTTATTACTCAAAGGCTTCTTAAACCGCTCGTTGGCTTTCTTGAGGAACGGCACATGATTGTAGAGCGTTTCAAGGTTGAGCGTGGAGTTGATGTTCAGGTTGCGGTTGTTGGTGATGGTGTTGCCCAGCGTGGTGCCGTCTTCCATCTCCGTGCCACGCAGCCACGAATAGGTGGCTGAATAGGAGGCATCGGCCTTCAGCCAGTCGAAGACCGGCAGTTTGTCGATGGGCAGTTGGTAACTGGCCGTGAACGACTGCTGGTAGTCGAGGGGCACGCCCCAGTGCTTGATGCTCTGCCATACCGAGTCCTTCCATGCCTTGTACCGATCGGGATAGAGGTCCTTGTTGATGGGCGTATAAGGCTCTTCTATCTCGGCGTGGGTGGCACTCTGGAAGTTCATGTGCAGGTTCTTGGTCAGGTCCCAGCGCAGGGAGAAGTCGCGGTTCCACAGGAACTGCTCGCTGAAGGTGAGCGGCAGGTTGGGATTCTCGGTGTTCTCCAGGTCACGCTCCTGCAGTTCATAATAGTTGCGCGTCATCTCCGAGCCAAACGAGATGCTCTGCGGCAGATAGTTGAAGCCAAGGGCCTTGGGCAACTGCATCCACTTCGACTTTGACTTTGACTTCTTGAAGGGCTCCCAGGTCTTGTATACCGGCGAATAGGCGTATTGCAGCGAGCCGCGCCACTGGTCGTCACGCTCATAGACCGTGGTCTCGCCAGTGGTCTGCCTGTGCTGATGACTATAGGAGAAGGTGAAGTTGGCAGGGTCGAAGGGCATGGGGTGGCGCTTGTTCTTGATACCCACATGGGCATTGCTGATAGAGAAGTTGCGCGTGGTGTTGCGGGTCACGGCAATAGACTCTATCGAGTCGCGCTCACGCCTGTTGGCAGCCGTCTCCAAGGCATCGTCGAGTTTCATGTCGGTGTCCAGCGGATTATACTTGGGACTTACCGTTTCCTTGGTATAGGAGTAATAGAGCGGTGCCGACACCTTGGCTTTTTCAGGAAACAGTTTGCCCAGTTCCACATTGGCCGTCACACTGTACGACTTCTCCGTGTCGGTGCGACGCTGCATGACGGTCTCTTCCAGTCCGCCGAAGCCATCGGTGATATAGCGGCCCGTCATGTTGACTGAGCCCAGATCGCTGAGTTGCACGTTCATGGCACCGCTGGCAGCCCAGCCGCCCTCGTTGTTGGCATCCTTCAGGCGCAGTTCATTGACCCACACCTCGCCCGACTTGAGCGAGCCGGTAAGGTTGCGCACACCGATAATCATGGTCTTCACCTCGCCCAGCGACGGGTTGCCCACCACCGTCACCTTGTTGTTGGGCTTGTCGGGGTCGTACTCTGAATAGGCCTGCGCATTGCTGATCATGCCTTCGGCCCGCGCCTTGTTGCGGGCTTTCTTCAGGCGTGTAAAAATGCTCATGTCGATGTCGAGCATGTTATTCTGCGGCCACACCAGCGGACGGTCGCTGGGCACATTCCAGCGATAGGAGCCCTCCGGGGTAAGCGTGAGCGGGATGAGATACTCATAGTAGTTGCTCTTATAGTCGCTGCCCAGACGGATGAACACGGCCAACTGGTTGTCTTCCAGTTGCGTGTTGTCGGGCACCAGTTTGTTGGCATGCACATACATCTGCAGGCGACGGTACTGGCGCAGGTCGAGGTTGGTGTTCTTATACACCGCCTTCGACTCGTTCTGGCTCAGGTTCTTCACCACCATGCACAGCGACTGCTCGTTGTTCTCGGTGAGTTGCGGCTGCGACGGGTCGGTGGCACGGCTGAGGCCCGGCGGCAGCACATAGGCCACGGGCTGGCGCTCGGTGTTCTCCTCCACGTTGACGGCACTCACCTCCAGCACGCCCGTCTCGGCGGCGGCCGATGTCTGCAGGTTCTGACGGTACTGGCGCCACTCGCCACGCACCAGGTCGAGCGAGCCGAAGCGCAGCACCACGGGCTCCTGAAAGCCTGTGAGGAACATGCGCATGAAGCGTATGCTGGTGAAGTCGTTGATGGTTCCCACCTTCTCGTCGTATTCCGTCAGCGGCACACGGAACTGATACCACCTGACGGTGATGGAGTCGCCGTTGCGCAGTTTGGCGTTGTAGTCGCGGTGGTCCACGATATACGAGTGCTCGCTCTTGTTGCCACGGTTGTAAGCCTGCAGTTCATCGTCGCTGATGGGTATGCGGTACTGATAGTAACGCTCATACTCGTTGAGGGTATAGTCCTGGTTGATGTCTTCCACATCGGGGCCGGTCTTGTAGGAAGTGTCGTAGCCCTCGGCCTGGTTGTCGTTGGCAGGCGAGTTGCCCTGCGGGTTGTTGATGCGCTTGTAGCGGTCAAGGATGCTGGTGCGTGCCGCATCGAGGTCTGTGCCGCGATAGTAGTGGTAGTTATCGCCGGCAGGGTCGTCGCGCCACGCCTGGAGCAGCGAGTCGTTCTGCACCACACCGCTGATGCCGTTGAGCCACTGCGCATAGTCGCCATAGGTGCGTTCCTCGTCGTCGGTCAGACCATTAAGGCCCACATCCTGCATCTGGCGCGAGCCGCTGGTGGTGGCAAAGGCATAGGTCTGCGTGGCCTGCACGGGAATCTTGCCCCACTGTGTCTGCTCGAAACTGCTGGTGCCGTCGACGGGCATACCGCTCTCGTAGAACTTCTTGCCGTCGCGCAGCACATCTTCCGACACCTCGCCCAGGTTCAGATAGAGTTCGCCGCTGTGGCGGGCAGCCGTCCCGTCCTTGCGGGTATAGATAAAGGGGTCGAGGAGCCAGAACTCCACATATTCTATGTTGGCCTGCTCGAAGTCGGTGGTCTCCAGCCGGCGCATCATGCCGCCCCAGCGCCGTTCGGGCTGTTTCAGCGTGCCGTCGGCATTATAGTCGAGGGTGAGGTTATAGGGGCCGCGCTCCTGCGGATAGTAAGCCAGGTTGAGCACGGGCAGGGTCGACACGGCACCGTTGTATGACGACTGGTCGCGGTTGGGATAGAGTTCGCGCACATAGACCTCACGCACATAATGGTTGGACAACTGCTCCAGGTCGCTCTTGATGTGCGAGGGCGTCAGACTGCTGGAGCGGCGTGTGAAGATGGGGTCAATGGTATACCATGACAGCAGGGCGCGGTCGTAGCCCGACCTGACACTTTCCTTGTCGTTGTGGTCGGGGAACATGGTGGGCACGCTGCTGAGGACCCATGCCTTGGGGTCGGACACGTCGAGCAGGTTTTTCGTATTCTCGAAGTCGTCGATATACGAGGCATTGTCCTGCGTACCGTGGCTCTTGCCCGCAATGAGTTGGGCAAACTCGCCGGTGAAGGTGATCTGCGAGGGCTGCGTGCAGTGGATGAGCGGCAGGCGGTCGAGCATATTGGTGAGCCACTGCGACTCCTGCTTCCAGTTCATGCTCAGTCCCCACAGCGTGTTGTTCAAAGGCTCCTCGCCCATGTTGACCTTGGTGGTAAGTGCCTGCTCCGACAGGTGCATCACGGTGCCGGCCAGCGAGAAGTTCTTCGTAAAGTCGTACTCCCAGTTCAGACCCAGCATGGTCTTGCGCTGCATGCCGTAACTGGTGTTGTCTTCGAGCGACACGCTCACATTGGTGCCGGCATCGATGATGCTCTGGTTGAGGATGGTGACCTCGCCGGCCGAATAGTCGACCGAATAGTCACTGCCTTCCTGCAGTTCCACACCGCCGGCCACCACCTTCACCGAGCCCTGCGGCACGTTGTAGGCGCCGAGCGAGATGACATTGGCGCTGGTGCCCTTGTACTGACCCGTCAGGATAAACTTGTCTTTCTCGGCGTTCTGCCGTGCCACGGTCTTCGTCGAGTCATAGAGTTGATCGAAGCAATAGATGTCGGCCAGGGCGGCCATGCCCTTGCTGTCGAGATACTGGCGCAGATAGTCGCCGAAAGGCTCGGCCGACGGCAGGAAGATGCGGCCGTTGCTGATGGTGTAGCCCTGCACAAAGTCGAACTGTCCGTTGGCGTGTGCCTTCATGTTGGCATCCAGACGGTCAAGTCCCATCATCTTGAGCAGGGTGACCTGCTTGAGTTGCTCTTCGGGCAGGTAGGTGAGATAGGTGCCGGTAGAGTCGCTCTGGTACTTGATGTCGAGGCGGAACTTCTCCTTCTCTACCGTCGAGGCCAGGTAGTACACGTTTTTCATCATCAGGTCCCAGTTGGCCTGCGACGGGCTGTTGCTGGTGTTCTTCAGCGCCTTGACGAAGAGGCACATGCCGGTCTGCGTCAGGTCGGTGGAGAACTCTCCCACCCTATAGGTCTGCCCGCCATAGGTGTACTCATAGGCCACGGCCAGCACCTGGTCGGTCTGCAGGCCCGTCTTGAGCGACACATAGCCCAGGGCCTCGTTCACGGTGTACTCGCTGGATGTAAGGAGGCGTGCGCTGGACAGTTTCTCATAGTCCACACCGCCGGTCATGCCGCTCATGGCCTCAAGGCGCACGGTGACCATGTCGATGGTGCGCGAGGCAGAGTCGATGGCCTGCACCAGCGTGGTATACTGTGTGTTGGCCAGATTGCTTGGCACGGGCATGCCCGTGGTGCTCCACATGGGGTTCTTTACCACGCTGTTCTCGCCCAGGTCGGCAAAGGCCACGATGTTACGGGTGTTCGAGGTGGTACCCGTCTTGTTGGTCACCCATATCTCCACACGGTTGATCTTGATGCCCGTGGTCATGTTGGGCAGGGTTTTCATGGCCTCGTCGTAGTTCTGACGGAAGAAATGGGAGAGGAAGAAGTGGCGGTTCTCCTCATAGTCGGCTACATCAATCTCGAAGGGAGTGGTCTGCGTACCGCCTTTCGACGACACGCTCTTCGAGGTGCTCTTCTTCTGCGACACCACGGTCTGCAGTTTCAGTTTGCCGAACTGCATGTCGGTGCGGATGCCGAAGAGGCTCGAGGCACCGACCACCAGCGAGTTGTTCGACGGGAAGGTCACGTTGCCGGCCTCCACCAGTTTGATGATCTCGTCTTCCTTGCCGTCGTACTTCAGTTTCAGGTTCTTCGTATCGAAGTCGAAGGTGGCATCGGTGTTGTAGTTCAGGTTCATGTTCACCTTGTCGCCCACCTTGCCGTTGACGCTGAGATTGATTTTCTCGTCGAAATCGAACGAGGTGGTCTTGCGGTTGCGGATGGGCAGCGACGGGTTGTCGATGTTCTTCATCGTGGCACCAACCTTCAGTTCGGCCGTGCCCTGCGTCTTCACGCGCACACCGCCGGGACCGAAGATTTTCTCGGCCGGGCCCAAGTCAAACTTCATATCGGTGAAACTGAACTTCTCCTTGCCTTGCGTCTTCACGTTCTCGGCATCCTTCTCGCGGAAGAACTGGCGACGGGCCTTGCGCTCGCTCCATTGCATATATTCCTGCGGCGTCATGATGATGGGAGCGTTCAGATAGCCGTCGCCCATCTTCGTGCCGATGAGATAGATGCCCAACGAGTCGTCGTAGGTCACCTCATGCCTCACGTTGGCAGGAGTATGCAGGTCGAGGGCCGACGAGTCGAGGTCGGATGTCAGCACGGGCACCGTCTTCTGAATGCGCCAGCGGGGATGCAGCAATGAGTCGGGGATGTCTTCATCCTCAACCTCCAAGGCTTTTGGCTGCGCCTTCGGCACGGGCCGTGCCTGCCTGTTGCTCTCGTCCTGCTGTGGTGTCTGGGCTGTTGCCCCCACCGCCGTCAGCACAGCGAGCAGTAGATATATCAGTCGTCTCAATCTCTATTCTATAGAATCTAAATCCTTATACATAACGAAAAACAGGCGCAATTATTGCATTGCACCTGCCTAAACTGTCAGAACAAGGCCGAAAAGACCGGACAATCTTATTTTATCTGCTTCAGTGCCAGTTTCACCACCTGCTCTACCGGCAGGTCGGGCTGCGACTGCAATATCTGCACCACCACCTTCTGCGTGGGAGCAGGACTGAAGCCCAGCATGGTGAGGGCGGCCACGGCCTCGTCGCGCACGGCATTGTTTACCGGTGCCGACACGCTGCCACCGGCAGGAATCTCGTCGGCAATGCCCAGAGCCACAATCTTGTCGCGCAGGTCAACGATGATACGCTGTGCCGTCATCTTGCCAATGCCCTTGATGCTCTGAATAAGTCTGGCATTGCCTGTGGAGATGGCCGAGCAGAGTTCGCTGACGCTCATGCCCGAGAGCATCATACGCGCCGTGTTGGCCCCCACGCCGCTCACGGTGATGAGCAACTCAAACATCTCGCGTTCCTTTTTATTATAGAAGCCATAGAGCACATAGGCATCCTCGCGGATGGCCTCATAGACATAGAGTTTCACCTCTTTCTTACCCTGCAGTGCGCTGTAGGTGTTGAGCGAGATATTCAGTCCATAGCCCACACCTGCGGTTTCGACAGTGGCCATCGCAGGGGTCAGTTCGGTCAGTTCACCTTTTATATATTCTATCATAGCATTCTTGTTTTTGCCGTTACATTACATTTATTCATTTATTACAGTATTATTAACGCTCATTCCTGACATTTTATTGTATTTCCAACGCATTAAGTTACATTTTGTCACAAAATGACAGTTTTTAGATAATTTATTCATCGAATAGTAAGGTTTTTAAGATAAAAGCATTACTTTTGCAACCGAAAACCAGGAAAAGTAAATAGGTTTAGAAACAAAAATAGGAAAATGAAGAAAATCAGAGCAGCCGTCGTTGGTTACGGCAACATTGGAAAGTATGCACTCGAGGCGTTGGAGGCAGCACCCGACTTCGAGGTGGCTGGCATCGTGCGCCGCAACGGGGCAGACAACAAGCCGGCAGAACTGGCCCAGTATGAGGTTGTGAAGGATATCAAGGAACTGAAAGATGTGGATGTGGCAATTCTGGCCACCCCCACCCGCTCGTGCGAGGAGTATGCCAGACAGATACTGCCGCTGGGCATCAACACCGTTGACTCGTTCGACATACACACCCTTATCCGCGACTACCGCCGCAACCTCATGGCGCTGAACAAGCAGACCAACACCGTGAGCGTCATCGCAGCAGGATGGGACCCGGGCTCCGACTCCATCGTGCGCACACTGATGCAGAGCCTTGCACCCAAGGGGCTCTCATACACCAACTTCGGCCCCGGCATGTCGATGGGCCACAGCGTCTGCGTGCGTTCTAAGGCCGGCGTGAAGAACGCCCTGTCGATGACCATACCCCTGGGCGAGGGCATCCACCGCCGCATGGTCTATGTGGAACTCGAAGACGGTGCCAGCCTCGACGAGGTGACCAAGGCCATCAAGGCCGACCCCTACTTTGCCAGCGACGAGACGCACGTGTTCCAGGTGGAGAGCGTCGACGATGTGCGCGACATGGGCCACGGCGTGCATCTGGTGCGCAAGGGTGTCTCCGGCAAGACGCAGAACCAGCGTCTGGAGTTCAATATGAGCATCAACAACCCCGCCCTCACCGGTCAGGTGCTGGTCAACGTGGCCCGCGCCTCCATGCGTCTGCAGCCCGGCTGCTACACCATGATCGAGATTCCCGTCATCGACATGCTGCCCGGCGACCGTGAAGACCTCATCAGCCATCTGGTCTGAAAAAGGCGCTTCACCATAGTGCCCGGCTCGTCCGAGAACAATGAATAAAAAAGGTGGATGTGCCAAATATAGACATCAGCCCTCATTAAACTAACAAAAATCTTCAAAAATCCAGCAAAAATGGCTATTATATGGCTTATTTTTGAATGATTTTTGAAGATTTTTGTTCTTTGAAATTCTCTCTTTTTACTTTGTCTTGACAAGTTTAAGAACCTTCACCGTGCCGTCGCTCATTGGCTGGCGAACCACATGAAGACCATTATGTGAGGCACTTGCCTTGCAGCCTGTGAGCGAATAGATTTCGGCACAGCCGACGGCTGTGGCCGACGACGGAGCCTGAACAGATGACGGAAAGGCCGCATAGCCAGTGACGCCCTTGCCCACCTCTACCATCAGTGTGGGGCCTGCACCCGTCTGGGCATTGCCCACCACGGCAGGCACAAGATCGACATCATAGCCCTCATCATCATAATACTGACGGGGCTCAAAATAGTCGGCCCCACCCACATCCTGCTTCACATCCTGGGCATTATGGCATCCCACCATCTGCAGATTGTAGTCAGGATAGCCGTGCTTAGCGTCGGTATAGTCCTTGGCAACAACCACCCCATCGGCAAACCAGCATTTCTCGGCATAGATGTTCGACTTGTAGCCATAGCCTATGCTGTAATGATTGCCCGTATTCGTATAATAGCAGTTCTGCAGATGCACCTTGCCGAAACGCACACGCGGACAGCGTTCCATACAGCCGCTGTCCCACCAGCAGTTGACGAACGTGGTGTTCAGGTGACCAACGCTCTCGGTGGCCTTGTCGCTCGAGCCCCATGTGTTACAGAAGCGGTGGTCGTCGGCACCACCACTGCCACCCGCCAACGGGTCTATCTGGTAAACAAAGCGACACCACGACACGCAAACATAATCTGACTCATGGTTACAGTCCATACTACTGTCCACGCCATCGCCTATCTCACAGTGGTCTACCCACACACGCTTCACGCCCTGGAAGAGCAGCGCATCGTCGCCATCCACGTCATAGGCGCCGGCACCTTGTATCTTCAGATTGCGGATGATGATGTTCTCGCAGTCGGCACCACTGCCACTGGAGAATTTCATGATGCCACTGTTCTTCTTCGTGCGGACATTGCTGAAGATTCTTGCTCCGGGCAGCCCCAGTATCGTCTTATTCTTCACGTGCCATGTGTGCATGGAGTGGAACTCTATCTCGCCCTTCACATAGATAATCATTGGCACATCGCGCTGGCCCGATGCACTCTTCTTCGTGATGGCGGCCTCAAACTCGGCCTCGGTGGTAACCACCACCTCTTCGCCGCCGGCACCGCCAGTCACCTCATTACCAGACAGCCAGCCCCAGCCCACGGGCCTGTTCAAATCGTAGGCCGACAACTGCGCCAGACAGCACTGTGCATAACCGATGCCCAGCAGCGTCAACAAACAAACAGTCAGTTTCTTCATAACAGCAAATCGTCTTGCATCATCGCAATCCGTCTGCAAAAATAATGATAATTGTTTGAACCGTCAAACTTTTCAGCAACTAATTCATACATGAGTCCGGAACAGGAACAACCTGTTCATTCTGTCACCGTTGACATCCTTTCAATTCATGCCTGAATATAGAGTGCACTGCCAAACTTTTTGGAATAATCTTTGGAGATTCTACGGAATTATTGTAATTTTGCAGCAAATACAACAACACGCTAACAACAATATCAAGACAAACTATGAGACGACTAATGACTGCTTGCTGCATGATGATGGCCGCATTGGCCACATGGGCAGCCGACTACACAAAGTATTACCAGAACCTGCCTACAGAGGTGAAGGCCGTGGAGGCCGTGATGATTCCTGCCAACACGGTGAACCTGAAAGACTGCGGTGCCGTGGGCGACGGCGTGACCCTGTGCACCGATGCCTTCAAGAAAGGTATCTCGCAACTGACGAAGATGGGCGGCGGGCGGCTGACCGTGCCCGAAGGGGTATGGCTCACCGGTCCCATCATGCTGAAAGACAATATTGAACTGCACTTAGAGAAGAACGCGCTGGTGGTGTTCTCGCCCGACAAGCACCTGTACCTCGACAAAAACTCCAACGCCAGCCGCGTATATCCCTGCATCCGCGCCTCGAAGCGACAGAACATCGCCATCACCGGCGAGGGCACACTGGACGGCAACGGACAGCAGTGGCGCCCCGTGAAGCGCGGCAAGATGAGCGATGTGGAGTGGAACCAGTATCTCAGCATGGGCGGACAAGTGACCGAGAAGGGCGACCTGTGGTATCCGTGGCAGATGAACAACGGCTATCCCGACATTGCCGACACGCCCGTGAGACAGGAGGGGATGCGCAATGACCTGATCCGCCTGACCGACTGCACCAACGTGCTCATCGAGGGGGTGACCATACAAAACGCACCACGCTTCCACCTACATCCCTGCTATTGTGAGAACGTGATCATCGACGGCGTCACCGTACGCTCGGAATGGAATGTGCAGAACGGCGACGGCATCGACCTCAGCGACTGTCACCGCGCCATCATCGTGAACAGCACCGTGAGCGTGGGCGACGATGGTATCTGCATGAAGAGCGGCAAACCCTCGCAGAGCCATGCCATCAGCGGCTGCGAGGACATCATCGTACAAGACAACACGGTGAACCACGCCCACGGCGGCTTCGTGTTTGGCAGCGAGACGGCAGCAGGCATGCGCCGCATGGTGGTGCGCCACAACACTTTTTCGGGTACTGATGTGGGCCTGCGCTTCAAGAGCAGTCTGGACCGCGGCGGACTGTCGGAAAAGATTTTCATCAGCAACATTATGATGAACGATATCAAGGACGAGGCCATCACCTTCCAGTGCGACTATGTGAACAACCACGCAGGACAGGAGCATGGCAAGCCCGCATATACGGAATCGCAGAAGCGCTGGGCACCCCAGTTCCAGGACATCCATATCAGCGACATTGTCTGTTGCGGCTGCCACACCGGCATCAAGGCCGCCGGCATCGAGGGCCTTGACTGCATCCACGACGTCAACATCAGCAACTGCACCATTATATATAATAAGGTGGACAAGCAGATTGATGAGAAGACGGCCTTGTTGACGCTCAACAATGTACGACTAATCGCGAACAAGGCACAATGAAGAAAAACGGCAGCCAGTCTTTATGACTCGGCTGCCGTTAACAGTATCTCGGAGAGTGTGGGATGGATGTGCACCATGTGGCGGAGTTGCGCCACAGTGACACCGCAACACATGAGGACACTCACCTCCTGCACAATGTCGGCACTATGGGCACCATAGGCATGACAACCGAGGATAAGACCTCCCCCATTCCCTTCTGTTGGAGGGGTGATAAAGAGTTTCAGCATTCCCTCGGTCGCATTCATGGCCAGTGCCTTGCCATTGGCACGCCAGAAGGACTTTTTGCACTCATAGGCAATACCATTGGCTTTAAGTTGGTCTTCGGTAGGACCTACGCAGGCGGCCTCCGGTTCGGTAAAGATGGCGGCTGGCATGATGTCGAAACGTATCTGATCCTCCTTGCCCAGAATATGATTCACGACATGGATGGCCTGCATCTCGGCGGCATGGGCCAGCATCTGCCGGCCGTTGACATCGCCGATGGCGTAGATATGATCTAATTGACCATTGACAATTGATAATTGGAAATGGTCGTCGACAGGGATAGAGCCATTGGGATTGAGCGTGATGCCTAAAGATTCCAGGTTCAGCCCTTCGGTGCGCGGCTTGCGCCCCGTGGCCATGAGGATGCAGTCGGCATCAATGTCGGGCAGATTTTCCACGGCCGTCTTCATCTTAAAGGTGATGCCCCGTTTCTCTAATGTTTTGCGCAGACGCTTGGCAATGTCGCTGTCGAGAGCAGGCAGGCATTCTTTCAGATACTCTATCACCGTGACCTCAGAGCCGAAACGGTTGAAGACAGACGCAAACTCCATGCCGATGACGCCGGCTCCGATGATGCAGAGCCGCTTGGGTAGCGTTTCAAGGTTGAGCAATCCCGTAGAGTCAACCACACGCGGGTCTGTCCTCACTCCCTCAATGGGCAGCCATTTGGTTTCCGAGCCCGTGGCGATGATGACGGGAACCTTTCCCAACCCCTCCAAGAGAAGGGGAGTCGTGGCGAAATCAGCCTTTTCGCGAATGAGCGTGATGTTGGGATGCGAGAGGATGCCCTCCACCCCACTGCGCAACTGCGGCACCACCTGAGCCACACGTTCGCGGGCCTCTTCGAAGGAAGCAGAGTGGACATATGCCTTGGTAGGAATGCACCCCACATTGAGGCAGGTGCCTCCCACCTCGCCCTGTTCGAAGATTACCACCTTCAGACCTTGCTTGGCAGCATATTCGGCGGCACGATAACCGCCAGGGCCAGCACCTATGATGAGGATGTCGGCGGGGAAACCGCCAACCACAGGACTATTGTTCATTTTTCAATTGTTTATAAGTGGTCACAGGATGCTTGGCAGCCAGCACATCGTCGACACGTCCGATGGGTGTGTTGTGCGGCGCACTCTTCACCAGTTCGGGGTCGGTCTTGGCCTCTTCGGCTATCTGGCGCATCACGGCGATGAAGCCGTCGATGGTCTCCTTCGACTCGTTCTCCGTAGGCTCGATCATAAGGCTCTCATGGAACAGCAGCGGGAAATAGATGGTAGGTGCATGATAGCCATAGTCCAGCAGGCGCTTGGCCACATCCATCGTAGTAACACCCGTTGACTTATCCTTCAGGCCATCGAACACAAACTCATGCTTACACACCGTATCGATGGGCAGTTCGTAGACATCCTTCAGGCACTCCTTGATATAGTTGGCATTGAGGGTGGCCAGCGGACCCACCATCTTTATGTTCTCGCGGCCCAGCGAAAGGATATAGGCCAAGGCACGGATGGCCACGGCAAAGTTGCCATGATAAGGCGACACCTCAGGGAAGAACGACTCCAGACCCTTGCGCACACCTACGGGGCCTGCTCCGGGACCGCCGCCGCCATGAGGCGTAGAGAAAGTCTTGTGCAGGTTGATGTGCATCACATCGAAGCCCATGTCGCCCGGCCGTGCAGCGCCCAGCATGGGATTGAGGTTGGCACCGTCGTAGTACATCAGTCCGCCACAGTCGTGGATGAGTTTCTCTATCCCGGGTATCTGCTTCTCAAACAGGCCCAGCGTATTAGGATTGGTCATCATCATGGCAGCGATGTTATCTCTTTCCTGACTGACTAGATTTTCCAGATCTTCTAGAGAGACCAGACCATCAGGGGTAGACTTCACCTCGACGATATCGAGGCCACAGACGGCTGCCGAGGCTGGGTTGGTGCCATGGGCCGAGTCGGGCACGATAACCTTGGTGCGCTGCATGTCGCCCCGGCTCTCATGGTATTTCTTGATAACCATGAGACCTGTGAGTTCGCCATGGGCACCGGCAAAAGGCTTCAGCGTGAAGGCATGAAGCCCAGTGAGTTCGCACAGCGACCTGCACAGCAAGGTGCACACCGCTTCGGCCCCTTTGACCGTTTCCTGCGGCTGCAGGGGATGCAGGTTCTGGAACTGTGGCAAGGCCGCCATCTCCTCGTTGATTTTCGGGTTATACTTCATGGTGCACGAGCCCAGCGGATAGAAGCCGTTGTCCACGCCGAAGTTATTGGCCGACAGGTTGGTGTAGTGGCGCGTCACCGTCATCTCGTCGCATTCAGGCAACTCGGCATCATTGTTGCGGCGCATGGCAGCGGGTATCTCATACTGTCCGTATCGGTTTTTGGGAAGAGAATAGCCCCTGCGCCCCTCCTGCGAGAGTTCGAATATCAGGTTTCCGTATAGTCGATTATTCATATCAGTTCAATTAGTTTGTCAATCTCTTCCTTTGTTCTCTTCTCTGTAACGGCCAGCATCATCTGGTCGTCGGCCACCTTGACGCCTCCGAAGATGCCATGCTCCATGAGGCGATGCTGCAAGGCATCGACACTGCCGTCGTAGCGTACCACGAACTCGTTGAAGAACGGCTGATTGTAGACGAGCGAGAAATGCCCCGTAGCCACCAGTCTGTCGCACAGATAGTGGGCACCGGCATACGACAGTTCGGCAGCCTCCTTCAGTCCCTGCTTGCCCATGAGTGAGCAATACATGGTGACGAAGAGTGCCATCAGACTCTGGTTCGAGCAGATATTAGAAGTAGCCTTCTGTCGGCGGATATGCTGTTCACGTGCCTGCAAGGTGAGAACAAAGGCCCGCTGGTCGCGGTTGTCCTTCGTCATGCCCACGATGCGTCCCGGCATTTTGCGGATAAGTTTCTCCGTACAGCACATATAGCCTACATAGGGACCGCCCCACTGCATGGGTATGCCCAGGCTCTGTGCGTCGCCCACAGCAATGTCGGCCCCCCACTCGCCCGGTGTCTTCAGCACAGCCAGGTCGGCAATGACACTGTTCATGATAAAGAGTGCCTTCTGCGCATGAACAGCCTCAGCCACGCCGCTATAGTCTTCCACTATGCCATAGCAGTTGGGCTGCTGGACAAGCACACCAGCCACAGAGTTGAGAGATGAGAGCAGAGAGTTGAGAGACCCTAGTGAAGTGACACCGTCTTTTGCTGGTATCATCTCAATATTGATGCCATGGAAATGGGCATAGGTCTTCACCACAGCCAGCGTCTTGGGGTCGACGGTCTCGCTCACCAGCACCGTGTTCTGCTTCTTGCCTGCCGCCACGGCCATCATCACGGCCTCGGCAGTAGCCGTGGTGCCGTCGTACATCGAAGCATTGCTGATGTCCATGCCCGTGAGTTCGGCCATCATTGACTGATACTCGAAGATATAGTGGAGGGTGCCCTGCGAGATTTCTGCCTGATAGGGCGTATAACTGGTGAGAAACTCCGAGCGCTGCAGCAACTGCGGGATGACGGCAGGCGTATAGTGGTCGTAGACACCAGCACCGGCAAAGCAGGTGAGCACCTTGTTTTGCGAGCCCAGTTGCTCAAACAGTTGGCGCACCTCCAGTTCGCTCATTGTCTCCGGCAACTGATAGTCGCCACGGAAACGAATGGCCTCAGGCACCTCGGCATAGAGGTCGTCAAGCGAACTGATGCCCACCGTCTGCATCATGGCCTGGAGGTCGGCCTCGGTATGAGGAAAATACTTATAGTTCATTTTAGGGTGTTTTTTAGGACTTATAGGACCTATGGGACCTATGAGACTTATGGGACCCATAGGCCCTGCAAGCCTTCTTACTATTTGCAGAACGCCTCGTAGGCCTTGGCATCCATCAGGTTGCCGAGTTCAGCCTGGTCGCTCAGTTCCACCTTGATAATCCAGTTCTCATAGGGATCCTGGTTGATAAGTTCGGGCTGATCGTCGAGAGCCTCGTTTACCTCGACCACGGTGCCACTGACAGGAGCAATCAAGTCGCTGGCTGCCTTGACACTCTCCACAGCGCCAAACTCCTCGCCTGCTTCCACCTCGTCGTCTACCTCAGGCATATCCACATAGACCACGTTGCCCAGGGCATGCTGTGCATAGTCACTGATACCAATGTAACCCACGTTACCTTCTACCTTTACATACTCGTGCGACTCACTGTAGTAGAGTCCTTCAATTACTTTTGCCATATTCTTAATTCTTAATGCTTAATTACTTCTTATAACTCTTGTTGTAGAACTGCTTCTTGACCACCGTGCCCGGAAAGACCTTCTTGCGGATCTGTATCTGCACTTCGGTGCCAAGGGCTGCATAACGACTGTCGATAAGTGCCATGCACGCACTCTTGTCAACCGAGATGCAGTGGTAGCCCGTGGTTACCTCGCCTATGGGCTCGCCATCCATATTAAGTACGGTATAGCCATGACGAGGGATGGCCTTGTCGGCCAGTTCGATGCCCACCAGTTTTCTGGCAGGACCTTCTGTTTTCTGCTTCAGCAGGGCATCACGACCAATGAACTCAGGTTTGTCGAACTTGACGAACATGCCCAAGCCTGCCATGATGGGAGTAATCTCCTCCGACAACTCATCGCCATAGAGCGGCAGTCCTACCTCGAAGCGCAGGGTGTCGCGACAGCCCAGTCCGCAAGGCTGTATCCCTGCATCAATCAGTTTGTCCCAGCACTGCTGTATATACTCGTGCGAGGCATAGACCTCAAAGCCGTCCTCGCCTGTATAGCCTGTGCGCGATACGATGACATCACCAATAGTCTTCATGGTATAGAACGCCAGTTCGCTGCACGGCAGACCCAGCACGGTTTCCATGATATGCTCAGCCTCTGGTCCCTGTAGGGCTATCTGACCGTAGTAGTCAGACATATTCTTCAGTTCTATGTTGAAGCCTGTGGCCTGCTGCTGCATCCACTCCCAGTCTTTGTCGATATTGGCAGCGTTGATGACGAGGAAGAAGTTGTTTTCGCCTACCTTATAGACCAAAAGGTCGTCGACGGTGCCGCCATCGTCATAGCACATCATACCATAGAATATCTTACCATCAGGTGCCTCTGCCACATCGTTGGTGAAGATACGCTGCACATAACGCTCAGCATCGGGGCCCGTCACCGTCACCTCGCCCATGTGCGAGACATCGAAGAGGCCGCATTTGTTGCGCACGGCCATGTGCTCCAACTGGATGCTGGCATACTGAATAGGCATGACAAAACCGGCAAACGGTGCCATGAACGCCCCTTCTGCAATGTGACGGTCGCAGAGACAAGTGCGTTTGTTTTCTTCTTTCAGTTCTTGTTTGATTCCCATTGTCTTAGGTTTTGGTTATTTTGTTTTATTTCTAGGTTTTCTATCGTATCGGGATTTTCCAGAATTATTCCACCAGCCGGATGAAGTCGTCGCGCAGATAGGAACGCTCCAAGGCCTCGATAGCGGCCATATCGGCAGACGTCAGCACCAGTTCATCGCGGCACAGTGTCTGGCGCACCAGCGTCTTGAAGTCCGCTATCGACAGTGCAGTGTGGTCTTTCAGCAGGGTGATGCGCTGGCGCACACTCTCCACGCCCTTGCGCTGCAGTTTCTCGCTGCTGGGCGTGATGGCGTTGAGCATGTGCTGCATATTAGTATCGAAGAGCATGGTGGCATGGACAATGCTGTGCCCGGGCAGATGATAGAAGGCGGTGCCGCTCACCTTACGGCCCTCTATCAGCACATCGTTGTGCTCAGTGCCGATGGCTTCAATGCCCATGCGGTGCAGCACCAGCAGTAACATGTTGACAAAGCGGTTGAAGGTGAAGTTCACATTTTCCTGATTGGTAATGAACGACAGCATCACATTGTCCTGGTCGGCATAGACGCAGCCGCCGCCGCTTTTGCGGCGATAAACCCGTATGTCGTGCTGGCGACAATAGTCGAGGTTGACCTCGTTCTGTGCCACCTGGTTGCGGCCGAAGATGACGCTTGGCCCCACCTGCCACATAAAAAAGGCCTCTGGCTCGTCCACGTGGCGGGCCACATATTCCTCCATGGCAAGATAGAACGACAAGTGCCGTTCTTTATCATCGGGCAGGGTGATATATTTCATACCATTATCTTCAGGCTAGCATTCTGCCTGCAAATATACGAAATAAGTGAGACACCTGCAAGAAAAAAAGCGTTTTCTTTATAGGATTAAAGGAAAAAACATGTTTCAAAAATCGGGTCTACTGCCGGTAGACTATGGGTCTACTCGGAGTAGACCGTGGGTCTACCGGCAGTAGACCCGTTTTTAGTAGCCTAAAAAAAGGCTCTGTCAGAAAGGTTTGATGTAAAAAAAAAGACCGCTCGGCTATCCGAGCAGTCTTTATGATAACATATTCATCAGTCGTTGAGCGAATAGGTGACGGTGGTCACCACGCGCAGTTTCTTGATGTAGGGCGTATTCTCATCGCGGTCGTCAATCTCGAACTGCCCCTGACCGGCGGTCTGGATCTTGCCCAGTTTCGAGTCGCTGGCCTCGGCAAACTGCTCAGCCGTCTGCTGCGCATTCTTAATAGCCTCAGCCATCATCTCTGGCTTCATCTGCTGGAACGAAGCATACTGGTAGTTGGGGTAACTCGAGTCGAGGGCCACGCCCTGCTTCAGCAGTTCGGCCTGCTGGAAGATGGCTTTGTTCACCTGCTCCACCTTGTCAGTAGCCACGGTAATGGTAGTGTTGACAATATAGCGGAAGTTCTTCTGGTTGTCGCCCCACTCACGGGCCTCCAAGTCAGTTACCGACGGCGGGTTGACAGTAATCTCAGTCTCGTCGATGCCATTCTGATGAAGGAAGGCTTTAATTTTGTCTGCCTGCACGTTGATGCGCTCGTAGAGTGCGGGCAGGTCGTTGCCCGTTTCCTTGGTGCTGATGCTCCACGTGACCTTGTCGGCCGGCACCTCGCGCTCGGCCAGTCCCTTTACGGTTACCTTGCGGTCTTTGTTGGTGAAGTTGTCGATACCGGCCTTCACACACCATCCCATCACCATCACGCCGATGGCCAGGATGATTGATTCTTTTACTCTGCCCATAATATTAATGTTTAATTACTACTTTTTCTCCTCGCACTCGTGAACAGGAGGCAGCACGATGTTGATGCCGGCGGCCTTGATGTCGGCCTGCAGTTTCTCGGCATTGGTCTCGTCGGTAAAGAAGGTCACGGCCAGCGACTTCTGCCTGTCGTTGACATTGGCATCCTCCACGCCGTCGAGGATGAGCACCTCGTCGATGGTGGCCTGGCTCACGGCCTCGGCAGGAATATTGAAGTAGGCATAGTCCACCTTCGGGCCACTGTAATAGTTCACGGGTGTGAAGCCCAGCGAGCCGATGGTCTTGCGGATGTCGGCCTTCGAGATGCGGTTGGCATCATAGCGCACAAAGATATAGCCTTTGTCCAAATGGGGTGCCATGCTGTCGATGCCCGCCATGGGTTGTAACTTCTGGCTGATGCGGTTGTAGCATTTCATGCAATGCATGTCGGCAATGCGGAGGCCCATGCCGCGGATGATGGTATCGTTGGCACTATAGGCCGATGCCTTATAGCGGCCTGTGGCTTCGAGGCGAGCCTTGATGCTGTCGGCACAGGTCTCGGCAGGGTTATAAGCCACAGTGGCAGTGCGACGCTCAATATTGAACGTGATGCCGTCGATGCCGGGCAGTCGTTTCACCACAGTTTTCACCTTGTGGGCACACTCCTCGCAGCGCATCCCTTTGATGCGCACGGTGAGCGTGTCGGTGGTTTGAGCCATGGCCCCCAGTGCACCGAACATCAGGTGAGCGTTTACATTCGTTGCCAACATCATGCCGGCAGCGAGTGCAAACATTTTCATTGAGTTAGTAGAGATTTTCGTGTGCATTGTAGTGATTTAGTTATTTTAGTTACTTTACATTGCCAACCTTGATGAGATATTCACCAATTTGAACGGCGTTCAAGGCTGCACCCTTGCGAATCTGGTCGCCAGAGAGCCAGAAGGTCAGGCCATTCTCGTCAGAAATATCCTTGCGCACACGACCTACATAGACATCATCCTTACCTGCCGTCTCCAGAGGCATAGGATAAACAAGGTTAGCGGGATCGTCGACCAGCGTGCAACCGGGAGCCTGGGCAATAGCCTGCTGAGCCACCTCTACGCTGATGGGCTTCTCTGTCTCAATCCATACAGACTCTGAGTGAGAGCGCAAAGAAGATACACGAACACAGGTAGCCGAGCACTTGGCATCGGTGTGCATAATCTTCTGTGTCTCGTTGTACATCTTCATCTCCTCCTTGGTATAGCCATTGGGCTGGAACACATCAATCTGAGGAATCACGTTATAAGCCAACTGATGGGGGAATTTTTTCACCGTCTTCACCTCGCCATCCTCAACGATTTCCTTGTACTGCTGCTGCAGTTCGGCCATAGCAGCAGCACCTGCACCAGAAGCACTCTGATAAGAAGATACGTGAATGCGCTTGATGTGGCTGATGTTCTCCAGAGGCTGCAACACCACCACCATCATGATAGTGGTACAATTAGGATTGGCAATGATACCGCGGGGACGCTTCAGGGCATCCTCGGCATTGCACTCGGGCACCACCAAGGGCACATCATCGTCCATACGGAAAGCGCTGCTGTTGTCAATCATTACACAGCCATACTTGGTAATATCCTCGGCAAACTCCTTGCTGGTGCCGGCACCGGCAGAAGTAAAGGCAATGTCGACATCCTTGAAATCATCGTTGTGCTGAAGAAGTTTCACGGTCAGTTCCTTGCCACGGAAGGTATATTTGGTGCCGGCCGAACGCTCCGAGCCAAACAGCACCAGTTCATCCATAGGAAAATTTCTCTCATCGAGCAGTCTCAGGAACTCCTGACCAACGGCGCCGCTCGCGCCCACAATTGCTACTTTCATTCTACTTAACTTTAATTTTGGCTGCAAAATTACAATTTTTCCACCAATAACGTATCAAATTGGCAGAAAATTTTGTAACTTTGCAAGCAAAATGGAAGCACAGACCATTATAGAGCCATTAATAAAAGACCCCACGCTCATTTTCTTCGTGGTGCTCATCATCATCCTCTTCGCGCCTATCGTGATGAGTAAACTGCGCATTCCCCACATCATTGGCATGGTGCTGGCAGGTGTGCTCATTGGCGAACATGGACTGAACCTGCTGCAACGCGACAATTCATTTGAGGTATTCGGACAGGTGGGATTATATTACATCATGTTCCTGGCTGGACTGGAGATGGACTTGGAGAGTATCAAGAAGAACTCAAAACGCCTCATCATCTTCGGCATCCTCACATGCTTCATACCACTGGCACTCACCTTCATCATGTCGGAAGCCATACTGGGCTACTCGGGAAAGGCATCGTTCCTGCTGGGATGCATCATGGCATCGAACACGCTGGTGGCCTATCCCATCATCGGACGCTACGGACTGCAACGCAACTCAAGCGTCATGCTCAGCGTGGGCTCGTCGATGATTTCGCTGTTCATGGCACTGGTCATGCTGGCCGGTCTGACAGGCCTGTTCAGCGAAGACAGCGGCGTGCTCTTCTGGCTGCTGTTCGTGGCAAAGTTCGCGGCCTTCTGCGCAGGCAGCATCTTCATCATACCAAGACTCACACGCTACTTCCTCAGACGCTATAGCGATGCAGTGATGCAATATATCTTCGTTATTGCCGTCATGTTCCTTAGTGCAGCCCTGTCAGCGCTCATCGGACTGGAAGGCATCTTCGGCGCCTTCTTCTCCGGTCTCATCCTAAACAGGTATATACCCCACGTGTCGCCACTGATGAACCGCATCGAGTTCATTGGCAACGCGCTGTTCATTCCGTTCTTCCTCATCAGCGTGGGCATGCTCATCAACCTGAAGACACTGGCCGACGGGCCGCAGGTGTGGGGCATCATGTTTCTTATTGCGTTCTTCGGCACCTTCGGGAAGGCGCTGGCTGCCTATCTGTCGGCACTGCTGTTCCGTCTGTCAAAGAGCGACGGCCACATGATGTTCGGCCTCACATCGGCTCATGCCGCAGGTGCCATCGCCATGGTCATGGTAGGACGCAGGCTGATGCTCGGCCCCGAGACGCCGCTGGCCGACGACCATATGCTGAACGGCGTGGTCATCATGATTTTAGTCACCTGCATCATCTCGACCATCATGACCGAGCATGCTGCCAAGCAAATCATTTTCAGCAAGAAAGCCCACCTCGACTTGCGCAGGGCCAAGACCGACGACGAGCGCATCATGGTGTGTGTGAAATATCCGGAGATAGCGCCCCAACTGCTGGAACTGTCGATGTTAGTGCGCAACCAGCAACTCAAGCGTGAACTGGTGGCCCTCAACGTGGTGTACGACGGCGAGAACAGCATCAACGAACGCGAGGCCGGCCTGCAACTGCTGGAACAACTGCAGCGACAGGCCAGTGCCTCAGAGGTACCAGTGATGACACAGGTGCGGCTGGCCACCAACATTGCCAACGGCATCAAACATGCCTTCCGCGAAAGCGGCTGTTCGGAAATCGTCATGGGCATGCACGTACACACCGAGGTGACGAAGAAGTTCTGGGGAGAATTCATACAGAGCCTCTACAACGGACTGAACCGCCAGATTCTGCTCATGCGCTTCACACAACCGCTAAGCACGCTACGGCGCATTCAGGTGGTCGTGCCGTCAAGGGCGGAGTTTGAGCCGGGCTTCCGCCGATGGCTGGAGCGTCTGTGCCGCTTTGCCGGCCAACTGGACTGCCGCGTGCAGTTTCACGGGCGCCACGAATCGCTGTCGCTCATAGGCGAATATATCAACAACCTGCATCCTGCCGTCAGGGCTGAATACACCTATATGGCCCACTGGAACGAACTGCCAAAGTTGGCGGCCAACATTGGGAGCGACCATCTGTTTGTGGTCGTCACTGCCCGTAAGGGCACCATCAGTTACAAGACGGCTATCGACCGTCTGCCCGATGAACTGACTAAATATTTCGCAGGCACTAACCTCATGATTATCTTCCCCGACCAGTATGGCGACACCAAGGAGGATGCCATGAGTTTCACCGAGGCACAGCACCATGAGGAGAACAGCATCTACGACACCCTGCTGAAATGGATTAACAAACCGCATAAGACCCCATAAGACCTATAAGACCTATAAGACCCATAAGACCCATGATAACAGTCAATCATATTACCAAGAGTTTCGGCTCACTACAGGTGCTCAAAGGCATTGACCTCCACATCGACAAAGGCGAAGTGGTGAGCATTGTTGGGCCTAGCGGTGCCGGCAAGACCACACTGCTGCAAATCATCGGCACACTCGACAAACCCGACAGCGGCACTGTATGTGTCGATGGCATCGGCACCACCACCCTGTCGAAAAACGCACTGGCCGACTTCCGCAACCGCCACCTCGGCTTTGTATTCCAGTTTCACCAACTGCTGCCAGAGTTCACGGCTGTTGAGAACATCATGATTCCTGCATATATTGCTGGCACATCGCACAAAGCAGCCAAGAACAGAGCCATGGAACTGCTGCAGTTCATGGGACTGCAAGACCGTGCCGACCACAAGCCCGCTGAACTGAGCGGCGGCGAGAAGCAGCGCGTGGCCGTGGCCCGCGCACTGGTCAACAACCCGGCAGTTATCCTGGCCGACGAGCCTAGCGGCTCGCTCGACACGAAAAACAAAACTGAACTGCACCAACTGTTCTTCGACCTGCGCGACAAGTTCGGGCAGACCTTCGTCATCGTCACACACGATGAAACGCTTGCTACCATTACCGACCGCACCATTCACCTTAAAGACGGACTCATTGTATGATTAAACTGGGCGACTATCATATTCTGCGCGTCATCCGGCAAGCAGATCAGGGCCTTTACCTGGAAGGCGACGAACAAAGCGGCGACATTCTGCTGCCCAACCGCTATGTGCCCGACGGCATCGCCATCGGACAGGAAATAGAGGTATTCCTCTATCTTGACCAGGACGAACGACTCATAGCCACTACAGAACACCCATTGGCCAAGGTGGGTGAGTTTGCGTGGCTGGAGTGTGCATGGACCAACCAATACGGGGCCTTCCTGAAATGGGGACTCATGAAAGACCTGTTCTGTCCCTTCCGCGAACAGAAGCAGCGCATGGAGGTGGGTAAGCATTACATTATATATATAAAGGAGGACGAGGAGACCCATCGTCTCATGGCCACAGCCAAAGTGGAAAGATATCTGTCCCCCGCTACTTCCACCCCTACCGACAATGTACCCAGCGATTTTGTTAACGAAACTCAGCAGCCACTCAAACATGGCACCGCCTGCGACTGCCTTATCTGGCAGAAGACCTACCTGGGCTTCAAATGCATCATCGACAACCGCTATCAGGGCCAGATATACGACAACCAGATATTCCAGCCAATGCATACCGGCGACCGCATGACTGCCTATATTGACCATGTGCGGCAAGACGGAAAGATTGACATCACACTGCAACCCACAGGCCGACAGCACACACTCGACTTTGCAGAGGTGCTGCTGCGCTATCTCTATGAGAACAACGGCCACTGCGACCTGGGCGACAAGAGCCCCGCTGAACTTATCTACGACCGTTTCAAAGTATCGAAGAAAGCCTACAAGAAAGCCGTCGGCGACCTTTACCGGCGACGGCTCATCACCCTTGATGACAACGGGATTCACTTAGTCTGAGTGAATCCCGTTTTTTGTCCTAGCAACCACGAATTCGCGCCAAACAGGCCACACCGATAACCGAACCTTCATTTCCATACGTTTAATTGTTATTTAGCCCACATTGCAGACGAAAGAGAAAAAGTACAAAAATAAATAACGATTTTTTTGGAAGTTTGCTTAAAATTTCTTAACTTTGCAAAATCCAAGATATTACTACAATAATAACTTAAATATTCAAATCATGAAAGCCAAATTCAATTTACTGTGTGCCGCAATAGCGGCAGGCAGCCTGGCCATCACCGGATGTACTGACGACAAGTATAATCTGGACGATGTGGACATGACAATGGCACTGGGCAGCGACTCCCTGCAACTGCCTGTAAACAACTCTGTGAAGGACATCTTGCTTGACGACATTCTGGACATCGACGACAGCGAGAGCGTGACCATCGATGCTAACGGGAACTATCACTTCGAGCAGAGTTCAACCATTGACGATGTGAACAGCATCAAAGTAGACAAAATCATGCTGGCCAAGAGCGGGGCTCCTATTGAGAACCCTGTTGAACTGGATGGCGTGACGCCCTTCCCGGCCATCACTCCAGAAGGCTATGAAACCAACTATCCCGGTAGCCCTGTGAATGATGAAATCGAAACCTTCAAATACGACAGCGACCCGCAGGAGAGCGTTGACGACTTGGACGAAGCCACACTGGCGGGCGACATGGATCTGGATGTCTACTTCTCGTCGAAACTGCGCCAAGTGGTAGAGACGATCGACCAGATGTATATCGAGATTCCACCGTTCATGAACTTCGAAATAAAGAGCATGTCGCCAAATGCATCTGTCGACCCCACCAACGACCATCGCATCAACTTTATCAATCAGTCCACTGACGCTCATGCACAGATATCCATCCAGGTGACCTCGCTTGACCTCAGTGCCGATAAGAATACCGATGCAACCAACTGCATCAAGTTCGACAAGACAAGCAAAAAGGTTTCGCTCAACGGTAAAGTAAAGATCTATGCCAACATATCGAAGATTAAGAAACGCACCATTGCCGATGACGGCTATGCCAAGGCTGCCATCCGCAGTACGCTGACTATCAGCGACATCGAGGTGACAAGTGCCAAGGGTAAGTTCAACCCAGACATCACCGTGAACAACAGCACCGTGACCTTGGACGACCTGCCCGACTTCCTCACCGACGAAGAGGTGGTAGTAGACCTCTACAACCCGCAGATTATATTCAATGCTACCAGCAACCTGCCACTTCCCGGCTTTGCAACAGTAAAACTCGTGGCTAAGAAAAACGACGGCACAACAACGGCTACGGTCAATATCCCTGAGTTCAAGATTGACGGTGCCGATGTGAACGGTGGCACCAACAAGATATGCATCGCCCGCCGCGACCAGGACATCCCCAGCGATATTACGCAGCCAGCCATCATCGTGCCGGAACTGTCGACCATTATTGAGAAGGTGCCCGACTATATCGAAGTGCAGATTACGGCCCGAGCCGACAACTCGCAGTCCTATCAAATCAACATGGGGTCTGACTATAGCCTCACCAACCTCGACTATAGCATTCTGGCACCGCTGTCGTTCGGCAAGAAAGCCAAGATTGTATACAGCGACTACGAGGACGGATGGTCTGAAGACATGCCAGAAGACATGGACTTTGAGAAGGGAGCCTATATCAAGATTACGGCCAACATGGAGAGCACCGTGCCCACCTATCTGAAGATGACGGTGAAAGCAGTGGATGTGAACCATCAGACAATTGACAACGTGACCGTATCAGGCAAGAAAGACAAGAACGATGCTGACATCAAGATCATCAAGGCATCTGGAAACGGCAATCCCGTAGTGACACCTATTGAAATCTACCTCAAAGAGAAGGAGGGCGTCAAAGGCGCACTGAAACAGGTTGACGGCATTCACTTCACCCTCGAAGCAACATCGAGCGACGAGAACGGTGCCAATCCTATTGAAGGAAAACCGCTGAATGCCAACCAGAACAAACTCACGGCTAAAGACATCAAGGTGACCATCCACGGACGAGTGATTGCCGATTTCAATTAATCTATTCACCAACTCAGAGAATAAGCGTATGAGACACTATAAATTACTGTTGGCAGCAGCCTTGGGCATCTTCGCCATCACTGCCACCGCTCAGGAACTGAATTCGGCCTATTTCACACAGGACTATAAGTTCCGCCACGACATGAACCCGGCATTCGGCAACGACCAGAACTATATCTCGCTGCCAGCACTGGGAAACCTGAACGTAAGTCTGCAGGGCAACTACGGAATAGGAGATGTACTCTTCCAGAATCCGGCCACAGGCAAATATGACCGCACCTTCATGCACCCTGACGTCTCTGTCAACGATGCGCTCAAGGGGCTGAACACTGGCGATAACAAAATCATTGGAAACGTTGGCTTTACGCTTCTTTCAGCAGGCTTCAGAGGCTTCGGCGGCTACAACACCATCGAACTGAATTCAAAGACCCAGTTCGGCGTTTCGCTTCCTTACGAACTGTTCCGCTTTGCAAAGAATCTGAACAACGACATCTATGAGATTGGCGACATCGACGCAAAGGCACAGTCGTATGTAGAACTGGCATTCGGCCACTCACGGCAGATTAACGACAAACTGCGTGCCGGTGCCAAGGTCAAACTGCTGTTTGGTGCTGCCCGTGCTGACATAAAAATGGAAGACATGCGTGCTGAGATGCCCGCCAATGCCAACAAGTGGATTATCAGCGGCAAAGCACAGGCTGATGTCATGATGAAGGGATTTATGTTTAAGTCCAAGCATGATGACTACGAGTTGCGCCCCGGCGGCTACGACTATGTGAACGATGCGGATGTGGACGGTGCCGGAGTGAGCGGCTTTGGTCTGGCCTTAGACCTGGGTGCAACATACAAGGTAATGGACGACCTCACCGTCAGTGCAGCCGTCACCGATCTTGGCTTCATCAACTGGAGCAATGATATTCAGGCTGTCAACAGAGCCACGACATTCGAGTTTGAAGGATTCAAGGATATTTCTGTGAACAAAGACCGCAATCCTAACACTTTCAAGAACACGAACAAGGGATATTCTGATCAGATTGCAGACTTTGCACACCTGACCGACCAGGGCGATCAGGGCTCGGCCACCAAGGCCGTGGCTGCCACCGTTCGTCTGGGTGCCGAATATAAACTGCCCGTATACAAGCCCCTGACCTTCGGTCTTCTGGCACAGCACCGTTTCAATGGTCCGTTCTCACTCACGGAAGCCCGTCTGAGTGCTAACTGGACGCCCTTGAAATGGCTGGACGGCGGCATGAACTTTGCCGTGAATAACTATGCCACCAGCACGGGTTGGGTTCTGAACATCCATCCCACAGGCTTTAACTTCTTCGTTGGCATGGATCATATCCTTGGCAAGCAGACAAAAGAGGGCATTCCTCTCAGTTCGAATGCAAGCATCAACCTGGGTATGAACGTAGCCTTCTAACAAGTAGCACTCACCCCAATCACCATAAAAAAGAGGGTGTGTCAAAAAACAAAAATCTTCAAAAATCTTTCAAAAATAAGCCATTCGATAGCCATTTTTGCTAGATTTTTGAAGATTTTTGTTAGTTTAATGAGGACTGATGTCTATATTTGACACAGCCAGTTTTTTATGTCTGAAAACTAATTAGAAGAACTTACCTGTCAGACGGAAGGTCAGCGTAGGATAAACGGTAATCTTTGTCAATGTCTTCACTACTCCACCGGCTTCTCCTTCAAGATTACTCTTGTTCTGCTTCTCACCCTGCAGATAAATCTCCGGCGTGCCCCAGAACTGGCATCCCAGGTCTACAGCAAAGCCGAGCGTATGGTTCTTCGGAACAGCACGGCCCCAGCCAATGCCTACATAGGGACGGAAGCCTTTCACCTTCAGGTCGGCGTCGACATGGCCATTGTTATCAGGCGTAAGGAAGTAGTCGCCCAACTCTGCGCCAATCTTCAAATCACGATCATTCTGCCAATTATTGTACTTTGCCACATCCAACAACTGGCTGTCGTCGGTGGTATAGACATTCACCACATCAGTAGGACCGAAATAAGCGCCCAAGGTCAAGTGCCAGTCAATGTTCTTGCCCGGATAGAGGTCGAACAGCACATGGCCCGTGATATTGTTCAACTTACCTTCCACATCAACACTTTCAGGAACCCTCATCTCAGGAGCCGTAGCACCAGGATTGGTTGCCATATACCATACACGCCAAGCATCATACTGCGTCTGCAGTTCTGCGCTGTTATTAATATCGATGTCAGTCTTATACTTAATCTTTGGCATTATATCAGCACCTACACGCACACCCACATAGTCGGTGATGTTTGTCGACAAATCAATGGTGGCACCCGTAGAACCTACACCGATGCTTGCACCCATGTGTGTGAAGATGTTGCTGTCACTCTGAGCCGACGCCATTCCTATAGAAAGCAGCATCGCGCCAACGATAATCATTAGTTTTTTCATACGAATAATATTTAAGTTAATTTATGTATCCGCGTGCAAAAATAGGCAATAATCTGCAAAACGCCAAACATTTCAATAAAAAAGCGAGGCCGTCCTTTGCAGATGGGACGGTCTCGCTTTCAATATCAATGTAAAACGACGGGTTAGAACTCGGCGCTCTTCGGTGTACGGGGGAAAGGTATGACATCGCGGATGTTCTGCATACCGGTGACAAAGAGGATGAGACGCTCGAAGCCCAGACCGAAGCCAGCATGAGGGCATGAGCCCCAACGACGGGTGTCGACATACCACCACAGGTGTGTCTGGTCCATCTGGCGACGCTCAATCTCGCCCATCAGTTTCTCGTAACTCTCCTCACGCACGCTGCCGCCGATAATCTCACCAATCTGCGGGAACAACACATCGGTGCCCTGCATGGTGGGACCAGGAGCCACAGCGCCCTTGTAACCTACTGAACCACCATCGGCAGTATCCTCGTTCTGCTTCATATAGAACGACTTGAAAGCACGGGGATAGTCGGTCATGATGACGGGCTTCTTGAAGTGCTCCTCCACCAGATAGCGCTCGTGCTCTGATGCCAGATCGTCGCCCCAGTTGCAGGGGAATTCAAACTTCTTACCGTTCTTGATGGCTTCCTGCAGAATATTGATGCCTTCGGTATAGGGCAGGCGAACGAATGAGTCTTTCAGCACGCCCTCGAGACGCTCAATGAGGGTCTTGTCAATCA
>CAMHDT010000013.1 GCA_946183985.1 uncultured Prevotella sp.
GTTGCGCCATCGCCTTGTTTATGACTGATGACTCAGAGGACCAAATCTCCTGGGGGTCGTGTTCCACCCATCCTGACTGCGGGAAAATCTGTGTGTACTCTTGCTGCGACACAGCGCAATTCACACCTTTATTATTAAAGAGGATGGCTCGTGAACTGCTGGTGCCCTGATCAACTGCCAAGATGTATTTCTCGCCAGACTGTGCGTAAATGCTCGTGGTGAATGTCTCAATAGCACAAAGGGCTATTGTCAGGATGAAACAATTAGGTTTTTTTTGACTCACACCCTTATTCTTATCAGAAGAACAGGGAGGCCAGGCCGTAGGCCACCAGCGTGGAGATGGTGACGCAGATGAGGCCGGGCATCATAAACGAGTGGTTGAGCAGATACTTTCCGATGACGGTGGTGCCGGAACGGTCGAAGTTGACCGTGGCAATGTCTGAGGGATAGTTGGGGATGAAGAAATAGCCGTAGACGCTGGGCAGCACACCCAGGAGCACTACGCCGTCGATGCCGAGAGAGTAGGCCAGCGGCAACATCGACACCACGACGGCACCCTGAGAGTTGATGAGCACGGAGACGGCAAAGAACACCAGGGCGATGGCCCATGGATAATCGGATACGACGCCTTTCAGCATCAACTCCATGACATCCTTATAGTTGTCGAAATAGGTGCTGGCCAGCCATGCGATGCCGTAGATGGCCACCACCGCCACCATGCCGCTCTGCCACACGGCTCCGGCCACGGCCTTCTTGGGCGAGGCCTTGCAGAAGATAATCATCAGGGCCGCTGCGGTGATCATGATAATCTGGATGACCAGGTTCATGGCCAGTGGCTTGTCTTTCTTCTCTGTCACATGGCTGACAACGATGCCGCCCTTCACCAGTTTGTCGCTCTTCACGGTCACATCCTTGACCTCATCGGCGGTGAAAGCATAGGTGACGGTGTCAAGATGGTGAATGGCCTCGCCATTGACGGTCTGCGTGATGACACGGGTGGTGTCTACCGACTTCGTTACCAAGACGGCCTGTTTGCCGTTGTCGGTGGCCACGACGCTGCTATATGACGGCAGCAGGTTGACCTTGAATACTGAGGCGATGGCTATGGTGACAATAATGGTCAGGGCACCAAGGAAGATGAAGACAGCACGCTTGCTTTCGGGGGCTATCTTCTTGTCGAGGGTGGTGGCCGTTGAGCCATAGATATACTTGTATTGCTCGGGGTCTTTCAGACGAGCCTGGAACGACGGGTCCTTATCGAGATCCTTGCCACGCTTGTAGGATGCAGCAGCGGCTGCCATCAGACCACACAGACAGGCGGGGATGGAAACCATGAGCACCTGTGGGATGGTGATGTCGAAGCCGTTGGCGTTGGAGATGGTGACAAAGGCCACGACGGCAGCCGCGATGGGCGAGCAGGTGATGCCTACCTGCGAGGCGATGGAGGCCACACCACAGGGGCGCTCCGGACGGATGCCTTTCTTCAGGGCAATGTCGCAAATGATGGGCATCAGCGTATAGACCACATGGCCTGTGCCTACCAGCACGGTGAGGAAGAAGGTGCACAGGGGTGCCATGAAGGTGATGCGGTCAGGATGCTTACGCAGCAGTCGTTCGGCTATCTGGATAAGCCAGTCCATACCGCCAGAGGCCTGCAGGATGCCGGCACAGGTTACGGCGGCAATGATAATGTAGATGACATCGGTTGGAGGCGTGCCCGGCTTTAAGCCGAATCCGATGACCAGGATGGCCAGGCCGATGCCTGAAATGGCACCAAGGGCCAGTGAGCCATAGCGCGAGCCTACCCACAGTGCTCCCAGCACAATGAGCAGTTGGACAATCATGGTTAGTGTAATCATAACATTGGGTTTTTAGTTATTGTTATTAATTGTTGAAGTTTTTTATTTTGACCTCTCACCTCTAACCCCTAACGAGACTGGGCTCCTTGATGATGCCGTGACGATAGGCGTAGAGCAGATCTTTCAGTTCGGCTATCTGCGAGCGCAATTCCTCGCCCTTGTCGGTATCGGCTACCAGCATGCGGTGGGCCGACATCTCTACAATCTGAGTGGTTGACTTGATGTCGGTGCCTCGGTTGATGGCGTCTTGAGCACTTGTGAACGGCTCGTGCTGGACGAGTTGGAAACCGCGGCTATGGTAGACCAGCGTGTAGCCTGCAATGCCGGTTTCGCTATGATAAGCCTCCGAGAAGCCTCCGTCGATGACCATCAGACGGCCGCTGGCCTTGATGGGGTTCTCGCCCTTGGAAGCATGAACGGGCACATGACCGTTGATGATATGGCGGTTGGCACCGCTAATGCCGAAGGCATCGAGGATGCGGTCGCACACCTCGGCCGAGTCGCGCAGTTTGAAATAGTTGCCCTTCTCTTCGCGATAGGTCTCCTTGTCGGTAAGGAAATAGCGCTCGAAGGTGGCCATCTTCGACTTGTCGAACAGGGGCGAGTCCTTGCCGCACCACAGATAAAGGAAATAGTCTTTGGCATAGGCCTTGGTCTCTGCAGGGGTGTCGGCCTCAAAGGCTGCGCGCACCAACTGGCCGATATAACTCATCAACTCACGGCCCGCATAGTTCTTGCCCATGATGGGCACTTCCTTGAGCGTGCCGTCGGCATTGAGGGGGATGGAGGCGTGGAACAGCAGGTTCTGGTTGCAGATGGTGTACATGCAGCCATGGCTGAGGATGGTGCGGATATGCTTGCGCAACTTCTCGGAAACGCGGAATGAATGGTGCAGTTTATGCATCAGGTCTGCCTCCTCGGGGGTGAACTCTGTGGGCGCTTGAGGCGAAAGGGTGGGGAAATGGCACGATTTCATGGGGTATTTCACGCCATCGATGGTGCACACCTGCTCGCTGAAATCGATATGTTCTATTAAATTGCGGTCTTGCATCTGCCATTCCGGACGGCGGTGGAAGATCTGTGCCTCGGCCTTGAACTGTATCACGGCGATGGCTTTGTGCATCTTGGCTGCCAGTTGAAGCGTCTTGTCGTCCATCTTAGCGTCGTCTTTCAGCACCTTGGGGATGAACTCCTCGCAGGGGTCGTCGCCATAGACCTCAAGGGCGAAGGTGGCCAGCGGCACCAGGTTGATGCCGTAGCCTTCCTCGAGGGTTGCAAGGTTGGCATAGCGCAACGAGAGGCGCAGCACATTGCAGATGCAGGCATCGTTGCCGGCGGCTGCTCCCATCCAAAGAATATCGTGGTTGCCCCACTGGATATCCCACGAATGATACTGGCGCAGGGTGTCGAGGATGATGTGTGCACCAGGGCCGCGGTCGTAGATGTCGCCAAGGATATGAAGTTGGTCGATGGCCAGACGCTGTATGACATTGCAGATGGCAACAATGAAGTCGTCGGCACGGCCGGTAGAGATGATGGTGTCGACAATGACAGCCACATAGGCGGCCTTGTCCTGGTCGTCGGTGCGTTCGTGCAGTAATTCCTCAATGATATAGGAGAACTCCTCTGGCAGGTTCTTGCGTACCTTAGAACGTGTATACTTGCTCGACACATCGCGACAGACGCGCACCAGTTGATGGATGGTGATGCGATACCAGTCGTTGAGTTCGTCTTCGGCCGCCTTGATGAGTTCCAGTTTCTGTTCCGGATAATATATCAGCGTGCAGAGTTCTTTCTTCTCACTTTCGCGAATGGTGTTGCCGAATATTTCGGAAACCTTGCGCTTGATGTTGCCTGAGGCATTCTTCAGCACATGAATAAAGGCCTGATGCTCGCCGTGCAGATCGGCCAGGAAATGCTCGGTGCCCTTTGGCAAATTCAAAATGGCCTCGAGATTGATGATTTCGCGGGCAGCATCGGCTACTGTGGGGTAGGTGTTTGATAGCAGATGTAGGTAACGTAAGTCTGTATTCATAGTCGTAGATGATTAATGAGGTCTTGTCTTAATTTAGTAGTCTCAGCATTGTCTGAAGGGATGACTGGCATGAATCCTTCATCTAAATACAAGTATTCTTGTTCTATCTGTAATATGCTGGAAAACAAACTAATATCATTTTGCTGCTCAAGTGTCTTTACAAGTTCGTCTTCGTCAAGTTTTTCATCCGATAGTGCTTCGTAGAGGTTCACTAAGCGCAGCATGTTCATGCCGTCCTGACGGATGTCGGCAAGCATGTCGGCGATGGGATGACCTGTCATGGACTTTGGCTTGCGATAGTCGTTGGGCAGGTAACTGTAGGCAGTTTCTCGTTTCGGAGCCTCAATGCCGAGAACGTTTAGCCCTTTGTTCACGTAGTCTGATATGTTTTCCAGGTCGGAGTAGATATAAAGCAAAGGGAATTGTATGGATGATGCGGGCCATTTCTGCGTAATCCATTCTTTTTTCCCCATGACGGCAGCCTTCAGCGTAAGGCCTAACGCCATCAGGGTGTCGGCATTCATCAATGCCAATGGGTTGGAATTCATGACCTTGCGATAGATACCCACCATTTGTGCGGCAGTCTTGTCGAACTGTGCGGTCTTGGTCACCAGCGGGTTAAGGACGGTTTCAACATGCGAAAAGCCCTCTTTCACCAGCCGTTCTGCCTCATGCGGACTGCGCGCAATAATGGCATAATAGTCGTTGGTTTGCACATTTTTCCCAAAAGGCGATATGACGATGCGGGCATCAAGTGCCGGCCATGATGGTACGCCATACACATGGATAATGTCAGGATGCCATTGCTTGTACTGCTGCTTCAGCGATGCCGGGCTGTCGGCCTTTGCCGAATCAACCCACGATGCCGTCTCTGCCGCAATCAAGGTTACATAGCGGGCAATAAGCGAATCATCGCCAGAGTAGTAGTGCAGCACTTTTATCATAATTCATCGCTGGTATATCCAACAGGCAGGGGGCGGCAGTTGTACTGCGATGCCATGATCTCGCCATAGGCGCCGGCCGACCTGATGGCCAGAAGGTCGCCACGGTGAGTGCCGTTGAGGTCTATTTGCTTGGCGAAGACATCGGTAGACTCGCAGATGGGGCCAACCACATCGTAGGCTTCCATCGGCTCGTTGCTTGTGATGTTCTCTATCTTGTGATAGGCTTGATAGAGGGCCGGACGAATGAGATCGGTAAAGCCGGCATCGACGATGGCAAACTTTTTGGTAGCCCCTTCTTTTATATATAAGGTACGCGTGATAAGGGAACCGCATGGTGCCACCACGGCACGGCCTAACTCGAAGTGGAGTGTTTGCCAAGGGCGTAACTTCAACTTCGTGGCATAAGTGTCGAAATAGGCTTTGAAATCGGCTATAGGCACACGGTTGGGATGCTGATAGTCGATGCCCAAACCGCCCCCTACATTGATATGCTCTATGCGCACATGATGACGCTCAAGTTGGTCTTGAAGGTCGTTGATGCGATTGCAGAGGGCTTGGAAGTCGCCCATGTCGAGAATCTGCGAACCGATGTGGAAATGCAGGCCCACGAACTTGACATGCTCCATCTGCATGGCGCGCTCAATGATGCTCTCCATGTCGCGCATGGCGATGCCGAACTTGTTCTCAGCCAGTCCTGTGGTGATATTGGCATGGGTGTGAGCACCTACGTTGGGGTTAAGACGGAAGGCTACACGTGCCGTGACGCCCTTGGCAGCCGCCAGCGAATTGATAACCTCCAACTCCGGAACGCTCTCCACGTTGAAACAGAAGATGCCGTTGTCAAGGCCGAGGTTGATTTCCCAGTCGCTTTTCCCTACACCGGCATAGACAATCTTGGAGGCAGGAAAACCGGCTTTTATGCAAGCCTCGATCTCGCCGCCACTCACACAGTCGGCACCAAGGCCTGCCTGCTTGATACAGCGCAGCACCTTGAGGTTGGCATTGGCCTTGATAGCATAATGCACATGAAAGCCCTCATGTTGGCCAGTTTCGGCATTGATGGCTTGCAGCGTCTGACGCAGCAAGTCCATGTCGTAGTAATAGAATGGCGTTCGCAAGTCAGCGAACTTGTCTACAGGGAAGATACCTTTCATCGTTCACTCTTCACAATTCAGAATTGACAATTCATAATTCACAATTGACAATTCACTTAAAAAGGTGGTCGCTCAGGCTTTGGAGTGCACGTTTCTTATCTTCTTCACGAATAAGGAAGGAGATGTTGTAGTTGGAGCCGCCGTAGGATATCATGCGAACGGGAATGTCTTTCATGGCATCCATGACGCGGGTCTCGAAGCCGATGTTCTGCCAGTCGAGGTCGCCTACAACGCAAATGATACACATGTTCGTGTCGACGGTTACGGTGCCATACTTTTTCAGTTCGTCCATGATTTCGCCTAAGTGGGCAGAGTTGTCAATACTCATGGATACGCCTACCTCTGAAGTGCAGACCATATCAATGGGGGTCTGGTAACTTTCAAAAATCTCAAACACCTTGCGCAGGAAGCCGGTGGCCAGGAGCATACGGCTCGATTTAATCTTAATAGCGGTGATATTGTCCTTGGCTGCTACTGCTTTTATTTTGCCATATTCTGTGGCATTGGATATGGTGGTGCCTTCTGCATCCGGATCCATTGTGTTGAGCAAGCGCACGGGGATGCCGGCATACTTGGCAGGCTGGACGCAGGTGGGGTGGAGAATCTTGGCACCGAAATAGGCTAACTCGGCAGCCTCTTCAAACTGGAGTTGATGAACGGGCTGGGTGTGGTCAACGATGCGCGGGTCGTTGTTGTGCATACCATCAATGTCTGTCCATATCTGAATCTCCTCGGCGTTGATGGCCGCACCGATAAGCGAGGCGGTATAGTCTGAGCCACCACGCTGCAGGTTGTCAATCTCACCATAGGCGTTGCGGCAGATAAAGCCTTGTGTAATGTATACCTGTGCGTCGGAATTCTGCTCCATGATAGCAGCGAGTTTTTCCTTGATATATACAGGGTCCGGCTCGGCATTCTTGTCGGTACGCATGAAGTCAAGGGCATTGAGCAGCACGGCATTGATGCCCTGTTCCTTCATATAGTTGACAACCATGTTCGTTGACATCATCTCGCCTTGGGCCACGATGCTTTTCTCCTCGAATGAAGTGAAGAGTTCCTTAGTAAAAGAACGGAGGTAGTCAAACTCCTCATGAAGGAAGTCGGCAGTCATCTTGCGGTATTCATCGGTGGTATAGAGTTCGGCCAAATGACGCGTGTACTTCCGCTCAAGGGTGTTGATGACTTCATTGGCACCGTCTGGGTTCTTCTTGTAGAGATAATCGGAAATCTCAACGAGCGAGTTAGTCGTTCCGGACATGGCTGACAGCACAACAAACACAGGGTTTCCCGACTTGGTGACAAGGGAAGTCACCTCCTTCATTCTTTGCGGCGTTCCAACAGAGGTTCCGCCAAATTTCATTACTTTCATAGTCGTATTTTATTTTTTACATTTATTCTTTATTTTCCTCTACTTCTACTTCTATGCTTGAATAGTCGTCGGTTATTTCTTCCAAAGTGCAGTCTGCACAACGATAAACGGTGCCAGGATATTGGCTGATGAGCGGCAGGTTGTGGGTTGACATGACAACGGCTGTGCCCTCGGAAGAAATGTTACTGAGCAACTTCATAATGCCATTGGCCGTCTCCGGATCAAGATTGCCTGTCGGTTCGTCGGCAACAATCAGTTTCGGTGAGTTGAGTATGGCACGGGCTATGGCTACGCGCTGCTGCTCGCCGCCCGACAGTTCATGCGGCATCTTGTCTTTTTTATCGGACATATCCACTTGTTCAAGCACTTGACTGATGCGCTCGTCAATCTCTTTGTTGTCTTTCCAGCCCGTGGCTTTGAGCACAAAGCGCAGATTGCGCTCTACATTGCGGTCGGCCAGTAGTTGAAAGTCCTGAAACACAATGCCCATCTGGCGGCGCAGAGCAGGAACGTCGCGTCGCTTTAATGTCAGCATGTCGCAATCGAGGACTGTGGCTTCTTCACCTTCTTCAATGTCAAGTTCGTTGTATATGGACTTCAAAAGCGAA
The DNA here is from genome assembly GCA_946183985.1 of uncultured Prevotella sp. Lineage (GTDB taxonomy): Bacteria > Bacteroidota > Bacteroidia > Bacteroidales > Bacteroidaceae > Prevotella. The sequence continues at coordinate 7,970 of CAMHDT010000013.1, forward strand.
CTCTTGCCAGAGCCCACACGCCCCACGATATAGACAAACTCGCCATTGTCTACTTTGAAATTCACATTGCTAAGCACGATGTTCTCATCGGCCTGGCAAATTTTTACATTTTTATATTGTATCAGCATAGTTTTAATGCTTTATTGTTATTAGTCCATTTTTCCGGCAGCCTTGGCCGTGCGACGCTGTTTGTCCCACTCGGGATTGTGCCGACGGTGCAACTCGTCAGCCAAGTCTTCAATGCGCAGGCCTTTACTGGTAAGGAGCACGATGAGATGATAGAGCATGTCGGAGGCTTCATAGACTAGGTGTTCATTGGTGCCGTTAGTGGCTTCGATAACGGTTTCCAGCGCTTCTTCGCCAACCTTCTGTGCCATTTTGTTCACCCCGTCACGGAACAACTTTGTAGTATAACTGCCTTCTGGCATCTCTTCGTGGCGTTTCTCTATGAAATCCTGGAGTTCTGTGAGAAATGAAAGACTGTCGGCAGGAGCGATGTTTGCTTCACCCCAACAGGTGTCGGTGCCTTTGTGGCAGGTGGGACCGATAGGGTGCACCTTAACCAACAAGGTGTCATTGTCGCAGTCGACAGCCATGCTCACCAGTTCAAGGAAGTTACCGCTGGTCTCGCCTTTGGTCCAAAGGGTCTGACGCGTGCGGCTCCAGAAGGTAACCTTGCCTGTTTCAATAGTTTTGTTATAGGCTTCTTCGTTCATGAAACCCAGCATGAGTACGTTGCGTGTGTCGGCATCTTGGATGATGGCTGGCACCAGTCCGTTCATTTTATTGAAATCAATTGTCATAGTCTTACGTTTATTCCTTCTTCTTTCAAATAGTTCTTTAACTCTGGAATAGGTATTTCACCAAAATGGAATACGCTGGCTGCCAGTGCAGCATCGGCATGCCCTAGGTTGAATGCATCGCGGAAGTGCTCTTTTTTGCCGGCACCGCCGCTGGCAATGATGGGAATGTCAAGGTCGGCCGACAAACGAGCGAGGGCATCGTTGGCATAGCCTTCCTTTACACCGTCATGGTCCATGCTGGTGAACAGGATCTCGCCTGCTCCGCGTTCCTGTGCTTCATGGGCCCATTCAAACAGCCCGCGTTCCGTACGTTCGCGACCGCCTTTAAGGTAGCAGTGCCAGTTATCAGGATCGAAACGGGCATCTATTGCCACAACACACACCTGACTGCCAAACTGCGTGGCAATCTCCTCAATCAATTGCGGACGGCGCAGGGCTGCACTGTTGATACTTACTTTATCGGCACCAGCATATAGCATCCGCTCTACATCACTCAACTCGTTGATTCCGCCGCCTACAGTAAAAGGTATGCTTAACTGGCTGGCCACCTTTGTAACCATGTCGGTGAATGTCTTGCGCCCCTCGAAACTGGCCGTAATATCAAGAAACACCAGTTCGTCGGCACCTGCATCACTATATGCCTTGCCTAACTCGACGGGGTCACCAGCACTCCGCAGTCCTACGAAGTTGATGCCTTTCACCGTCTCGCCGTCTTTGACATCTAAACAAGGGATGATCCGTTTTGCCAGTCCCATAGTTCATTCAAATTAATTCGTCCTTCATAAATGGCTTTACCAAACACTACGGAGGGTATGCCCGCTGCCTGTAGTGCCTTGATGTCTTCGATGCTGCTCACACCGCCGCTGGCAATGAGGTTCAGTTGCGGATAGGCAGCCATAATTTCTTTGTATAAGGCGATGGCTGGGCCTGTGAGTGTTCCGTCTTTGGATATTTCTGTGCAAAGCACGTTCTCTACGCCCATGTCAATATACCGTTGTAAGAAAGGCAACAGGGCTTCTGCCGATGCTTCCTTCCAGCCATTGATACATACCTGTCCGTTGCGCACATCGGCACCAAGGATAATGCGTTTCGGCCCGTATTTGCGCAGCCAACGCTCGAACAAGTCGGGATTGCTCACGGCTACAGAGCCAACGGTAACCATTGAAGCACCGGCCTCAAAGGCTTTGCAAATGTCGTCGTCGGTCTTCAGTCCGCCACCAAAATCTATCGTGAGTGATGTTTCTTCTGAGAGTTGCTGCAAAATGCGACAGTTGACGATATGTCTTGACTTTGCACCGTCGAGGTCTACCACATGCAAACGACGGTAGCCAATGGCTTCAAACTGGCGTGCCATCTCCAACGGCTCGCCATAGACGGTCTTCTGTTCATAGTCTCCCTTAGTCAGTCTGACGCATTTCCCGTCGATGATGTCAATTGCAGGAATCAGTTCTATCATAATGTCAGAAAGTTTTTGATGATTTGCTCGCCCACGCTTCCGCTTTTCTCTGGATGGAATTGTGTGGCATAGAAGTTGTCCTTATGTAAGGCTGCACTATACGGCTGTATGTAGTCGGCCGTAGCAATGGTATGCTCACAAAGCGGCACATAATAACTATGCACGAAATAAACATAGCGTGACTCAATGCCGTCCATGAGCGCGCTGCGTGTGTCGTAGAGTTGGTTCCATCCCATGCATGGCACTTTGTCTTCGTGACGGATGGGAGAAAACCGCCTCACTGGTACATCAAAGATGTTCAGGCAGTCGACATCGCCCTCCTCAGAATGGCGGCAAAGCAACTGCTGGCCGATGCAGATGCCAAGAACAGGCTGTGTCAATGAGCGGATGACCTCGTCAAGCCCACGCTCACGCAGATAGGCCATAGCACCTTTTGCCTCGCCCTGACCTGGAAAGACTACGCGTTCGGCCTGCTGCAATTGTTGTGGATCATCCGTGAGTATTGGTTCCACGCCTAATCTTTTCAATGCACTAAGCACAGAAAAGACATTGCCGGCATTATATTTGATAACTGCTACTTTCATTTAACTGAAAATGATCGTCTTGTTCTTGTAGGTAAGTATCTTGCGCTGAATATGCTTGCTGACGGCACGAGACAGCACAATTTTCTCCAGGTCCTTGCCTTTCAGCACCAGGCTGTCGGGCGTATCCTTATGGGTGATGCGTGCCACATCCTGTTCAATGATTGGGCCGGCGTCCAATTCAGCCGTCACATAGTGGCTGGTGGCACCAATGATTTTCACACCGCGCTCCCATGCCTGATGATATGGCTTGGCTCCCACAAAAGCAGGAAGGAAGGAATGGTGGATGTTGATGATATGGTGAGGATAGGCGGCAATCATCTCGTCGCTGATAATTTGCATGTAGCGGGCAAGGACAATGAAAGTGATGCCTTTTTCTTTAAGAAGTTTCATTTCGGCCTCTTCAACCTCAGCCTTGTTGGAGTGGTCTTTGTTGATAGACCATACATAGTAGGGAATACCAAACTGCTCGCCTACATAGCGCAAATCCTCATGGTTGCTGATGATACACGGAATGTCGCAGGCAAACTCACCGGCCTTCCAACGAGCGAGCAGGTCATACAGACAGTGGCTCATCTTGGATACGAAAATGGCCATGCGTGGGCGCTGGTCGCTGAAATACAGACTGAATTCTATCTGATAGCGTTGTGTATAGAGTGTTTCAATATACTCCTTGATTTTTTCGCGGGGAATAAGGAATCCGTCAAGTTCCCACTGTACTCGCATGAAGAAGACACCGTCTTGATGGTCTACATATTGGTCGAGATCAACGATGTTGCCCTTGTTGTCTGTAATGAATTTTGTTATTTCTGAAATTATGCCTTGCCTGTCTGGGCAATGCAGAAGTAAAATTGCTGTTGGTTTCATTTCTCTATTTAATCTCTATTTCAACGTGCAAAGATACAAAAAAATATTGTCTCAAATGACTAATTATAAACTTTTTTGTTATTTTTTCTTGCAAAGATGTACACATTTACAAAAAAAATACTATATTTGCAGAAAATATCCGAATCTGACCGTTAAAATCATTATGTCCATGGCTAAGTACAACATTATCGAAAGAAAAGAGAAGGAGGCTGGCTATAGAAATCTTGTGAGCCCCGAATTAATGGATGACTTGAAGGAGAAGATCCTAAACATCATCGTTATGCAGAAAAAGTACAAGGACAAAAACTATTCGGCTAAGCAATTGGCTGCTGATTTGGGCACGAACTCACGCTATGTGTCGGCTGTAATAAACGTGAGGTTTCACACCAATTACACATCATTTGTGAATAAATACCGCATAGAAGAAGCCATGTCAATCCTTACGGACAAGCGCTATCAGGACTTGCGGATTGAGGATGTGAGCGACATGGTAGGCTTCTCCAATCGCCAGTCGTTCTATGCATCATTCTATAAAATAATGGGTGTGAAACCGAAAGACTACAGGAACCAGTTCTCACAACCGCAACCTGTTGCAAAAAAGAAAAGTTAAGATGCAGAATAGAGAAAACGAGGCGTTTCGGTATTCTGACGAACGCTTCTCTGACTTACAGTTGCTTCGTTACAGGCTTAACGGCTTTGACCGCCTTACGCTTCAGCAGAAGCAACTTGTTTATTATTTGTCCCAGGCCACGCTTTATGGGCGGGATATCACTTTCGATCAGTTTGGAGCCTATAACCTTCGTATACGCAAGGTGCTGGAAACCGTTTATGCAGAACGACGCGTGTATGATGAGAGCGATGAATTCCATGCTCTTGAGGTATATCTGAAACGATTATGGTTCAGCAACGGCATCTATCACCATTATGGCTGTGAAAAGTTCAAGCCTGATTTTAGTGAGATGTTTCTACGCCAAGCCATAATGGAAATAGAACCAAGGAAACTGCCGTTGGGCGAAAACCAGTCGGCCGGGGCCTTGTGCGATGAACTTTTCCCTGTTATCTTTAATCCGGAAATACTGCCAAAGCGTGTCAACAAGGCTGATGGTGACGATTTGATAAAAACATCTGCCTGCAATTTTTACCAAGGTGTGACACAGCAGGAGGCAGAGGCTTTCTATGCGGGTCTGAAGAAACAGGCAGTCGGTGAGGCATCACCATCGTATGGTCTGAATTCCACACTTGTTAAAAACAATGGGATGGTAGCCGAAGAGGTGTGGTCAGTAAACGGACGCTACGGCAATGCCATTCGTATGATTGTATATTGGCTGGAAAAGGCGGCCTCTGTAGCAGAAAACAAACAACAGAAAAAGGTTATAGAATTGCTTGTAAAATATTATAAAACAGGCGATTTAAGAACTTTTGATGAATATTCCATTGAATGGGTGAGTTGTTTGGGAACAAAGGTGGACTTTATCAACGGTTTCATCGAGGTTTATGGCGATCCGCTTGGCTTGAAAGGCTCATGGGAAGGGCTGGTTGAGTATATAGACGAAGACGCAACGAAAAGGGCTCAGGCCATCAGCAGCCATGCACAGTGGTTTGAAGACCACTCGCCCGTAGACCCACGATTCAAGAAAAAGACTGTAAGGGGCGTGACGGCCAGTGTGATTTGTGCGGCCATGCTTGGCGGCGATGAATATCCGTCGACGGCAATCGGCATCAACCTTCCTAATGCAGACTGGATTCGTGCTCAATATGGCTCAAAAAGCATCACGATTAGCAACATCACCGATGCTTATAACAAAGCCGCCCATGGCAATGGATTTCGTGAGGAGTTCGTGAAGGATGCCGAGATGTTGAGACTGATTGACCAGTATGGCGATGTCTGCGACGAACTGCACACTGATCTTCACGAATGTTTGGGGCATGGCAGCGGTCAGCTTCTGCCTGGTGTCGACCCCGATGCATTGAAAGCATATGGTAATACAATAGAGGAGGCACGGGCCGATTTGTTCGGACTCTATTATATGGCCGATGATAAGATGGTTGAGTTGGGATTACTTCCTGATAATGAAGCATATAAGGCACATTACTACACGTATATGTTAAACGGATTGATGACCCAGTTGGTGCGTATTCAGCCAGGCAATAAAATAGAAGAAGCCCACATGCGTAATCGTGCGCTGATAGCAAAATGGTGTCTTGCAAACGAAAGTGCCATCGTTACGAAAAAAAGTGCCATCGTTTTGACCCGTAAACATGGCATTTACGAACTGGAAATAAGGGACTTTCAAAAACTAAGGATGTTGTTTGCAAAATTGCTTGCTGAAATACAGCGCATAAAGAGTGAAGGCGACTATGAGGCCGCCCGTCATCTGGTTGAGACCTATGCGGTGACTGTTGACCCGGAACTCCATGCCGAGGTGCTTGAGCGCTATAGAAAACTGAACCTTGCACCCTACAAGGGCTTCATTAATCCTTGGTTGCTGCCTGTCTGTGACGAAAAAGGAAATATCACAGATATTCAAATAAACTATTCCGAGACTTATGAGCATCAGATGATGCGCTATAGTTCTGAATATGCCACACTGATATGAACACTGTTGAAAGAGTAAAGGAGATAAAGCAATCGTTCCGGCAGATGATGGATGGGGTCGTGGCCCAGTCCATGCGTGAAAAAGGAGCGAATTACCATCTTAACTGGGGGGCTACATTGCCGCGTCTGCGTGAAAAAGCCAATGAGATAGGCCAAGACTACGACCTTGCCATTGCTTTATGGAAAGAGAATGTGCGCGAATGCAAGATTCTCGCCACTATGATAATGCCGCCAGACAAGATGCTTCCAGAGGTGGTTGACATATGGATGGAGCAGACTGACTCGGTGGAGATAGCCGAACAGACAGCGTTCAACCTGTATCAGCACCTGCCATTTGCAGCCGATAAAGCCTATGCATGGCTTGCCTCCGACAGCGACTTGGCTCAGTTGTGCGGCTATCATGTCCTTTCAAGGCTGTTTATGAACAAGCGCGAGCCAAACGAAAGAGGCATCAATGAGTTTGTAGACCAGGCACTAGCAGCACTTCAAAGCAGCAATGTATCGCTTAGAAAGGCCGCCATGCAGGCAATGATACGCTTTTCCAGCCTTAGTCTGATGCATAAGCGAATTGCGCATTCGGCAGTTGCCAGTATTGGGATGGATTTTATCTGACAGGTTCATTTCAGTCAAAAATATAAAAAAAAAGACTGAAACCTTTTGGCGAATACGCATTTTTTTGTACCTTTGCAAAACCAATGAATTAAAATCAAACTTTAAATATATCAGACTATGTCACAAATTACAGGACGCATTTCCCAGATTATCGGCCCCGTGATTGATGTGTATTTCAATACGGAAGGACTCGATGCAGAGAAAGTGCTACCGAAAATCCACGATGCCCTTCGGGTAAAACGGGCCAACGGTCAGGAACTCATCGTTGAAGTGCAGCAACACATTGGCGAGGATACCGTGCGCTGTGTGGCTATGGACAACACCGACGGACTGCAGCGCGGACTTGAGGCCATCCCCCTTGGCTCACCAATTCTTATGCCTGCGGGTGAACAGATTAAGGGTCGTATGCTCAACGTGATTGGACGCCCCATCGATGGCATGAAAGACCTCGACATGCAAGGAGCATATCCTATTCACCGCGAGGCTCCCACGTTTGAGGAACTGTCGACAAAGAAAGAGATTCTTTCTACTGGCATCAAGGTTATCGACCTGCTTGAGCCTTATATGAAGGGCGGCAAGATTGGACTATTTGGCGGTGCCGGCGTGGGTAAGACCGTACTTATCATGGAGTTGATCAACAACATTGCCAAAGGGCACAACGGCTTTTCCGTTTTTGCTGGAGTGGGAGAGCGCACGCGTGAAGGCAACGACTTAATCCGAGAAATGATTGAGAGCGGCGTTATCCGATATGGCGAGAAGTTCCGTGAGGCCATGGAAGAAGGCAAATGGGACCTTAGTCTTGTGGATCCGGAAGAACTGAAGAAAAGTCAGGCCACGCTTGTCTATGGCCAGATGAACGAGCCCCCCGGTGCACGCGCATCAGTGGCGCTAAGCGGTCTGACTGTTGCTGAGGAGTTCCGCGATGCAGGTGGCAAGGACGGCGGTGCTGCCGATATCCTGTTCTTCATAGACAACATCTTCCGTTTCACACAGGCAGGCTCAGAGGTATCAGCACTGCTCGGCCGTATGCCGTCGGCTGTGGGCTATCAGCCTACACTGGCGTCGGAAATGGGTACCATGCAGGAGCGCATCACATCAACGAAAACAGGTTCTATCACATCAGTACAGGCCGTGTATGTGCCTGCTGACGACTTGACCGACCCAGCACCAGCCACAACGTTTACTCACCTTGATGCCACAACGGTGCTCGACCGTAAGATTGCTGAATTGGGCATCTATCCTGCCGTAGATCCACTTGGTAGTACCTCTCGTATCCTCGACCCGCTGATTGTTGGCAAGGAGCACTATGAGTGTGCCCAACGTGTGAAAGAGATCCTTCAGCGCTATAAGGAGTTGCAGGACATCATTGCTATCCTTGGCATGGACGAATTGAGTGATGAAGACAAACTGACTGTGAACCGCGCACGTCGAGTACAACGCTTCCTTAGTCAGCCGTTTTCTGTTGCCGAACAGTTCACTGGCCTGCCAGGCGTCATGGTTAGTATTGAAGATACGATTAAGGGCTTCAATGCCATTCTCGACGGCGAAGTTGATGACCTGCCCGAACAAGCATTCCTTAGTGTCGGAACTATTGAGGATGCCAAGGCCAAGGCAAAGAAACTGTTGGAGGCTGCAAAGGCATAATCGTATAAAATATAACGTGCATTTATGCTGAAACTGAAGATAGTATCTCCAGAGAGAGTGGAGTTTACCGGTGAAGTAGAGCGTGTGAAAGTTCCTGGCACACAGGGGCAGTTTGAAATTCTGAACGATCATGCACCTATCATCTCAACACTGCAGAAAGGTATTGTCGAGTATGACGGGCATCAACTTGAAATACTTGGAGGATTCGTTGAAGTTCAGAAAAACGAGGTGTCGCTTTGCATAGAGAAGAGCGAATAGCAGAATCGGGCTAGGTATGGATTATCTGCTCTCTGCAATGCTTTTTCTCATACTGGGAATAGCCTATGTAAAAGGCTATGATGTGGTGAAAAAACGCTCGCCGGGCCATCTGGTACAGTTCTACATGGCAATGACCGTGATACGACTGTTGCTTGTAAGCACAATGGCCGCCATCGTCATCCTACTTTTCAAGGAAAGCAGGGACGAGGCCATCGCATTCACGGGAGTATATTTAATAATGTATCTTGCTATGATGGTTATCACACTCTCACTAAGACATTAATTTAAAAAGAATAAACTTATAATGTATCACATCAAACGACTGTTTTGCATGACACTCATGCTCTTGGCAATGTGCACTCAGGCTAATGCTGTAGGGTTCAATGCCAAGGAGGTGGTGCTGGAGCATATACAGGATTCGCACGACTGGCATATCACAGACTATGTGAATCAGACTGGCGACACAGTGTCACTGGCCATTCCATTGCCAGTCATTGTCCATTCATCGACAGGATGGCACGTGTTCTTGTCGTCGCAGTTTGAGCATCATGCACACGACGGCCTGCGCCATGTGAAAAGTGATGCTCCTGCCGATTTGCAAGCACTGGCCATTGCCACAGAAGGTGAACATGCAGGGAAAATCATTGAGAACGGTGAGCCGGTGTTAGACTTGTCTATCACCAAGACGGTGGCAGTCATGTTTATCAATGTGGCTATTCTTATTTTCTGCATCCTGTTCAGTGCTCGCTGGTATAAGAGACGCAAGGCTTCTGATGACGCTCCTGGCGGTTTCGTTGGCTTCATCGAGATGTTGGTGATGTATGTTGTTGACGACATCATCAAGCCCGGCATTGGCAAAGGTTATGAGAAATATGTGCCGTATCTGCTCACATGCTTCTTCTTTATCTTTACCTGCAACGTGATGGGACTTATTCCATTCCCCCCAGGTTCTGGTAACGTGACAGGCAACATCGCAGTGACATTTATCCTTGCACTCTGTACTTTTGTTGTCGTTCAGTTCTCTGGCAGCAAGCACTATTGGAAAGATATCTTCTGGCCAGAAGTGCCTTTTCTGCTGAAGTGCCCCGTACCTCTCATGCCTGTCATAGAGTTCGTGGGAATATTTACCAAGCCATTTGCCTTGATGATTCGTCTCTTTGCCAACATGATGGCAGGACATGCTATTGCCGTAGCCATGCCATGTATTATCTTCCTGGTGGCTTCGGCATCAGCAGGCATATTCTATAGCATGAGTGCTGTCAGCATTGTCATGGCCATCTTCATGATGTGCCTTGAATGTCTGGTCTGCTTCATTCAGGCCATGGTGTTCACGCTTCTCTCATCCGTGTTCATTGGCATGGCAAGAGCCGTTCCTGAACATGAATAAGTCTCTGAAATAAAAGAACAATTAACAATTAAATAACTAATAAAAACTTACAATTATGATTACATCATTATTAATGGACATTACGGGTATTGCACAGTTAGGCGCCGCTGTTGGCGCAGGTCTCGCTGCTATTGGCGCTGGTATCGGCATTGGTAAGATTGGCGGTTCCGCCATGGATGCTATGGCTCGTCAGCCAGAGGTAATCAGCAAACTGATGACCAACATGATTATCGCTGCCGCCCTTATCGAGGGTGTTGCTCTGTTCGCTGCCGTTATTGCATTCATGTGCTTGTCATAAAGAGCATCGGCACGCAAGAGAAAAACAGGTGAAAACAACATTCAACGATTTTTAATTTCAGCGTATGTTAAATCCGAGTACAGGCTTGCTGTTCTGGATGTCGCTTACCTTTTTCGTGGTATTGATTATCCTGTGGCGTTTTGGTTTTCCCGTCATCACTCAGATGGTAAAAGACCGGAAGGCTTACATCGATGAATCGCTACGTAAGGCACATGAGGCAAACGAACGGTTGGCCAATATACAGAAAGAGGGTGAAACCATCTTGCAAGAGGCTCGCGAGAAGCAGGCGCAGATACTGAAGGAGGCTGCCGAAACACGTGAGGCTATAGTTGAGCAGGCTCAAGATAAAGCCCGCCAAGAAGGGGCGCGCCTGATGGAAGATGCCCGCGTGGCTATCGAACAGGAAAAGAAGGCTGCAATAGCCGACATCCGAAAACAGGTGGCTTCACTCAGTGTCGAGATTGCCGAGAAAGTTCTTCGGGAACACCTCAAAGACGATGCTTCGCAGATGGCTCTCATCGACCGTATGCTGGATGATGTGTCTGCCAACAAATAGTGTTTGCGTATGGATATTGGAGTCATATCGGTTCGTTATGCTCGGGCACTCCTCAAAAGTGCTACCGATGCGAAGATAGAAGAGAGAGTCTATCAGGAGATGCTCCTTATAGCCAAGAGTTACTTGGAGGTACCGGTCCTTCGTCAGACAATTGACAATCCGATGCTTGCCAAGGATAAGAAACAGATGCTCTTGGAAACGGCCGCTGGCGGTGCGTCGGCATCGGATCTTTCCAGGTCGTTCATCGCACTTGTGCTAAAGGAAGACCGCGAAAGCATGATTCAGTTCATGGCTAATTCGTATGTCACGCTTTATCGCAAGCAGAAAAACATCATCCGTGGAAAACTTACCACTGCTGCCCGTGTGTCTGCGGAAATGGAGCAGAAAATGCGTGCTATGGTGGAAAGTCGGACGCAAGGAACTGTTGAATTTGAAACAGAAGTCGATTCTGAAATCATAGGAGGCTTTGTGCTCGAATATGACACCTTTCGGATGGATGCCAGCGTCAAGTCGAAACTCAACAGTATTCTTAACACCTTGAAAAGGTAAATAGTAATTAAGATTCGCCATGGCACTCATTATGAAGCATGGCAACAAAAAGTAAAAAGGTTAAAAATGTCAGATAAGATTAAACCAAGTGAAGTATCTCAGGTTCTGCTTGAGCAATTGAAGGGCATCTCCAACAATGAGCAGTTTGACGAAGTGGGTACCGTGCTTCAGGTCTCTGATGGCGTGGCCCGCATATATGGTCTTCGCAATGCAGAAGCCAATGAACTGCTGGAGTTTGAGAATGGTACCATGGCCATTGTGATGAACCTTGAGGAAGACAACGTGGGTTGTGTGCTTCTTGGCACAACATCGGGCATCAAAGAGGGTATGGTTGTTAAACGCACCCGCCGCATTGCAAGCATTCGTGTCAATGACAATATGCTTGGACGCGTTATCAATCCTTTAGGACAAGCCATCGACGGCAAGGGCGAAATAGACCTTACCGATTCTTTTGAGATGCCTCTTGACCGCAAAGCCCCTGGCGTTATCTATCGTCAGCCTGTGAAGGAGCCACTGCAGACCGGTTTGAAGGCTGTTGACTCAATGATTCCCATTGGTCGTGGCCAGCGTGAGTTGATTATTGGCGATCGTCAGACAGGAAAAACTGCCATTGCTGTTGATACGATTATCAACCAGAAGAGTTTCTACGAAGCAGGAAAGCCAGTGTATTGTATCTATGTTGCCATTGGCCAGAAGGCTTCTACTGTGGCTGCATTAGTGCAGACCCTTAAGGAACACGGTGCAATGCCATATACCATCATCGTTGCCGCTACGGCTGCTGACCCTGCTGCTATGCAGTATTATGCTCCATTTGCAGGTGCTGCCATCGGTGAATATTTCCGCGACCGTGGTCTGCCAGCCCTTGTGGTGTATGACGACTTGTCAAAACAGGCTGTCGCATATCGTGAGGTATCGTTGATTTTGCGCCGTCCATCGGGCCGTGAGGCATATCCCGGTGATGTGTTCTATCTCCACAGCCGTCTGTTGGAGCGTGCAGCCAAGATGAATGAGCAACAGGAAGTTGCCGAACAGATGAACGATCTGCCCGAATGTATGAAGGGACATGTGAAAGGTGGTGGTTCGCTCACCGCTCTACCTATCATTGAGACACAGGCAGGCGATGTGTCGGCTTATATTCCCACGAACGTGATTTCAATTACCGATGGTCAGATATTCCTGGAGAGCGACCTTTTCAACCAAGGTTTCCGACCTGCCATCAACGTTGGTATCTCTGTATCACGTGTAGGTGGTTCGGCACAGATCAAGTCCATGAAGAAAGTGGCTGGAACATTGAAGATTGACCAGGCACAGTATCGTGAGTTAGAGGCTTTCTCTAAGTTCTCTAGCGATATGGATGCTGTGACCGCCATGACGCTTGACCGTGGTCGTAAGAACAATCAGTTGCTCATACAGCCGCAATACAGTCCTATGCCAGTAGGTGAACAGATTGCCATTCTCTATTGTGGCGTTCATGGATTGATGCGCCAGGTGCCTATCGATAAGGTTCGCCAGTGTCAGGACCAGTTCCTTGACAAGTTGCGTACCAGTGCTCCTGAGGTGATTAAAACATTAGCCGAGGGACGAATTGACGAAGATACGACGAAGAAGATTGAAGCCACGATGGCTGATATTGCAGGAACCTATAAAGACTGATAGCCTATGCCGTCATTAAAGGAGATCAAGGGCCGTATTGCCTCGGTTAACTCGACGCGGAAGATTACCTCTGCCATGAAGATGGTGGCCAGTTCCAAGTTGCATCATGCACAGGTGGCCATTCAGAACATGTTGCCATACGAGACCATGCTGGAACATATCTTAAAGTCGTTCCTGGCAGCCGAGGCAGAAGCGCAGACGGTCTATGATCAAGAGCGTCCGGTAAAGCGAGTGGCTCTGGTAGTATTCTCGAGCAATTCTTCCTTGTGCGGTGGTTTCAACGCCAATGTCATAAGGTTGATGCTTCATGCCGTGAAGGAATTGTCAGAGGCGATTGGTCCAGAGAACGTTGAGGTGTATCCTATTGGCCGTAAGGTTGCCGAGAAGGCTCAGAAGATGGGCTTCAATGTTCGCGGCGATTTCAGTGCAATGGTCGATAAGCCTAATGCAAAGGCATGTATTGACCTTGCAGTTGAACTGGGAAAACGTTTTGCCGACGGCGAAATTGACAGGGTAGAACTTATATACCACCATTTCAAGAGTGCCGGTTCGCAGGTCCTTACCAATAAGACATTCCTGCCCATTGATTTGGAGAGTGAGTTGGAGCGTGACCACGAGCGTGATCTCACTTCAACCGTTACTACGAAAAAGGTTCAGGATTATCTGAAGAAGAACTGCCGTCGCAAGGCTCAGGCCGAGGATGAGGTAAAACCGCTCAATGACAACTTCATTGTTGAGCCAGACATGAGCACCGTTCTATCACAACTGTTGCCAAAAATGGGGCATCTGATGCTTTATACAGCCTTACTCGACAGCGTAGCATCCGAACACGCTGCCCGTATGGTAGCCATGCAGACTGCGACAGACAATGCCGATGAACTGTTGCGCCAACTGAATCTGCAATACAACAAGAGTCGTCAGCAAGCCATCACCAGCGAGTTGCTTGATATCGTTGGTGGTTCGGTGAACAACTGATATTAACCATTCATTATGGCCGCTACTTTTCCAGAGAAAGTAGCGGCCGTTTTTAATGAAAGCATGAAAATAGGAGATAAAGTAAGATTTCTCAGTGAGATTGGTGGAGGCCGTGTTTCCGGCTTCCAGGGAAAGAATATCGTATTGGTGGAAGATGAGGATGGCTTTGAAGTTCCCATGCCAGTGAATGAAGTGGTCATCATAGGCGAAGAGAACTATGACACAAGCCATGTGATAACAGTCAAACAGCAACAGAATCAGAAAAAGCATGCTGTTTCTGTTGAGACAGAGCCAGCCGAAAAGCCAGTAACTTTCAAGGCAAAGCCCGAAGAGCGCAAGGGTGGGGAAGAGTTGTCAGTCTATCTGGCATTTGTGCCGATGGATGTGAAGGAACTTTCACAGACTCGTTTTGAGACTTATCTTATCAACGATTGTAATTATTATATCCGCTTTACATACATGACAGCGGAAGGCAATGGCTGGCGACTGCGTGCCTCTGCCGAGGTTGAGCCCAATACTAAACTCTTTATAGAGGAATTCGGCCGTGAAGACCTTAACAGCATGGAGCGTATTGCCATTCAACTGTTGCCCTATAAGCGTGATAAGAACTTTCTTCTCCGTCCCACCGTTGATGTCCAGTTGCGTATAGATTCTGTAAAGTTCTACAAACTGCATACTTTCCAGGACAATGCCTATTTTGAGCAACCGGCCATCATCCATACTATTATAGAGAATGGTAAGGAAGCCAGGCCTTTGGTCATCGATACCAAGCAATTGAAAGAGCAGATGTATGGATACACTAAGACGGAGAGTCATAAGCCAGAGTCGACGGTTAAGGTCCAAGACGATGGTACCGTGGTTGTTGACCTCCATGCAGCAGAACTGCTTGACACCACAGAAGGCCTTTCGCCATCCGATATTCTGAACTATCAACTGGATGTTTTTCGCAAGACACTCAAGGACTATGAAAAGAAACGCGGTACCCGCATCATTTTCATTCATGGAAAAGGCGAGGGGGTCTTGAGGAAAGCACTGGTCAATGAGTTGCACTATCGATATAAATCCTATACTTATCAAGATGCATCATTCCGCGAATACGGCTATGGTGCCACACAAGTAACTATCAAATGAAATACGGACTCATCAAAGTGGCTGCCGCAATACCAGGTATTCGCGTAGCCGATGTTGAATACAACACTCAAGAAATAGAGAATCAGATAGCCCAGGCAGAAGACAAGGGCGTGGAAATAATTGTGTTTCCCGAACTTTGCATCACAGGATATACTTGTCAGGACCTGTTCCGACAGCAGTTGCTGCTCGACAAAGCCGAAGAATCATTGTTGGCGCTCATGGATTTCACCCGCAAACTTGACATCATTGCTGTGGTGGGATTGCCTGTTCGCATTGGTTCACTGCTTTACAATTGTGCAGTCGTTATACAGCATGGCAGTTTGCTCGGCATTGTTCCAAAGACCTATCTGCCCAACTACAACGAATTCTATGAGAAGCGCTGGTTCGCTTCGGCCACTGATTTGATTCCGCAGGAAATCTATCTGGCAGGAAGTCCTGTCCTGGTGTCGAACGAGCCATTGGTGTTCCGTACCTGCCACGGAACTTTCTTCGGCATAGAAATTTGCGAAGATGTGTGGGCTCCCCTGCCGCCCAGCAACAATTTGGCACTGGCAGGAGCCGATATTATTCTCAATCTTTCGGCCACTGATGAACTTATCGGCAAGCACGCCTACCTTTGCTCACTACTTGCGCAGCAAAGTGCCCGCATGATGTGTGGCTATGTCTACAGCAGTTGCGGCTATGGTGAGTCTACACAGGATGTGGTATATGGTGGCAATGCGATGATTTACGAGAATGGAAAGCTGTTATGCGAGGCTGACCGTTTCAGCACCATGCCCCAGTTACGCATCCAGCAGATTGATGTTGACCACCTGCGTTCTGAGCGTCAGAACAACACCACGTTCCGCACAGCCCAAGACGGTGCCCATGCCCGCATTATCGAGATGAAACCGATAGACGACAGAGAGTTCGAGTTGATTCGCGACATCAATCCCTATCCTTTCATCCCTTCCGATGCCATGATGGCAGAAAGTTGCGAGGAGATTTTGAACATACAGACCATGGGGCTGTGCAAGCGACTTCAGCACACCCATTGCGAAAAGGCTGTGATAGGCATTAGCGGAGGCCTTGACTCCACTCTTGCACTACTTGTCACTGTGCGTGCCTTCGACAAGATAGGCCTTTCACGCAAAGGCATCGTAGGCATTACCATGCCAGGCTTCGGCACTACCGACCGCACGCACGACAATGCCGTAGCACTAATGGAGTCGTTGGACATCACTACTCGTGAGATTAGTATTGCAAAATCGGTTACACAGCATTTCCTCGACATTGATCATGATATCAATATTCACGATGTGACTTATGAAAACTCGCAGGCACGCGAACGTACACAGATATTAATGGATGTGGCCAATCAAGTGGGAGGCATGGTTATCGGCACTGGCGACCTGTCGGAACTGGCCTTGGGATGGTGTACCTACAATGGTGACCACATGTCGATGTATGCTGTTAACGCCAGTGTTCCAAAGACCTTGGTGCAGTATCTTATTCGCTATATGGCCTTTCTGCCAGCCTTCTCTGTACAACGCGACACGCTTATCGACATTGTCGAAACGCCTATTTCGCCAGAACTGATACCTGCTGATGCTGATGGCAATATCCAACAGAAGACAGAAGACCTTGTAGGCCCCTATGAGTTACACGACTTCTTCCTCTACTACCATCTGCGTTTGGGCTTCCGTCCTGCAAAGATCTTCATGCTGGCACAACACGCCTTTGCAGGAAAATATGACGATGATACCATCAAACAATGGCTGAAAACCTTCTGCCGCCGCTTCTTCAATCAGCAGTTCAAACGTTCTTGTCTGCCTGACGGCCCAAAGGTAGGAAATGTCAGCCTGTCGCCACGGGGCGACTGGCGTATGCCCAGCGATGCAGCCAGTGCTCTTTGGCTCAAGGAATGCGAGAGCCTGTAAATTCAAGCCTGCTGTTTGAAAATAGAAAGTATGGCATTTAGGGGTGCTAAGTATGGCACTTAGCACCCCTAAACAGCATGTTTACATATCGTAAATGCCATACTTAGGAAATCACTGGATTTCCCATCCCACTGCCGATGCACCGAGTACTGCAGCCGATGCGCCGTCAAGCCCGCTCACAAGGAACTTTGCCTTGTTCTTGAAAATCTTCAGCACATGTGCCTCATAGGAATCTCTGATGGGCTTCATAATCAGTTCGCCAGCCTTCACCATGCCGCCAAAGAAAATGAAAGCCTCGGGTGAAGAGAAAGCGGCAAAGTCAGCACATGCCTCGCCAAGCATCTTTCCTGTAAACTCGTAGATTTCCTTAGCCAGTTCATCACCTTTTTCTGCAGCAATACTCACATCGAGCGATGTGATGTCTTCAGGATTCATATCGCGCAACAGTGAGGGACGGGTAGTCTTGGAAAGCATCTCACGGGCTGTGCGTGCCACACCAGTTGCAGAACAATAACATTCCAGGCAGCCTTTGCGACCACATCCGCATACTCTTCCTTCCTCGCCGCGCACCATTGTCACATGTCCCAGTTCGCCTGCAAAGCCATCGTGACCATAGAGCAATTGTCCGTTCACCACGATGCCCGAGCCGACACCGGTGCCCAAGGTAATAACAATGAAGTTCTTCATGCCGCGTGCAACGCCATAAACCATCTCGCCGATAGCAGCAGCGTTGGCATCGTTCGTTAGTGCAACGGGTATGCCGTTCAGGCGGTCGCTGAACATCTGTGCCAAAGGTACCACACCGTTATGGGCCCATGGAAGGTTTGGGGCAAACTCTATGGTGCCGCTGTAGTAGTTTCCGTTAGGTGCACCAATGCCCATGGCTTTGATGGTCTCAATACCGCCCACCTGCTCAATAATGGGCTGCAAGGCTTCCACGCAGGCATCTACGTATGCATCAGCCGTCTCATATCCGCCAGTCTTGATAGCGGTAGTAGCCTTTATCTCGCCTCTAGAATCAACGATTCCGAACACGGAGTTGGTGCCTCCCAGATCCAAGCCAATCACGTATGGCTTCATTGTTGTTTGTTCATTCATGTCTTTTACTGTTTTAGTTATTGATTGATTCTTCTATTGCAAAGGTAGCATATTTTCATGTAGGACGCAAGCCAGCGAAAAAAGAAATCAAGACACTTAACATTTTTTCATGGTTCCAGCAAAATAATCAATAGCCAATAGCCTTTTATCCATTATTTTTTCGTACCTTTGCAGTCACTATGCCTTTTGATGTTAACACCATACCGAACATTTCAGACATTCCCAATCTCTTGGACATTGTCTTCAAGGGGTTACTAATTGGGATTATTGCCTCTGCACCTATGGGGCCTGTGGGTGTGCTCTGTGTTCAGCGGACGCTGAATAAAGGGCGCTGGTATGGATTCGTCACGGGCTGTGGTGCTGCTCTGAGCGACATGATTTATGCTGGTATCACAGGTCTTGGCATGGGTCTTGTGGTCGACATCATCAGCGAACCCACCACACGCTTCTATTTACAGTTGGTTGGTAGCGTGTTGCTGATGGCGTTTGGCTTCTACACTTATCGCACAGATCCCACAAAAAAAATACGCAGGTCGGGAAAGGGTAAGGGAACGCTGACCCACAATGGTATTACGGCTTTCCTGGTTACACTCAGTAATCCCCTTATCATTTTCCTTTTCATGGCCCTCTATGCCCAGTTTGCATTCGGTCTTCAGCCCGACAAGCCTGTAGAGATGGTTGCAGGTTTCACTAGTATCGTTGGCGGTGCCTTGCTTTGGTGGTGGGGACTGACGTGGCTTGTCGATAAAATCCGGGCAAAGTTTGACAACAATGGCATCAAACTCATTAATCAAATCATTGGCATGGTCGTCATTTTGGGCAGTGTCATTATTCTTTTAGTTACCCTGACAAGCCTGCATTTGCTGAATTAGTAGAATTATGTTTATTGCACAAGAATTACGTAAAAAGAACATAGCGGAATACCTGCTCTATATGTGGCAGGTAGAAGACACCATCCGCGCTTTCGGATGCTCTTTGCCCCGCATTCGCAGGGAGTATATCGAGCGTTTTGACTATGACGATGAGCAGAAGGAGGAACTTGCTGACTGGTACGGCAATCTCATTCGCATGATGAACGAGGAAGGCTGTCGAGAGTACGGCCACCTGCAAATCAATCGCACAACCCTGCAACTGCTCAGCGAGTTGCACCTGCAGTTGTTGCAGTCGTCAAAGTTCCCATTCTACAACACGGAGTATTACAAGGTGCTGCCCTTCATCGTGGAGTTACGCAACCGAGGGGCAAACAAGGAAGAAGGCGAGATAGAGACATGCCTGAACCTGCTCTATGGTGTGATGATGCTGCGTCTGCAGAAAAAGGAGATTACACCAAATACGGAACATGCCGTCCGCGAGGTTTCCACTTTCATCGGTATGCTCAGCGACTATTACAAGAAAGACAAGGAAGAAGGACTAAAGTTTGAATAGATGAATATACTGATTACTGGCTGCAACGGTCAGTTGGGTAACGAGATGCAGTTGTTGGAGAAGCAGCATGCCACCCATACCTATTATAATACGGATGTGGCAGAGTTGGATATTACTGACAAGCAGGCTGTCCTGAAGTTCGTTGATAAGAATCATATCGACGGCATTGTGAATTGTGCCGCCTATACGGCTGTCGACAAGGCCGAGGAGAATGAGGAACTGGCACGACTGCTGAACACGGTGGCACCAGGCTATCTGGCCGAGGCTGTAGAGCAGCGTGGCGGGTGGCTTATCCAGATATCTACCGACTATGTCTTCGATGGCACCAACCACACGCCATATACACCTAATGAGCCTACCTGTCCCAACAGCGTCTATGGGCGTACAAAACTGGCTGGCGAAATAATGGCGATGCAGGCCTGTCAGCGCACGATGATTATTCGTACTGCCTGGCTATATTCTACCTTTGGCAACAATTTTGTAAAGACAATGATGCGCTTGGGCAAAGAGAAACCTGAACTGGGTGTTATCTTCGACCAGATAGGCACACCGACATATGCTCGCGACCTCGCTGTCTGTATTTTCACGGCCATCGAGAAGGGCATAGTGCCTGGCATTTATCATTTCAGCAACGAGGGAGTCATATCGTGGTACGACTTCACGAAGGCTATCCATCGCATCGCAGGTATCACCACTTGTCACGTGCGTCCGCTTCACTCCAGCGAATATCCCACACCCGCTGCCCGTCCGCACTATTCAGTGCTCGACAAGACAAAGATAAAAGAGACCTACGGCATCGAGATTCCCTACTGGGAAGAGAGCCTCAAAGAATGTATTGAGAAATTATGAATCAAGAGATAGAAAGAAGAAGAACGTTTGCGATCATCTCGCACCCTGATGCCGGTAAGACTACGCTGACAGAGAAATTCCTGCTCTTTGGCGGACAGATTCAGGTTGCCGGTGCAGTTAAGAGTAATAAGATAAAGAAAACCGCCACATCCGACTGGATGGAGATAGAAAAGCAGCGCGGCATCTCGGTGTCTACATCGGTAATGGAATTTGACTACATGCCTGATGGCAGCGACATAGAATACAAGGTCAATATCCTTGACACCCCAGGTCACCAGGATTTTGCTGAAGATACCTTCCGCACGCTCACCGCCGTCGACTCCGCCATCATCGTGGTCGACGGTGCGAAAGGTGTTGAGACGCAGACGCGCAAACTGATGACTGTTTGTCGTATGCGCAAAACGCCGGTCATCATTTTCATCAACAAGATGGACCGCGAGGGTAGGGACCCGTTCGACCTGCTTGATGAACTGGAAAAAGAACTGGAGATAAAGGTACGGCCATTGTCGTGGCCTATCAATCAGGGCGTGAAGTTCAAGGGCGTGTATAATATCTATGAGGAAAAGTTGGACTTGTTCACGCCCGACAAGCAGCGTGTGACAGAGAAAGTTGAGGTTGACATCAATAGCAGCGAACTGGACAAAGTCGTTGGCGATGCCGATGCAAATAAGTTGCGCGAAGACTTGGAACTGGTTGAAGGCGTATATCCCGATTTCGATGTGGAGGCCTACCGCTCAGCCGAGGTGGCACCAGTGTTCTTTGGTTCGGCACTTAACAATTTCGGCGTACAGGAACTGTTGAACTGCTTTGTTGAGATTGCCCCGTCGCCGCGCCCCACAAAAGCCGATGAACGTGAAGTACAGCCTGAAGAAAACAAATTCACTGGCTTCATTTTCAAGATCACGGCCAACATCGACCCTAATCATCGTTCGTGTATTGCTTTCTGCAAGGTTTGCTCAGGCAAGTTCCAGCGCAATCAGCCCTATCTGCATGTGCGACAGGGAAAAACCATGCGCTTCACTTCTCCCACTCAGTTCATGGCACAGCGCAAGTCTACTATTGACGAAGCCTGGCCGGGAGACATCGTCGGTCTCCCTGATACAGGAGGCATCTTCAAGATTGGCGACACGCTTACCGAAGGTGAGCAACTGCATTTCCGCGGCTTGCCGTCGTTCTCGCCGGAACTCTTCAAATATATTGAGAACGACGACCCCATGAAGGCCAAGCAGTTGCAGAAAGGAATTGACCAACTGATGGATGAAGGCGTGGCACAGTTGTTTGTCAACCAGTTCAACAACCGTAAGATTATCGGCACCGTAGGCCAGTTGCAGTTTGAGGTCATTCAGTATCGCCTGGAAAATGAATACAATGCAAAGTGCCGTTGGGAGCCTGTGCATCTGTATAAGGCATGCTGGATTTCAAGCGATAACCCTCAGGAACTTGAGGCATTCAAGAAGCGAAAGTACCAGTATATGGCCAAAGACAAGGAGGGTAGGGATGTCTTCTTGGCCGACTCAGGCTATGTGTTGCAGATGGCTCAACAAGACTTTGAACACATTAAGTTCCACTTTACATCCGAATTTTAAATGACTAAGGAACAAGACATTAGGAATGCTATAGAGGTAATGAAGAGGGGTGGGGTAATTCTCTATCCTACGGATACTATTTGGGGCATAGGCTGCGATGCTACGAATGCAGAGGCCGTGAAGAAAGTATATGCAATAAAGCAGCGCGATGACTCGAAGGCACTCATCTGTTTGGTAGATAGCGATGCCCGTCTTCAGCGTTATGTCAGGAATGTGCCTGAGGTGGCGTGGCAGTTGATTGACTGCATTGACAAGCCAACGACGCTCATACTTGATGGTGCTGTCAATCTGGCTCCGAACCTGATTGCAGCCGATGGATCTATCGGTATCCGGATCACTCAAGAGGATTTCTCAAAGGAACTGTGTTTTCGTTTCCAGAAAGCCATCGTATCAACATCGGCTAACATCAGCGGCGAACCGGCTGCACAGAACTATCAAGACATAGACCCGCGAATCCTTGAGCAGGTTGACTATGTGTGCTGGACCCGACGGCAAGAGCATAAGCCTCA
>CAMHDT010000014.1 GCA_946183985.1 uncultured Prevotella sp.
TTTACCGAAATGTGACCTTTGAGAATGCAGGTGCATCAATAGAGCAGAACTGCTTATCCAGATACTTGTAGTAACCCACAATGCCAATCATGGCCGCATTATCTGTGGTATAACTGAATTTTGGAATATAGATAGTCCAGCCATAGCGTTTCGCTGCATCATGGAAAGCATTACGAAGTCCGTTGTTGGCACTCACGCCTCCAGCCACAGCCACATGTTTAATGCCAGTCTGCTTCACGGCAAGTTTCAGTTTCTTCATCAGGATATCGACAACCGTCCATTCCAAACTGGCAGCCAGATCTTCCTTGTGATGTTCAACAAAGTCCGGGTCGTCCGCCACCCACTTGCGCAGATTATAAAGGAATGAAGTCTTCAGACCAGAGAAACTATAGTCCAGTCCTGGAATATGCGGTTCGGCAAACTGATAAGCCTTAGGATTACCCTGACGGGCCAAGCGGTCTATGACAGGGCCTCCGGGATACCCTAGCCCCATCACCTTTGAACACTTGTCGATGGCCTCACCTGCAGCATCGTCAATGGTCTGTCCCAACACTTCCATATCATTGTAGGCGTTGACTTTCACTATCTGCGAATTACCGCCACTTACCAATAGACAAAGGAATGGCAATGGTGGTATCTGATTGGTCGGAACGGTGTTCTGAGAATCTTGGTTTTCTTTTATAAAATGTGCCATCACATGCCCCTGAAGATGATTTACATCTATCATAGGTATGCCCAGAGAGCGGGCAAAGCCTTTGGCAAAACTCACGCCCACAAGAAGCGAGCCCATCAGACCGGGTCCACGCGTAAAGGCCACTGCCGACA
Source organism: uncultured Prevotella sp. (assembly GCA_946183985.1). GTDB lineage: Bacteria > Bacteroidota > Bacteroidia > Bacteroidales > Bacteroidaceae > Prevotella. The sequence goes on from CAMHDT010000014.1 coordinate 826, forward strand.
GTTGCTCTTTCTCAATGCCAGCCCGCTTCAAGGCCTGATCGACAACAGGCACCACATTCTGCTGATGCGCCCTCGATGCCAGTTCTGGCACCACACCGCCATAAGCCTCATGAACAGCCTGCGAGGCTGTCACATTAGACAGGAGCACACCATTTTTCAGCACGGCTGCCGATGTATCGTCGCAACTTGATTCTATACCTAATATATATATGTCCTTGTCCATTTCGTGTGCAAAAGTACAAAGAATTATTGACACAGCAAAGGAATGACTGGAATTTTAGTAAGTCAGCACTTCTACCCCATGCTCTGTCATTAGCAAAGTATGCTCCCACTGGGCACTCGGTTTCTCGTCTTCCGTAATGACTTCCCAGCCATACGGATCATCTTCATCGATAAAGACACGCCATGTGCCCATATTTATCATTGGCTCGATGGTGAAAACCATTCCCGGAACGAGCAACATGCCTGTGCCACGATAGGAATCATGGTCGACCTCCGGCTCTTCATGGAACTTGAGTCCCACGCCATGGCCAGCCAAGTCGCGCACTATGCCATAGCCATATTTCTTACAGTGTTTCTTGATAGCATGGCCAATATCGCCGACAAAGCCCCAGGGCTTAGCCGCTTCCATCCCTATTTCCAGACATTCCTTGGCCACACGCACCAACTGTTCTTTCTCGGGTGTCGTCTTGCCAATGATGAACATGCGCGAAGCATCGGCATAGTAGCCATCAAGAATAGTGGTAAAGTCTACGTTGATGATGTCGCCTTCTTGCAACACATCTTCCTCCTTTGGAATACCATGACACACAACCTCGTTGATGCTGGTGCAGACGCTCATTGGGAAACCCTCGTAGTTAAGACAGGCAGGGATAGCATGATGTTCATCACAATAGGCACGGCATATCTTGTCAATCTCAAGCGTATTCATACCCACGTGTATCTGCTCGGCCACAGCATCAAGGACACCTGTATTTACCACGCCTGCTTTGCGAATGCCCTCAATCTGTTCCGGTGTCTTTATTAAATCACGGGTAGGAACAAGTTTTCCCTTTTTCTCCCAATACATGATTTGCTTGTCAAACTCCGTAGGCTCCTGTCCTGGCAAGCAATGCCATCTGGATTTTTTACTCATAATAATTAACGACTATCTTTTTAACAAACGGAAGACTACGCCATCGCTCACGACGGCGTAGTCTTAAAGCACAATCCTCAATGATGAGGATTAGAAGAAATTATAACGGAAGTCCTCGACCTCAACGCTGTTAATCAAATCTTGAGACATGAGGTTACGCACCTGCTGAACAGACTTCTGGCGAAGAGCATCCTGCTGTGCCTTCTCATTATACTCAACACCCGTACGCTGGTGACGGTCAATGACCTGGAACATATAGGCACTCATGAGACCCTTAACAGGGCTCTTCGACATCTTGCCAGGCTCCGTACCAGCGACAGCACCACTCAATGCAGGCTCAGCAACACCTAAACTTGGGATATAAGCAGGTGCATCGAACGTGATGAGGGGAATGGTGTCAACATGAGCACCTGCCGTTTCTGCAGCACTTATATTTGCTATGCCATTAAACTTTTGAGCCAGTAAGTCGAACTTCTTGTCGCGCAGAACCTGTTGCTTCAACTGCTCCTTGACACTTTCTTCGCTCAAGTATCCAGGCTCATTTATCCTCGAAACTGCCACGACAAGCAGATGGTCGTTGTCACCACAGGGGATAACCTCCGAAAGTTCCCCTTCCTTGGCATCGTTGAATGCCCAACGAAGAGCGTCGCGACTACCACGGAGACCGGCTATATTGTGGTCACCAGGCTTAATAATGCGATCGAGAACGACATAGCCTGCTTCTGGAGCCTTCTCTTCAAGCCCTGCAATATTCTGGCTCTCGCTCACATACTGAGTGAAATCATTATAAGCCTTATTATAGGTTTCAGTAGAGAAGTTTACCGGGCATTTCACGATGGCCACATCATACTTATCAACTATGGCACGACGAGATGTCACCTGATAGACAAGTGATGCGCCCTGTGAAAGTTCAAGCACCTGCAATTCGTCCTGGCCGGCCTTATTCAGCGCGCTGAGGAATGCCTTAGTGTCCATGTCAAGCATAGTGTTCTGATAGTCTTTCGACACGGCCCACATACGTGTTCCAGGCTGGCCGAACTTAACAGCAACAGAATCGAACACTTCGCCTGCACGCAAAACACGCACAATGCTGTCGGCAGTCTCCTTAGCCTTGGTTCCGTCAACACGGATAAAGCGATATTCGATTGAGTCAGGTGCCTGCACCTTACTGATAAGTTTCACTACATTCATGGTATTGTCGCTAGCCGTGACAAAAGGAGCGCTTACCTGGCCAACAGAGAGCGAGTCAACCTGCGAGGCCACATCATGAGAAAGGGCTGCACGTGTAACAAGGAAACCTGTATAGGGAACCTGAGACTGTGCTGCACGAACAATTTCTGCAGGCTTAAGGCTGTCGGCACGCAAAGCGGCTTCGGCTTCACTAATTGTCTTTGAAACAAGAGCGCGGTCGGCCTCTGAGGCCACAATCTGATAGGCCACATACTTAATCTCACGTGTCTCACGATAAGTCTTATAGGCACGCTTCTGCTCATCATACTTTGCCTTCAGTTCTGCATCACTCACCTCCACATCATTGTCATTGACCTCTGCATAGGGCAGCGAAGCCAAAAGGACGCTGCTCTCCGTATTGCTTGCATCGAAATTTGCACGAGCGGAAATAGGATTGCTGCCTACACATCCCTCAATGAGGCTCTGATACTTATTTATGAGCAACTGCTGACGAAGCAGTTTCTCTGCCACAGGCCATACCTTGTCAAGCATGTCTGCCTGCTCCTGAGCCATTGCACGCTGTTCCTCCGACTGAGCCTGTGCAGCCATCTGACGCAGATATTCACGTGCAGCAGTAACCTGTGTATAGTCAAAGCGGCGGGTCTGCGGATTTACAAACTGATTAATAATCTGAACTTGCATAAGAGCGGGGTTTGTACCGTCCTTAAGCACCTGGGCTAATTCTTCCTCTGTGACAGAAAGTCCCAGTTCCTTGGCCTCTTTCTCAATGACCTGATTACGAATATAAGACTCCCAAACATAGTCACGAAGACCATTCATATCATCCTCGCCAAGATCAGTCTGACCCTGGAATTTGAGAATCTGCTGGAACTCTTCCACCTGCTTGTTGAAGTCCTCGATGTCTACCTTCTGGCCATCCACAAAGCCTGCTGTACGCGAGTCCATCGCCTTTTTCTTGCTAAGTGTCTCGAAAGCGGTTTCTGCAATGAAGCCTAATAGGGCTATAGCCAATATGGTAATAAGTATTGGCCCCCAACTTCTGATTTTTCCTATTGCTGCCATTTGTGTTTTTAGTTGTTTTTTATTATTATTTTTTACATTTTTCAAATTCAGCCGACAAAGTTACTAAGTTTTCTTGAATTATCGTCACTTTTTCATGAAAAAATGGTGTCATCATTGACTTTTAGCCTCACTATCTCTATTTTCGTGGCCGTATTCTTTACTATTTTGAACTGCCAAGGCCCGATTGTCACCACCTCATTAAGTTTTGGAAAACTCTGATATTCGTGGAGGATAAGGCCGCCTATAGTCATATATTCGTCGCTTTCAGGCAAGGTCAGGTTGAACATCTCGTTAACTTTTTCTATCTCAAGGCGGGCAGAAAGGAGATACTCACCATTGTCCAGTTGCTTGGCCACATAATTGGTCGAATCATGCTCATCTTCTATATCACCAAAAATTTCCTCTACAATATCCTCCAGTGCTATGAGTCCACTCGTGCCGCCAAACTCATCGACAACCACTCCCAATGATTTTTTCTGAGCCAGGAAGGTTTGCATCATCTTGCTTGCCGCCATCGTCTCGGGTACAAAGGTCATTGTTCTTAGACTCTTCGTCCAGTCTTTCGGATTTCGGAACATTTCCGAAGAATGTATATAACCGACAATATGGTCGATGTCTTCATGAAAAACCACAATCTTAGAATGTCCGCTCTCTATGAACTTCTGCTTCAATTGTTCTATGCTGCTTGTGTCTTCAATAGCATCAATCTCGGTGCGAGGTACCATACAGTCGCGCACTTTTGTCTCTGAGAATTCAAGTGCATTCTGAAAGATACGCACTTCTTCGTCAATCTCATCTTCATTCTTCACATTGTTAAGACTTGTCTGAACAAGATAGTCCAAGTCCACCTTTGTAAACTCTTTGTCTTCCGGAGTCTTTAGCATCTTCACACCCATCAAGTTCAGCAGTATCTTAGACAAGAATGTAGCGAAGCGTGACACTGGGTAAAGCAACACATAGCACAAATAAGCAGGAAGAGCAAAGATGGTGAGCATCGTGTTCGGATTGCTCTTAAAGATGGTTTTGGGAAGAAACTCACCAGTAAAGAGCACCACAAGCGTAGAGAGCAACGTATCTGCCGCCACCCTTATGCCTTGATTATCAACAATTCCTTTGAATATGTGTTCATCGAAAATCTCAGCAAAAAAAATGCCGTAAATGACCAAAGCAATATTATTGCCCACCAACATCGTAGACACGAAGTTGTTAGGGTGACGATAGAATATGGCTATAGCACGTTGCGAAAGGCCATTCTTTTCACGCGACATCTCGACCAACATCCTATTGCTGGAAACAAAAGCAATTTCCATGCCCGAAAAAAAGGCAGAAAACACCATCGCTATCAGAAGTCCTATGATCAGTTCTATCATGGTCATTGCGATTTAACTACAGTATCATTCCCGGCAGAGTCGTCACCCTCCAAATCGCTTGCCATGAAAGAGCCCTTCGAATTGGTTACCGTATAATGAGTCATGCGCTCGTCACTTCTGAAATATGTACCCTCAAGTGTACGTTCAGGTGTAACTAAGCGTGAAAAAGCCGTGGAATAGAACTCATGTAGAATACCGTCCCAATACAATTCCTCGCTATTATAGATAAAGCCTTCGGTATTACGCAAGTTCACCCTTCCACGTAGTTTCCATAATCGCTGCTGGTCGAAATACCACGCAGTATCGGCTTGGATATATGCCTCCACATGAAACTGCTCGTCAAACTGTTCAAAGAAGATGCCCTTCATAAACTCCCACCTTGATGGTTGGCGCACCGTGTTAACATCCCATTGCTCTGCAACAATGCGATACTTTATGACGCCAGAATCGGATATCAAGGTATTGACACCATAGGAAGTCATCATCGACACAGAATCCTCCGGATTGACGGCAGCAGCAGTATGCTCCTGAGAATTACCACAGGACCAAAACGCTATAGGGGCAAGCCAAAAGCCCACCCCCAAAAGTCGCTTCATATAATTGTCAATATCCAATTGCAATTTTCGGTTAGGATTAGTCAACCTTCCACTTGGCAAACCATCGCTCATTGAAGGTCAGACCTATATTAATACGGAACGTATTTTCGCGGATAAAATCCGGAGCAGATGTTCTGACCCACTGAGCACTTACATTGAGTACCGACCTGTTATTATAAGCATTCTGCAAAGGTATGCCGAAGCCTGCACTCACACTCAACTCTTTGGGACCGTCTTTCCCATTAATATAATAATAAGGTGTAGAATATCCTGCGCCAAGACGATAGTGCACACGGTTCAGAAAAGTCCTGCTCATGGCTGCTGGCACATAGTCGGCTCCGATGTTCACACTATAGCGGTCCTTCAGCAAGCCATCACAGGCCTTGTAAACGCCACCAGCATCATTGTTCGGGCTCACCACAGAACCCCATTTCTCCATTTTCGCATCAACCTCCACAAGCCACTTGTTCTTATGAGACCATGCAACACCGGCTCCAAACGACATTGGAAGTTCCAGGGCATTGTCTGCAACGAAGATTGTCGTATCAGAAGTACTGGTCAGCAAATTAGCATTCACAATCTCACATTGAGGGTCAGCGCCTAACTTATGCCCCAACCCCATTGTCAAGCCCAAAGTAACTTGATCTTCCTTACCTAATGGCTGCTGCCACTGGACACCGAAGTCAATCTTATAACTGTTCACCGATGCCGAATGTGTCTTCTTCAGCGTATTGATTTCTGTCGACCCACTATTAGTGACAGAACGGTTATAGGTGCCCCACAGATACGATACATTTGCTCCGACCGACAAAGGTCCGAACACATGCCAGCCCGCACCCAAGTACATCTGATGCAAACCTCCCGAACCTTGATAGGTTTCAAGCAAGGTGGTCTGATTCTGTGCCAAATAGGTCGTAGCAGTATAAGAATAGCCCACATTTGAATATGGCAGGACACCAAAACTCATACCAACATGCGGCATCAGTCGGAATGAGGCCACAGCATATTCAAAATTAGCATTATTTGCCTTAACGCTGCTCCCTCCTTCCTTAAACTGGGTTGTCTGTCCCATCAAACCGACATCGAAGATCATGGTCAAAGAATCAACAGCCGAATAAGAGGCTGGATTCAATGAATTGACGATATTACCTTTCCTCAAGGCCAATCCAACGCCATTCATGCCTCGGCTAAATCCCTGCGACTGTTCGCTCAACACTCCCAATCCATATTGGCTGTAGGGAGAGTTCGTGCCACTTTGAGCCATTGCCGTTAAGCCGAAAAGGGCAACCATATTTATAATTAATAGCCTTTTTTTCATACTTCGTTTTTCTTTCAGCCTGCAAAATTATTAAAAAAAATCGAACTAAAAGCACTGAAAGTAAAAAATATAGTGTATTTTTGCATCGTGAAACAATTCGAAAACATTTTTAGGACTATTTTTCTGGCTATCTATGCTATTTGTGCCACGAGTCAACTGTCACAAGCACAAACACACGAGCAAATGGACAGCATTGAGATAGGGCTTATCACTTGCTCTCCCCACGAGGAAGTGTACAGCCTCTATGGACATACAGCCATACGCTGTCATAACTTGGCAACAGGTGAAGACAGCATCTACAACTATGGCATCTTCGATTTCAAGAAACCCTATTTTATATGGCGCTTTGTCTTTGGCCTAACTGATTATGAACTCGGGCGTTCCCCAGCAGGGCCTTTTTTCCATTATTACCACGAATGGGGAAGTCAGGTAACAGAAGATGTATTAAACATTAATGCAAAAGAAAAGGAAAACCTGCTTAATGCTTTGCGTAACAACTATTTACCGCAAAACAGAATTTATCGATACAACTACTTCTACGACAACTGTGCCACGCGTCCTCGAGACATTATTGAGAGTAACATCGAAGGGTCAGTCGTCTATGAGCAACGCACAGGAGAGTCGCCCTCATTCCGCGATATGATAAGGAAGAAGACGGCAGGACACCCATGGGCCACCTTCGGGAATGATATTCTTTTAGGAGTGAAAGCCGATTTGACTACAACACAACGAGAACAGGAGTTTCTACCCGACATTCTACAAAACGACATTGTCCGGGCAGCCATCCAACGCGACGGCATAACGACACCCTTGGTAAAGGAGCGGAGAATCATCGTACCCTCTGGCCAGCAAACGCCCATAGATGATTTTCCCGTCACCCCCCAACAATGTGGTGTCATTATTCTTGCCATCTCGCTCTGCATTTTTGTCATTGAGCACTTTACCAGACGCACATTTTGGTGGTTTGACTTTGCCATTATGGCATTCACCGGACTGGCAGGAATTCTACTGTTCCTCATGATTTTCTCACAGCATCCCACCACATCCATCAACTTGCAGATTCTTGTATTAAACCCGCTAGCATTGGTATTTATCCCTTCTGTCATAAGGAAAAAGAAGACACGCTGGTTTGCCATTAGCGCCATCTGCATATGTTTATTCTTTATTGGTGGCATCATTCAAGACTATGCCGAGGGAATCAACCTTTTGGCATTATGTTTGCTATTACGTTTTCTGCGACACATCAATGACAAATAGATCCATCTATATCACCATTCTGGCATTGCTCACCTTGCAAATAGAGGCAAATGCCGAGAAGGCGGCACAAACAAACGCTGCCCCCAAACTTGTTGTCAGCATTAGCATCGACCAACTACGCAGCGATTACCTTCAGGCCTTTCTCCCGCTATACGAAGACAATGGCTTTAAAAAGTTAATGGAAGACGGACTGGCTTTTACTAATGCCGCATACCCCTTCACTCCTATTGACCGTGCCTCCTCTATTGCCTGTATAGGAACCGGCGTCACACCTTATTATAATAATATAATTGGACAAGACTGGCTTAGCAGAAAGACCTTGCGCACCGTTGGATGTGTTGACGACAACAAGTATCCAGGCCTGTCCACCTCACTCACAGCATCACCTGCCAACCTTAAGACATCTACCATAGGCGATGAACTAAAAATGGCCACGATGGGCAAAGCCATTGTCTATGCCGTAGCCCCTTATCGCGATGCAGCCATCCTTTCTGCCGGCCACGCCGCCGACGGTGCTTTATGGATTGACGATGCCACGGGCCACTGGTGTTCAACATCTTATTACTACCCCACCCTGCCTGGCTGGGTACAGGCCTACAACCGTCTAAAAGCACCTGCCAGTAAAATCGAAAGCGTTCAGTGGGAACCCTATTCCTTGCTTTCGGCCAACTATCGCTATTTTGTACAAACAAACGACTCCAAGCCCTTCAAGCACAGTTTCAAAGGGCACGACAAATACCTGGCATACAAATCATCGGCTCTGGTCAATACCGACATGACCGACATGAGCATCCAGTGTGCAGCCAGCACAGGCATCGGCAACGACAACATCACCGACCTGCTAAGCATCACCTATTATGCGGGCTGCTACAACCACCGTCCTTTGGCCGAATGCCAGATGGAGTTGCAAGACACCTATGTCCGGCTCGACCACGAGATAAGCCGTCTTACTGATTATTTTGAAAAGACGCTTGGCAAAGACAAGGTTCTGTTTGTGCTGACTGGCACAGGCTATTGCGAAGACGAAGAAGCCGATTACACCAAGTATCGCATTCCTACCGGTACGTTCTACATGAACCGTACAGGCAACCTCATGAACATCTATCTGGGAGCCATCTGGGGACAGGGACTATATGTGGAAGCAACCTATCGCAACCATTTCTTTTTGAACCACGAACTGCTTGAGTCCAAGAAAGTCACCATATCTGAAGCCACCGAACGTGCCCAAGAGTTTCTTGCCATGATGTCAGGCGTCAGCAATGTCTACACCTCGCTCCAACTGCTCACCTCACAAAACGAACGACTTCAGAAGGTGCGCAACGGCTTCACACCTGAGCATTGTGGCGATCTTTTGATTGAGGTAGCGCCAGGATGGCATATTTTGAATGAAGAGACACAAAAGACTGAATTGTCGAGGGCATCACTCATTCAATTTCCCATTATATTCTACGGTGCAGGCACTCATGCCGAGAAAGTGAGCAGTCCGGTCTATGTTGACCAGATAGCCCCGACAATAGCCAGAAGCATCCGCATCAGAGCCCCTAATGCCTGCTCTTCCGAGCCACTTTTTTAAAGGTAAAAGGCAAAAAAGTGGAGGGTTGCAGCAAATTCTTCACGCATCACTCTTCACTTTTCACTTTTTTTCGTAACTTTGCACCCCAAATTTGGCTCATGCAAAGAGCAAGCCGCGAGAAATTGCAAATTATAATATAGTAAATCATAAATAGAAAAATGAATATCAATAAGATTCTGAAAGCATTGTTTGGCGACAAATCGTCGCGTGACATGAAAAAGATACAACCTTTCGTAGAACAGGTGAAGGCTGTTTCACCAAAGATTGAAGCCTTGGACAACGACGCCCTTCGCGCCCGTACACAAGAGATACGCCAACAGGTTCAGTCAGCAGCAAAGAGTCAGAAAGAGGAAATAGAAAAACTCAAGGCCACCATCGAAGACACTCCCCTTGACGAACGCGCCGACATTTTTGCCCATATTGACAAAATAGAGAAAGAAGCACTTGATGAATACGAGAAAGCACTTGACGCGGTCATGCCCGAAGTATTCGCCATCGTGAAGGAAACAGCCCGCCGCTTTGCACAAAACGAGGAGACCGTGGTCACGGCCAACGACTTCGACCGCGAACTGGCAGGCGACCCCCGCAAAGACTTCATCACCATTGATGGCGACAAAGCCATCTACCATAATCATTGGACGGCTGGCGGCAACGACCTGAAATGGGAGATGATCCACTATGACGTACAACTCTTTGGCGGCGTTGTCCTGCATCAAGGCAAGATTGCAGAAATGGCCACAGGTGAAGGTAAGACCCTCGTGGCAACACTTCCTGTATTCCTCAATGCCCTTACAGGCAATGGCGTTCATGTCGTTACCGTCAACGACTATCTGGCCAAGCGCGACTCCGAGTGGATGGGTCCGCTCTACATGTTCCACGGCCTGAGCGTCGACTGTATAGACAAGCACCAGCCCAACTCGCCGGCCCGCCGCAAAGCCTATCAGGCCGACATCACCTTCGGCACCAACAATGAGTTCGGCTTCGACTATCTGCGCGACAACATGGCTATTTCGCCAGCCGACCTTGTACAGCGCAGCCACAATTACGCCATCGTCGACGAGGTCGACTCGGTGTTGATTGACGATGCCCGTACACCGCTTATCATCAGCGGTCCTGTTCCCAAGGGCGACGACCAGATGTTCGAAGAATATCAGCCGCTTGTTGAGAAACTCTTTGGTGTTCAGCGCCAACTGGCCACCCAGTTCCTGGCCGATGCCAAGCAGAAGATTACAGAAGGACAGCGTACCAACAACAAGGAGATGGTGGAGGAAGGCTTCCTTTCGCTCTATCGTTCCCATAAGTCACTCCCCAAGAACAAGCCCCTCATCAAGTACCTTTCCGAAGAAGGTATCAAGGCCGGCATGTTGAAGACCGAGGAGACCTACATGGAAAACAACAACCGCCGAATGCCAGAAGCCGTAGAGCCTCTCTATTTCGTGGTTGACGAGAAACTCAACTCCTGCGACCTCACCGACAAGGGCACAGCATGGCTGGCCAAGCAGGTCAACGACCCGGAACTCTTTGTGCTGCCCGACATAGCCAGCCAGTTGTCTGCGCTGGAGGCAGAAGAAGGTCTTACCGACGAGGAGCGCCTGAACAAGAAAGACGAACTGATGAGCCACTATGCCGTCCAGAGCGAGCGTGTGCACACCCTACAGCAGTTGCTCAAGGCCTACACCATGTTCAACAAAGACGATGAATATGTTGTTATCGACGGCGAGGTGAAGATCGTTGACGAGCAGACGGGCCGTATCATGGAGGGCCGCCGCTGGAGCGATGGTCTGCATCAGGCCGTAGAAGCCAAGGAGCACGTAAAGGTCGAAGCCGCCACGCAAACCTTTGCCACCATTACCCTGCAGAACTATTTCCGCATGTATCACAAACTGGCAGGCATGACGGGTACGGCCTCGACAGAGGCTGGCGAGTTCTGGAATATCTACAAACTCGATGTTGTGGAGATTCCCACCAACAAGCCCGTGGCCCGCAAAGACATGGACGACCGTGTTTATAAGACCGCCCGCGACAAATATCGTGCCGTCATTGAAGAAATCGTAAGAATGCGCAAGGCAGGCCGCCCCACCCTGATAGGTACCACCTCTGTGGAGATTTCAGAACTGCTGTCACGAATGCTCGACATGTATGTCGACCCGGAGACAGGCAAGCGCGAGGGCATCCCCCATCAGGTGCTGAACGCCAAACTGCACCAGAAGGAGGCCGACATCGTGGCTCTGGCTGGTCAGCAGGACAAAAACGGTATGGGAGCCGTGACCATCGCCACCAACATGGCCGGCCGTGGTACCGATATCAAGTTGTCGCCAGAAGTGAAGGCCGCCGGTGGACTCGCCATCATAGGCACCGAGCGTCATGAGAGCCGTCGCGTAGACCGCCAGTTGCGCGGTCGTGCAGGCCGTCAGGGCGACCCAGGTTCTTCTGTCTTCTATGTATCACTCGAAGACAAACTGATGCGTCTGTTTGCCAGCGAGCGCATTGCCTCCGTCATGGACAAGATGGGATTCAAGGAAGGCGACATGATTGAGCACCCCATGATTTCAAAGAGCATTGAACGTGCCCAGAAGAAGGTTGAGGAAAACAACTTCGGCATCCGTAAGCGCCTGCTCGAATATGACGATGTGATGAACAAGCAGCGCACCGTCATCTACGAGAAGCGCCGCCACGCCCTCATGGGTGAGCGCATCGGCATGGACATCGCCAACATCATCTGGGATCGCGTGTCTACCATCATTGAGCGCAACGACTATCAGGGCTGCAAGGAAGAGTTCATCCGCTTGTTTGCGATGGATGTGCCTTTCACCGAAGAGCAACTTACCAACGAGAAGCCCGATGTGCTGGCAGAAAACGCATTTCAGGCGGCCCTTGCCAACTTCACCCGCAAGACCGACCATATCTGCGAGGTGGCGTGGCCTGTCATCAAGAACGTGTTCGAACAGCAGGGCGACCGCTATGAGCGCATCATGGTGCCCATCACCGACGGGCGTCGTGTCTACAACATAGGCTGCAACCTCAAGGAGGCCTACGAGACTGAATGCAAATCGGTGGTCAAGGAGTTTGAAAAGCAGATGCTGCTCCACATCATCGACGATGCCTGGAAGGAGAACCTGCGCGAACTCGACGAACTGAAGCATTCCGTCCAGAATGCCAGTTACGAGCAGAAAGACCCGTTGCTCATCTTCAAACTTGAGAGTGCCAAGGTGTGGGACAATATGATCAACGAGATGAACAACCGCGCCATGACGGTGCTGAACCGCGGTGCTATTCCCGAGATGCAGCAACAAGTGCGCGAGGCCGCTCCTGAAGAGCACACCGACCGCCGCCAGTACACCGAGAACAAGCAGAACGTGCAGGAAGAGCAGTTGACCGACCGCAACCAGCAGGCCGCAGCCCAGCACGACACACGTGCCCAGCAGCCCCGCAACCCCATCATCAAGGACAAACTGCCTGGTCGCAACGACCCCTGCCCCTGCGGAAGCGGAAAGAAGTTCAAGAACTGTCACGGAAAAGGCCTCATGTAATTGAGAATTGAAAATTGAGAATTATGATTACCATCAACAACCTCAAGAAGCAGTTCGGCCAGACCATCGCCTGCGACATCCCGTCGTTCACCATCAACGACGGTGATGTGCTTGGGCTGGTGGGCAACAACGGCGCAGGCAAGACCACCCTGTTTCGTTTGATGCTCGACCTGCTGAAGCCCGATGAGGGAAGCATTCTCATCAACGACATCAATCCTGCACAGTCCGAAGCATGGAAAGAAACGACAGGAGCCCATATCGACGACAGTTTTCTCATCGACTATCTCACGCCTGAAGAATATTTTGCCTTCATCGGCAAGATCAGCACCGTGCCGCAAACCGTCATCAACGACCGCATAGCACAACTGGAGCCGCTCGCTGGCGGCGAGGTCATGGGACAGAAGAAACTCATACGCAACCTCTCGGCAGGCAACCGCCAGAAGGTGGGCATCATGGCCGCGCTCATCCGCCAGCCGCAACTGCTCATCCTCGACGAGCCTTTCAATTTCCTCGACCCCACCAGTCAGAATCAGTTAAAACACATTCTCACCCAATACGCCCAGGAAACAGGGGCCACCGTCATTGTCAGCAGCCATAACCTCCAGCACACCGTCGACATCTCAACGCGCATTGCCCTCATGGAAAAAGGGCATATCCTGCGTGATCTGAACAACGAAAACGGCAGTTCCAGACAGGAACTGGCCGACTATTTTGGCGAGTGACAAGCCTCAACAAGTGCGCCGCAAGTAACTTTTTTTGCAAAAAAACACAAAAATATTTCCATATCTGACTGAAAATGAGTAATTTTGCAGTCCGAAAACAGAGAATAACCCAATAAAACAACCCAGAGAAATGACTAAAGCAGAGATAGTCAAGACAATAGCCATGCAAACTGGCGTTAATTCGAAAGATGTAGCAATCGTCGTTGAAGCCTTCATGGAGGAGATTCGCAACAGTCTCAGCGACAACAAGGAGAATGTCTATCTGCGCGGCTTCGGCAGTTTCATTGTCAAGCATCGTGCCAAGAAGACAGCCCGCAACATTTCCAAGAACACCACATTGGTCATCGACGCTCACGACCTGCCGGCCTTCAAGCCCTGCAAGAGTTTTATTGAGCGAATGGATCAGAACAAGTAACAACGATTTCAAACAAAACAATTTAAATTCATTTATTTACAACTATGCCAAACGGAAAGAAAAAGAAGGGCCACAAGATGGCCACTCACAAGCGCAAGAAGAGACTGCGCAAGAATCGTCATAAGAGCAAGTAAGCATCTTACAACGATATTAAGGAAATGAAAGGAGTGTACCCATGCAAAGCCATGCTTTGGGTGCACCCTTTTTGGTTAAATTGACAATTGAAAATTGACAATTAAGATTAAGTATTAACAACATGACAAGCGAAGTAATCATCGATGTACAGCCCAAGGCCATTTCCATCGCGCTGCTCGAAGACAAGAAACTGGTGGAATACCAGAACGAGCCACGCGAAGCCTCATTTGCCGTGGGCAACATCTATGTGGGCAAGGTGAAGAAACTCATGCCCGGACTCAACGCTTGCTTCGTTGATGTAGGCTCAGAGAAAGAAGCCTTCCTCCATTATCTTGACTTAGGTCTGCAGTTCGCTTCCTACGAGAAGTATCTGAAGCAGGTCACCAGCGACCACAAGAAACTCTACCCCATCCAGAAAGCCACACACCAGCCCGACCTGCCCAAAGACGGCAGCATCCAGAACACGCTGAAGGTAGGACAGGAAATCATGGTGCAGGTGGTGAAGGAACCCATCAACACCAAAGGCCCGCGCCTCACGTGCGACCTCAGTTTTGCAGGCCGCTACATGGTGCTCATACCCTTTGGCGACAAAGTATCGGTAAGCAGCAAGATCAAGCGTGGCGAAGAGCGCAGCCGCCTGAAGCAACTGGTGCAGAGCATGAAGCCCAAGAACTTCGGCGTCATTGTGCGCACCGTGGCCGAAGGCAAGCGTGCTGCCGAGTTAGACCAAGAGTTGAAAGTGCTGCTCAAGCGCTGGGAAGACGCTATCGTCAAGGTGCAGAAAGCCACCCAGTGCCCGCAACTCGTATTTGAAGAACAGACCCGTGCCGTAGCGCTGTTGCGCGACCTCTTCAACCCCACCTACGACGGCATCCATGTGAACGATGCCGAGATTTTCCAGCAGATTCACGACTACGTATCGCTTATTGCCCCTGAAAAGGCCGATATCGTGAAACTCTACAAGGGCAACGTTCCCATCTTCGACAACTTCGATGTTACGAAGCAGATCAAGTCGGGATTCGGACGCACCGTCAACTACAAGCGTGGGGCTTATCTTATCATTGAGCACACAGAGGCCATGCACGTGGTCGACGTGAACAGCGGCACGCGCATCAAGAAAGAAAACGGACAGGAAGCCAACGCCCTCGAGACCAACCTAGGTGCTGCCGACGAGTTGGCCCGCCAGTTGCGCCTTCGCGACATGGGTGGCATCATCGTCGTCGACTTCATCGACATGAACCTGGCCGAAGACCGCCAACTGCTCTACGAGCGCATGTGCGAGAACATGAAGAAAGACCGCGCACGCCACAACATCCTGCCGCTCAGCAAGTTCGGGCTCATGCAGATTACGCGCCAGCGCGTTCGCCCCGCCATGGATGTGGCCGTAGAAGAGAGTTGCCCCACCTGTCACGGCACAGGCAAGATTAAGTCGAGCATCCTGTTTACCGACCAACTGGAGAGCAAGATCGACCGTCTGGTCAACAAGATTGGCATCAAGCGCTTCACCCTGCACGTACACCCCTATGTTGCCGCCTACATCAATCAGGGCGTCATCTCCATCAAGCGCCGCTGGCAACTGAAATACGGGCTGGGCATCCGCATCATGGCAAGCCAGAAACTTGCCTTCCTGCAATACGAGTTCTACGATACTCACCGCCAGTTCATCGACATGCAAGAGGAAAACGAAGTAAGCAAGTAACACACCCTGTTTTTTAGGGGTTAGAGATTAGGGGTTAGAGGTGAGAGGTTACCTCTAACCCCTAACCACTAAGTTAGTCAATAATTTTTAAGACATTAAAAGAATGCAAAAAACCTGTGGCCAAGAGCCAACAGCCTTTAAACCACTTTGCCAAAATGTTAAATTGCGAGAAAAACATGCGCCAAAATGACAGTTTCCCAATATTTGCCTTTATATTTGCAGCATAGGATTTTGAAAAAAAGACTCATTAACAAAACCAATATGAAAATGAAAAAGATTGCAAATTACGTGATTCCTGCCATCAGCCTGGCAGCATTAGTATTCTCCGTGGCTGCCTTCAACCAGACACACGCAGCCACCAAGGCACAACCCGACATGAACAGCACCGCAAGCGTGGCCGCCCTGCAGCCCGTCGACCTGACCACGGCAGCCGAAAAGGCCCTGCCGTCGGTAGTACATATTAAATATGTGCAGAACTCGAAGATACAGACCGTGGAAGTGCAGAGCGACCCCTTTGAAGACTTCTTCAGCGACCCCTTCGGCGGCTTCTTCGGCCGCGGACAGCGCGGACAGGGCGGCACCCGCAAACAGCAGGTGCAGACCCCTAAGCGCACCGCCACAGGCTCTGGCGTCATCATCTCAGCCGACGGCTACATCGTCACCAACAACCACGTGGTCGACGGCGCCGACGAACTCACCGTGACCCTCTCCGACAACAAAGAGTATTCCGCCCGCATTATCGGTACCGACCGCACCACCGACCTTGCCCTCATCAAGATCGACGGCCGCAACCTGCCCGCCATCGAGATAGCCAACAGCGACGAGGTGAAGGTGGGCGAATGGGTGCTCGCCATAGGCAACCCCCTCGGACTTAACAACACCGTCACCGCAGGCATCATCTCGGCCAAGGCACGCACGCTGGGCGCCAACGGCGTCGAGTCGTTCATACAGACCGATGCAGCCATCAACGCCGGCAACTCAGGCGGTGCCCTCGTCAATGCCAACGGCCAACTGGTGGGCATCAACGCCATGCTCTACTCGCAGACAGGCTCCTACAGCGGCTATGGCTTTGCCATCCCCACCACTATGATGAACAAGGTGGTGGACGACCTCAAGGAATACGGCACCGTGCAGCGCGCTATGATAGGCATCAGCGGCCGCGACGTGAAGACACAGGTAGACCTGGAGAAGGAAGAGGGCAAAGACCCCACCGACTATGGCACCATGGAAGGCATCTACGTGGCCGAGGTCGTTGACGGCAGCGCCGCCGCCGAGGCCGACATAGAGAAAGGCGACATCATCACCGAGGTCGACGGCCAGAAAGTCACCAAGTTCGGCGACCTCTCAGGCATCATCGCCCAAAAGCGCCCCGGCGACAAGGTTACCCTCACCTATCTACACAACAAGAAGAAGCACACCAAACAGGTCACCCTGCGCAACGAACAGGGCAACACCAAGGTCGTGAAGAATGCCGACCTCGATGTGCTGGGAGCCGACTTCCGCGAGATTAGCAAGGAGCAGAAGCAGCAACTGGAAATCTCCTTCGGCCTGGAGGTCATCAAGGTCAACAACGGCAAACTGAAGGAAGCCGGCGTGCCCCGCGGGTTCATCATCCAGCGTGTCAACGACAATGACATGAAGACCGTCGATGATCTGGAGGAAGCCGTCAAGAGTGCCTCCACCAGCAAGGAGCCCGTGCTCATCATCCGAGGCATCTACCCCACCGGCCGTCGCGGCTACTTCGTGGTGCAACTCGACAATGAAGAGTAAAGCATTTCTTCTAAACAAGCCTATTCATCAATCCCAACCTCAAAAAAGGTTGGGATTGATGTTTACTGCTGCTTTTTAACAATCTTGTTCCCCAAGATGCAAAGCATATTAGGCCAATATACCCATATTTCCCATCTTTGCGGGCTGCAATCAGATAATCCTTGGAATCAACAGGCACACGACCAATCCAACTGAAACCACTCTCGAAAGGAATAAGTTCCTTACCACTGGAATCAACCAGTTTGGCCATACGGCGCACCCGGATTTTAAAAATTCTGAACTGGGAAATTATTTTTTGCGAAGAAGGTTGGAATTTTAGCGCTTGCTAAGTCGTTGTTAGACAGCGATATACAAAAGTGCTATTTTGTCGTTTCTGAAGGGATGCTCCGTTAAGGTCTAACGGAGACCATATTGAGGTCCAACGCAGTCTGTTTTGAACAGCAAGAGAGCCTCTGTTGCGTTTCAAAACAGGCTCCATTGAAGTCCGAAACAGGTTCCATTGAAGTCCGAAACAGGTTCCATTGAAATCCGATACGGCCTCCTTTGAACCATGACGGCATATTCCGATGGAAATGGAAAATGCAATAGCAAAGGTAAGAGGTGACTGACACAATTAACTCGCGGGCGAGACGCCCCTGACATATTTCTTGCACTTTTTTCAAGAATATTTCGTTGATTCAGTTTTTATTGCTAATTTTGCAACTGCTATCTGAATAACATCATCAATAAAAAGAAGCATGAAAACACAAAAAAATGTTACATATACAAGATTCTGCGCTCTTTTCTTTGATAATTCATATTTTTATTATTACCTTTGCAAGGATTTTTACAAAATGCTGACAAGACCATGAGGCAACTGAAGATCACGAAATCAATAACGAACCGAGAAAGCGAATCGCTCGAGAAATACCTGCAGGAGATAAGCAAGGAGGAGATGATTGGCTTGGAGGAGGAGGCAGAACTGGCCGCCCGCATAAAGAAGGGTGACCGCAAGGCGCTGGAACGCCTGACCAAGGCCAACCTCAGATTCGTGGTGTCGGTGGCCAAACAATACCAGAACCAGGGGCTGTCGCTGCAGGACCTTATCAACGAGGGTAACATGGGGCTCATCAAGGCGGCTGAACGCTTCGACGAGACCCGCGGTTTCAAATTCATCTCGTATGCCGTGTGGTGGATTCGCCAGAATATCCTGCAGGCCATTGCCGACCAGAGCCGCATTGTGCGCCTGCCCGTGAACCAGTCGGCAACGCTCAGCAAAATAACCCGCCTGTCGAACAAGTTTGAGCAGGAGAACGAGCGCAGGCCGTCGATAGAGGAACTGTCGGAACGGATAGACCTGCCTGAGGACAAGATTGACGAGGCCATGAGCAGCGTGGGCCACAATGTGTCGGTGGACGCTCCCTTCAGCGAGAGCGACGAGGGCACGCTGCTTGACGTGCTCGTGAACAACGACATTCCGTCAGCCGACCGCGAGTTGGTGCTGGAGTCGCTGAACGCGGAGGTGAAGACGGCCCTGAAGGCGTTGAACGAACGCGAGCGCAACATCGTCATGGCCTTCTATGGCATTGGCCAGCCCGAGATGACGCTTGAGGAGATCGGGGTGAAATATGGGCTCACACGCGAGCGTGTACGGCAGATAAAGGAAAAGGCCATCCGGCGGCTGCGCACCAACTCGAAGAACAAGATTCTTAAAGCGTACTTGGGATGAAAGTGGTTCTTGGACGAGCCAAGCGGCGAAGCCGAGCGAGAGGTTAGAGGTTAGAGAATTGTGAATTGTGAATTGAATGATGAATTATAAAAAGATATTGATACTGCTGGCTGTGGTGCTGGGCATGACCGCCAGCGCAGAAGCAAAGAAGATGCCCGTGCCAAAGATGTACGTGTTTGGCATGGCTGCATCGTTTACCGACTCGGTGGTGGTGTTCACCGACGTGCAGGAACTGGACAGCGCGTGGATTGATGCGAAAAGCAAGTTCCTGCTTGAGCGCGACCAGTATTCCTTCCAACTGCGCGACTATATGGCAGAAAAGATGCAGATGCCGCACCGCACCTGCATCGTGTTCTTCAACCAGGACCGCGAGAAACTGGAGAAGAAATACGTGAAGATGCGCCGTCTGTATACGCAGAGCGGCAAGGGCCAGAAGCAGTTTGACCTGCGCTTCCTGGAGCAGTCCGACTTCAAGTTCAAGGATCTCCCCTCCGTCTACTTTACAGAGAATGAAGAGGAGGTTGTGGTGGTGAAGACGAAGAAGGAAAAGAAAGAAAAGGGGAAGAAGGGTGACAACTAACTATTTCCGCATAGCAGACCACGAAGTGTGCCTCCGCTTCGCCGACAGCAGCAACTCCATGTCGCTGCTGCCATCGTTTGAGGCGTTCAGCATCGTGGAGCCTGCCGGCGAAATACTGTTCACACTCACCGTTGACAACACACTCAGGCCCGCTAAGAAGAAGCACCTCGTCAGGAAGTTCGACACCGGCAACGGCGACACCGTGGTGTGGAACCTGCCCGACGGCGGCTACCAGTTTATCATTCGCGACATACACGACCGCGACTGCTGCCTGCTGGTGTGCAACAGTAATTTCAGCGACTGCCGGTGTGCGCTGAATGGCGACTGGATTATGCGCTCCTTCGGCCTCAACGATGCCCTGATGCTCGTCTTTGCCTTTGCCGGCTCTTTCCACCAAACCATGCTCATACATGCCTCGGCCATCAAACAGGGCGACTACGGCTACCCCTTCATTGCCGAAAGCGGAACGGGGAAGAGCACGCACAGCAGCCTGTGGCTCAAACACATAGAGCATTGCGAACTGCTGAACGACGACAACCCCGTGGTGCGCATCATAGGGGGCACGCCCTACCTGTATGGTTCGCCGTGGAGCGGAAAGACGCCCTGCTACCGCAACCGCCGCACACGCCTGGCTGCCGTCACGCGCATAGAACGTGCCAAGGTTAACAGCATTGAGAAGATGGACACGGTGCTGGCCTTCGCCTCTTTTCTGCCGGCCTGCTCAACCATGAAATGGGACACCACAATCTACAACAACCTGTGCGATGCCGTGGCGCGCATCATCGAGACCACACCGGTCTACACGCTGCATTGTCTGCCTGACGAGGAGGCTGCACGGCTGTGCCACAAGACGCTTTCGTCGGTTGTAATGCATCAAACAGAAGGAGAGGTATGACGGAACAAATAAAGACCCTGCAGATGCCCAACGAAGTGTTGCTGCCCTTTGTCGTAGAAAGGCTTAGGGAGGGACACACCGCTACCCTGCCCCTGCGCGGACGCAGTATGCGCCCCTTTCTGGAAGACAACCGCGACAAGGCCCTGCTGCAGTCGGTGAAAAACCCGCAGGTGGGTGATGCCGTGCTGGCTGAACTGTGGAAGGACCACTTCGTGCTGCACCGCATCATCAGCATTGAAGGCGACAAGGTGACCCTGCGCGGCGACGGCAACCTGAGCAGCGACCCGCCTTGCAGCCTGAGCGATATTCGTGCCAAGGCCATTGGCTTCTACCGCAAGGGACGCAACAAGGCCGATAGCACCAGCGGTCGCAAGTGGCGCCTCTACTCATGGTGGTGGACCCGCCTCTACCCCATCCGGCGCTACCTGCTCTTCATGCTCTATCCACACCTGCCTGCAAGACTGAAACTAAAAAAATGACCATTAAGATATGAAACAAAAGAAAGGCTTTAACCTTCGCACCATCTGCGGTGAGAACATCGTTGTGGCAGAAGGCATTGAGAACATTGACTTCAGTCGCATCATCAGCATGAACGAGTCGGCGGCCTACCTGTGGAAAAAAACACAAGGAACAGACTTCGACGCACAAACGCTGAAAGACCTGCTCCTTGAAGAGTATGAGGTGGACGAGACGACTGCCGAAAACGATGCCCGAAAACTCATTGCTACGTGGAGCGAGGCCGGCATCATCGAGAACTAAAGTCAAAGGGGAGCCACCTGCCTGAACATGCCATCGAAACTGGCATCAAGGTCGGGTGCCTCATTGAAGAGACCGAACACGGCGCTGCCGCTGCCGCTCATGGCCGCATAGACGGCACCAAGGTTGTAGAGGCACTCCTTGACAGCCGCAATTTCCGGATGCAGGGCAAAGACGCTGCGCTCAAAGTCGTTTACCAGTTCATTGCGCCAAGTGGTGATGGGCTGACTGACAATGTCACGACAGTTCTTTGACGGCCGGCAAGGCTTTATCAAGGCAAAAGCCTCCTTTGTGGGAACGGGAATGTTTGGTCTGACCACAGCCAGATACAAGCCCTTCAGGTCAAGGTCTATAGGCATGAGCCGCTCGCCGATGCCCTCAGCATAGGCAGGCCTGTTGAGGATAAAGAAGGGGCAGTCGGCCCCCAGGCGTGCGGCATAGCCGATGAGTTGCTGCTGGGTGAGCCCCAGACGGCACATCTCGTTCAGAGCCAGCAGCATGGCCGAACAGTCGCTCGACCCGCCACCCATGCCAGCCTGCGTGGGAATGGCCTTGAACAGATGAGCATGCAGACGGGGCATCTGCGGGAAGTCGCGCTTCAGCAGGTTGTAAGCTTTCACCACGAGGTTATGCTGCTCATCGCCCTCAATCTTCATGTTTGAGATTTTCAAATCGCAGTCAAAGGGCGAAGGGAACGCCTCGTCCATGGGCTGTATTTCGAGCGCATCTTTCAGCGGCACGGGATAAAACACCGTTTCAAGGTTATGATAGCCATCAGGGCGTTTCTCTACCACGTTCAGCCCCAGGTTAATCTTGGCAACAGGAAATGCTAGCATAGCAATAATCAGTTATTGTTTTTTTTATTAATGTTCGAGTCTTGAAGCATCCATCAGTTTCGGACAGATGGCGGCCAGCGTGCAACGCTCGCAATGGGGCGCACGCGAGGTGCACACATAGCGCCCATGAAGCAGCAGCCAGTGGTGGGCACGCGGCACCTTTTCCCTGGGAATATGCTTCATGAGCATCTGCTCTACCTTCAGCGGCGTATTGTCGGTACGCCTTACGAGGCCCAGACGATGGCTCACGCGATAGACATGTGTGTCTACGGCCATCGTAGCCTCGCCGAAAGCCACAGCCTGAATCACATTGGCCGTCTTACGCCCCACACCAGGCAAGGCCAGCAAGTCGGCCATAGAGGCAGGCACCTCGCCGCCGTGCTTATCCATCAGCATACGGGCCATCTCAACCAGATGGCGCGACTTGGCATTAGGATAACTCACGCTGCTGATATATTCCAGCACATCGTCGGGCTCAGCCAAAGCCATCGATGCTGCATCTGGATAGTGCCTGAACAGCCCGGGCGTCACCTGGTTCACACGCTTGTCGGTGCACTGGGCACTAAGCACCACCGCCACCAGCAGTTGGAAAACGCTTCCAAACTCCAGTTCGGTAGTCACCTCTGGCATGGCCTGCTCGAAGTGTTCCAGCACCTTTTTATATCGTTCTTCTCTCTTCATTAGTGCAAAAGTAACTAAAATGTTTGACATTACCGATTATTTTGCGTATTTTTGCACAAAAATAACAAGAAACCTATGGATGCAAAACGAATTTTCTTAGTATCGTTGGCCATGATTGCCAACACGATGGTCTTTGCCGAAAGCCAGCCTGTGTGGAAAGACCCTGCAGTAAATCAAGTGAACCGCGAACAGCGTCATGCCCACTTCTTTGCCTTTGAGGACATGGAGAAGGCGCTGGGGAACGACAAGGCACAGTCGGGCCGCTATCTGTCGATGGAGGGCATGTGGCGATTCAACTTTGTGAAAGACCACAACCTGGCTCCCAGGGATTTCTTCTCGCTCAAGTTTGATGATTCTGACTGGGTGGACTTCCCCGTGCCCGGCCTCTTTGAGATGGAAGGCTATGGCGACAAGATCTACAAGAACATAGGCTATGCCTGGTGCACGACCTTCGACAACAATCCTCCCTACATCGACGAGACCAACAACTACACGGGCTCATACCGCCGCGAGTTCAACCTGCCCGACGACTGGAACGGACAGGAAGTGATTTTCCACGTGGGCTCGGCAACCAGCAACCTCAGCGTCTGGGTCAACGGAAAGTATGTGGGCTATAGCGAAGACTCGAAAGTGGCCGCCGAGTTCAACATCACAAAATACTTGAAGAAGGGGAAGAACCTCATCGCCATGCAGGTGATGCGCTGGTGCGACGGCTCTTATCTGGAAGACCAGGATTTCTGGCGCTTCACAGGCATTGCCCGCGAGGTGTATCTCTATGCCCGCCCGAAGGTGCATATCCAGGACTTGACCATCAATGCCGACTATGACTATGAACAGAAGCGCGGCATCATTGACTATACCATAGCCGTGAACCGTCCATCGGGTGTCAGCCTGATTGTGGAGTTGGCTACACTCGACGGGCAGACGATCTTCAAACACGACGGCCACAAATGGCCTTACTATCAGCACGAAGATTTCTATCTTGACCCGAAAGACGTGAAGCCATGGACTGCCGAGACCCCCAATCTGTACAACTTCATCGTGACATTGAAGAAAGGCGATGAAGTGCTGGAGGTGGTCAAGCAGCGCGTGGGCTTCCGCCACATCGAGATCAAGGGCGGACAGTTGCTGGTCAATGGTCAGCCTATATTGATAAAGGGTGCCGACCGCCACGAACTGGACCCTGACGGCGGCTATATCGTCAGCATCGAGCGCATGATTCAAGACATTCGCATCATGAAGCAACTGAACATCAATGCCGTGCGCACCAGCCACTACCCCAACGACCCACGCTGGTACAGTCTGTGCGACGAGTACGGCATCTATGTCACCGCCGAGTCGAATCTTGAGAGTCACGGCATGGGCTACAGGGAGAAGACACTCGCCAAGCGCGACGATTTCCTGAAGGCTCACCTCGAGCGCCAATACGGCAATGTGCTGGTGCTGAAGAACCACCCGTCGATCATCGTTTGGAGCCTGGGCAATGAGGCTGGCTACGGTCCTAACTTCGAAAAATGCTACGACTGGGTGAAGGCCACCGACAAGACGCGCCCCTGCCAGTTTGAGCAAGCCCGTCATGATGGCAAGACCGACATATTCTGTCCCATGTATATGGGCTATGAGGACTGCGAGAAGTATGCCCAGGGCGATAATCCACGCCCACTCATCCAATGCGAATATGCCCACGCTATGGGCAACTCGATGGGCGGTTTCAAGGAATATTGGGACATTATACGCAAGTATCCAAAGTATCAGGGTGGCTATATCTGGGACTTCGTTGACCAGGGCCTGCGCGACAAGAGCCCCATCACCGGTCGCGAGATATTTACCTATGGTGGCGACTACGGCAAATATCCTGCCTCAGACTATAACTTCAACTGCAACGGCATTATCGCACCAGACCGCCGCCTCAATCCTCACGCCTACGAGGTGCAATACTACTATCAGAACGTGTGGGTGAAAGACATTGACCTGAAGCAAGGAAAGTTTGAAATCTACAACGAGAACTTCTTCAAGACGCTCGACGACCTGCAACTCGAGTGGTTCGTGGGTGGTGCCGGACAGCATCATCATGAGAATGCCGGACGCCCCGAAGGAATGACCTTTGGCCACGGCGGCACCATCGACATCAGCGGTATACAGCCACAGGAGCGCAAGGTCATTACCTCTGAAGAGATGAAGAAAGTTATTGCGAAGGTGCTGGGCCATCACGGCGACAACGAGATCTTCGTATCGTTCTATTTCAAGTCGAAAGACGGCGCGCCCCTCATCAACAAGGGACAGGTGCTGGCCAAGCAGCAGTTCTGCCTCAACGACTATAAATATCCTGCTCTGACAGCAGAAGCAGTCAATGGTCCGCTCGGCCAAAGGACGCTTGCAAGGCAAGAATCGTCAATGGTCAATGGTCAATCGTCGAAGGAAGAAACCAACACCTACGTGAAGTTCTCCGCTGCCGGCACCGAACTCTTCATTGGCAAGCGCACAGGATGGATAGACTATCTTACCGTAGACGGAAAGGAGATGCTAGCATTCCGCGAGAGCATCGTGCCAGAGTTCTGGCGTGCTCCTACCGACAACGATTATGGTGCACGGCTGCAGCAGCACTTCGCCACCTGGAAGAACCCGCATATGCGGCTGAAGAGCGTGACCGTGGACAACGAATCATCCATTGCCACCGCCACCTTTGACCTTGCTGACCAGAAGGCCACCATCACAATGACCTACACCCTTACGGCTGAAGGCGAAGTAGTGGTGCGCGAACATCTCACTACCGATAAGGAAGCCAAGGTGAGCAACCTTTTCCGCTACGGCATGAGCATCCAGATGCCTAAAGCCTACGATATGGTGGAGTATTATGGTCGTGGCCCCATTGAGAACTATACCGACCGCAACAGTTCGGAGTTTTTGGGCGTATATAAGAATAAGGTGGAAAAGGAATATTATGAATATGTGCGCCCGCAGGAGAGTGGCAACCACACCGATGTGCGCTGGTTCTCGGTTGTTGACAACAGCGGAAAGGGACTTTGCTTCTACTCCAACGCACCCATGGAAGCCTCTGCCCTGCCCTACACCACCGCCCAACTCGACGACGGCATGAATAAAGACAAGGCATGGGGACACCATAGCGGCGACCTCGTTCCTTCAGGCATGACCTCCGTACACATTCAGCAGCATCAGATGGGACTGGGATGCGTTAACTCGTGGGGAGCATGGCCCATGAAGCAGTATCTGCTGCCCTATCAGGACTACGACTTCACGTTTGCCATCAAGCCGATACGCTAATGCATAACCATAGGCTCATACTACTAATAGCGGTGCTCATCACACCGCTATTAGTTTTCCCACAGAAGAAAATGCAGCACTTCAAGAAGCAACTGCCGCCTGGCAACTATAGTGGCATCTGCCCTATTGGCAACGACCTGTTTGCCGTGGTTGACGACAAGGCCGAGGAAGACGGTTTCTATGTGTTCCGACTTGTGGTCGATGCCAATAGCGGCAAGATTACCGAAGCCGAGAACATGGGCTACCGCTCTGCCCACCTGCCCAATCGCGATATGGAGGGCATCTGCTTTCGTGAGTCGACCAACACACTCTTCATTTCCGGTGAACAGGACAATGAAGTGTATGAATACAATATGGACGGCACCCGCACGGGCAGGAAACTCGACATGCCCGACTATATGAGCAAGGCTCATGCCAACGCAGGACTGGAAGCCCTGTGCTATGACTCAGCAAGCCACCTGTTCTTCACCATGACCGAACAGCCTTTGCCTGGCGAAGACGATATCCGACTACTGGCCTTCTCCGATGAATTATCGTTGGTAAATGAATATCGGTATGTGCCTGACGCTACTGATGGGAAACAGCAATGTTATGGTGTTTCTGCACTCTGCGCACTCAACGACGGACGCCTGCTGGTGCTCGAGCGCCAGATACACATTCCACGATTGAAAATAGGAGCAAAGGCACGCACACGCATCTATGCCGTCAGGCCCGACAGCACCCAGACAACACTTGAGAAGCATCTTGTTACGGAGTTCACCACCCGAATGACACTCACAGGCCGCAAGTTTGCCAACTTTGAAGGCATGTGCCAACCCTGCACGGGATGGCTGCTACTCATGGCAGACTCTCAAAACAGGTACAAAGGCGTGTTGCGCGACTGGCTTAAGACCATCCAACTATAGGCTAAAGGCGTTCAGCGTCTCATGCAAAGCTTTCGGGTTGCCCATATCGAAACGCTCACAATTAAGTCTCACGCCAATCATGCCAGAGCGCTGGCGTACTGCATCGAGAGCCGAAGTCAGTTCAATCTCATGCGTATAATCGCCAGCCTCATTGGCCTTTCGGATGTCTGCTGCCAACTGCTGGAACACCTCCGGCGTCAATATATACATGCCAAGCACAGAGCAATATTCTTTTTCGCCCTTCATATTACGCACTCCCAAGAACTCCTCGGCATAACTGGCCTTGGGCTTCTCCATGAAGGTATTGACATGCAGCACACGCTCGTCTTTGTCTTCCCACACACCACTCATGATGCCAAAGTGACTCACCTCGGCCAATGGCACAGGATAGACGCCTAGCAGCAGTTTATTATAGCGCTCATAGGCCTCAATGAGTTGCAAGGCACATGCCTTGTTCGACAGCGACTTGTAGAGTGTGTCGCCCAGCATGAGCAGCACGGGCTCGTTGCGTGCAAAGCCCGCAGCCTGATAAACGGCATGACCAAAGCCGCGCTTGTCTTTCTGATACACATAGCGCAGGCGTTTACCAATGTCAAGGATGCGGTTCTCGTATTCCTGGCTTTCAGCATTCAACTTACGCATATGCTCTGCGCCCAGCGGACGCTCAAAGAAGTCGGCATACAACTGACGGTCTTCCTTGCTGCCCAGCACCAGACAGATTTCCTCGATGCCACTCCGGACCAACTCTTCCAGCAAAATGAGAATAACGGGGCGCACGATGCCGTCAGCGCAGGGAATGGGAAAGAATTCTTTCTTCATGCAACGCGTGGCTGGATAAAGACGAGTGCCGAAGCCTGCAACGGGAATGATGGCACGCCGCACCGTGTGAACCGGCTGAATAGTCAACTTATAGGCAGGCATCCCCTTAGACACGAGATAGTCCAGCAACTGCTGCTGCGATGCCTCGTCTTTTGCAAGAAACTGAACCGAACCGTCGCCGTGCGAGCCCACGCCCTTACCGCCATAGGTGAGCGACTTCACATATTCATCGGCCAGGATGGCCTTCAGCCTAGGTGCTTTGAGTTCATCCAGACACAACGGTGCCACCTGACGGTCGAACACCTCTTCGGTCTCGGTCATAAGTGCTCCCAGTTCCTCCACTCTGCCTTCGGCCATATAACGTATAGCCCTGTTCACAAACTCGATATTCTGCTTGCCAAGAGCATCGTGCAGCAACTGCTCCTGCTCATTGGAAGCAAAAGGATAGGCTTTGTTCAGGTCTGACAGTATCTTGATTGTGTTCTTCACACCGCACAAATCGGCAAACACCCAATACAAATGGCGCTTCACGTTCAATGTCTGCACTTCCACCTCATCGCCGTCAAATGTCATGAGGTTAGGCTTCACGCCAAAAGCACAGGCTTGGTCCAGACGTCCACAACGCGAGGAAGTGCGCAATTCGCCCACGTAGGCAATGTTCATCTCGCCCATCGTGTTCAAATTCAGGTTGTACACCTGATTGAAGGCACGTGCCACCAGCACACAGATGGCTGCCGACGATGACAGGCCGCTCTTCATGGGCAGCGTCATTTCTGTGATACGGATACGCACACCACCCACCTTATACCATTCCAGCATATACGAAGCCACGCCTGCACAATAGCAGAAAAAGTCGCCCGACCGCGCTATCCGCTTCAACTCCTGCTCGTCCATGCGGCAGGCAAAGTCGTGCCACTGGTCAGCCGCCTGCGGCGCGCTGTTCTGCACCTCGAAGATGTCAGACCGCTCCACCTCAGCATATATACCTTGTTCTATACCCGTTACGATGGCGGCACCTGGCTCAATGTCGGCATTCATGGTACGATAGTGTCCTGCCCAGTCGGTATGCTCGCCAAACAGGCAGAGACGCCCGGGAACGAAGAGTTTTATCATAATGCTATTTGTTTAGAATTGTCAAACTGTTGTTAGTCTTTGTTTATACAGAATCGTAGTGCAAAGGTAATGCTATTTTTTGAATTCTCCAAATTCTCCACTACCGTTTTTCTACCCTATCACTTCACTCTTATTATATTAGTTTTATTTCTCCGTGGAAACAACGTGCTTCTCTTATGGAAACAACGTGCTTCTCTTATG
>CAMHDT010000015.1 GCA_946183985.1 uncultured Prevotella sp.
AAACGTTCTACCGGCAGTAGAACGCCGTTCTACACGGAGTAGAACGATGTTCTACTGCCGGTAGAACAAACATGAGGTGGCAATAAAATTATTCTTTCTGACGGGCAAACTGTCCGAAATAGTCGAGACAGACAGCACGCCACTCTTGGGCGTCGGCCAGTTGGATGCGCAGGCGGTCGTCCACCTCACGCCAACGCTGCTCGTCAACGTATGGCTGGGCCTGCTGCCAGATGTCGATGAACTGCTCCACCTCGGCCACGCCACGGTTATAGCGCCACTGCATCTCCTCCCACACCGTACGGCCGCTGTTGAGACGGCGCGTCCAGGGTACGCGATGGAACCAAAGGAGATAGCGCTCAGGACAGGTGTTCACATCGTCGTAGAGCGAGCAGTAAGGGTCACGATATTGCCCTGTTGCATTGGTACCGGTGTGACTGCGATCCACGCCAATGCTGTCGGCATTGGCACGATGATAATATACGGGGCACCACTCAATGGGGTAGGAAGGGATGAAACCTCCAGGTTCTGGTCCCAGATGATGGTCGAAACGGAAGATATGATGCAGTCCAAGGGGCATCATATAGTCTACACAGGCCTCGCGAGAACGCAGCATAACATCTGTAATGGCGGAAGCCGCTCGACCTTGGTCGCTTGTTCCGAAGGTCTCAAGAAATTTTTCACTTTTCACTATTCCTTTTTCACTTCCAAACGTTTGCGCCAGCCATTCCTCAGCAATCTGTCTTGATGTCAGGAAGGGGTTCCATGCCAGTCGGCCAAAGGCATACCAGTTGGCCTGAGAGAAATGGTGTCCGCACCAGTTCTTGTCGAGCCCGATGTTGGCCACGCCGGCAATGCCGCACAGTTTCTCTGGTGCCACATAGTCGAAAAACTCCTTCCACATGGGTGCCAGATAGACCAGATGGCGGCTCTGTCCCAGATATTCCTGGGTGATCTGCAGTTCGGCCATCTGCGGTGTCTGACGCATGTGGTCGAAGATGGGTGCGTAAGGCTCACGCGGCTGGAAGTCGAGCGGGCCGTTCTTCGACTGCAGGATGACATTAGGACGGAACTGGCCGTCGAGTTCGGCAAACTCTGACACGGCTTGTTTCACGCGATCCTCGCCCTGATGCTTGGCACCATAGACAAACGAGCGCCAGATGACGATGCCGCCATAGGGTGCCAGTGCATCGGCCAGCATATTAGCACCGTCGGCATGCGAGCGACCATAGTCGAAGGGGCCTGGCTGTCCCTCGCTGTTGGCCTTGACCAGAAAGCCGCCAAAGTCGGGAATGGCCTTGTAAATCTCACGGGCCTTGTTCTGCCACCAGCGTTTCACCTGGGGGTTCAGCGGGTCGGCCGTCTTCGTCTCTCCGAGTGCCTTCGGCGTCCCGAAGTTGACCGACAGATAAACGCGGATGCCCCACGGACGCAGAATGTCGGCAATCTCCTTCACCTTATTTATATATACGCGTGTGAGCATCTTGGGCGAGGCGTTCACATTGTTGAGCACCGTGCCGTTGATGCCGATGGAAGCGTTGGCCTCGGCATAAGCATTTAGGAGTTCTGGAGTATAGGAGTGCAGGAGTTCCGGCGAAAGATGATCAGTGCCTGAACGGTTATCTGCATTCTTCCAGAAGATACTCTTGCCGGCATAGCCGCGCTCTATGGAACCGTCAAGGTTGTCCCAATGGTTCAGGATGCGCAGTTTGAAATAAGGGTGCGACTCGCCTTGCTCGCCTCTGAGCCATGCATACTTACCATAGAGCAACCCCTGCTGAGTACGTGCCGTGACCATATTGCCCTCTATGCGATAGCCATCGTCAAGGGGCATGGTAGAGTCTATTCTCAGGGTGATGTTCTTCACAAGAGCACTGTCGTAGCGCAGCCACAGACGACTGCCATCCTCAGCATAGAGAATGACGGATGAGAAAACAAGGACAAGGAGGAGAAGGGGTCGTTTCATACGATATTTCTTAATTGTTTTCTTACTTCTTTTCGGGCTAAGCCCAGACGGTATTCCACCGACTTATAGTTCTCGTTGAGTGCCTGCGCAATGTGACTCACATTCATGCCACCATAGACATGAAGACGATAGACCTCACCACAAGCCTCGGGCAGCCAAGCCAATCCGTGCTCCATGCGCTCGGTGATTTCCCTTACCGAGAGTAGCGACTCGGCAGTATCGTGGTTGCCGGATGTCTGACACAGATAGTGTGCATAGTCCTGCCTGCAGGCATGACGACGATAATGGTCGATGAGTAGGCGACGGGCGATGGTATAAGCCAGTCCTGGCAGAGCAGCCGCGACGATGGGCTGGCTCACCATGAGCAGGCGCACGAACACATCATGAAGCATGTCTTCTGCCTCTGGCATGTTATGCAGCCTGCTGTTGAGGAAGGCGAGCATCTCGTCATGGCTCTCCCTGTAGAAGTTGTCTATAATCAGCAGATTATTCATTCACTACTTTCTGAATGGTTCCGTCTTCGTTGTAGAACAAGCGCTGAACCTTGAGCGAGCGCAGATGAGTGATGTCGTTAGAGGGCACACAGTCGTGATAGAACAGATACCACTGTCCCTTATACTCCACAATGCTGTGGTGTGTGGTCCATCCCACCACGGGATCGAGGATGACGCCCTGATAGGTAAAAGGTCCGTAGGGCGAGTCGCCTGTTGCATAGCAGAGGAAATGGCTGTCGCCAGTGGAATATGAGAAATAGTATTTGCCGTTGTATTTATGCATCCACGATGCCTCGAAGAAACGGTGCGGGTCGCCGGCACGCAAGGGCTGTCCGTCCTTGTCGAGAATGACCACGGCACGGGGTGCCTCGGCAAACTGTAGCACATCATCGCTCATGCGCACCACGGCACTGTTCAGTGCAGGTGCATCGGCCTGGGTGAAGAGTTCACCCTGATGGTCGGGGGCGGCACCAAGGTCAACGAGACCGTTCTGGTCGCCATACTTACCGAAGACGGGAGCCTTACCACCGGGCAGCGGACGCCACCACTGCAGTTGTCCGCCCCAGAGACCGCCGAAGTAGCAATAGACCTGTCCGTCGTCGTCCTTGAACACACATGGGTCGATAGAGAACGAACCGCGGATGGGCTGATCCTGAGGCACAAACGGGCCTTCGGGCTTATCGGCCACAGCCACGCCAAGGCGGAACACACCGTCGTAGCCTTTGGCAGAGAAAATGAGGAAATACTTGCCGTCTTTCTCAACGACATCGTTATCCCACATCTGCTTCTCGGCCCACTTCACCTGCGCTACATCGAGGATGACGCCGTGGTCCTGTGCCTCATCGTTCTCAACATCGCCGAACGACAGCACATGGTAGTCCTTCATCTGGAAGTGTCCGCCATCGTCGTCGAAACACTCGCCGGCATCCCAGTCGTGACTGGGATAGACATAGAGACGGCCGTTGAACACATTGGCAGAGGGGTCTGCCATATAATCGCCTGGGAAAAGATAACGAGGTAATTTTGCCATAGTTGTATTGTTTTTTCGATGTTACGATATGTCGATATTGCGATTTATTTATAAAGTTTGATAATGTCGTTAACAACAGGTTTTGCCTTGTACTGACGGTCGAAAAGGAGCGGATAGTTGGTGCGCCCCTTGATGGGCCAGCCGTTGAGCCATGAGCCACCGTCGCTGACACCCCAGATGTTGATACGGGAAATCTGGTCGCGGTGCTTGTAGTAAATCTTAAAGAGAGCAAGCCACCGCTCATCCAGTTCCTTCTGCTTGGCAGCAGGCAGTCCGCCGGTATAGGGGTTGAATTTCTGCTGCAGTTCGAAGTTCTGGGCAATGTCGGCACCGCCGAAGCCTTCAGGATTGGGCAGCACGTTGACATCAAGTTCGGTAATCATCACCTTCACACCGCAGGCGGCAAAGGCATCAATGCTCTTTTCATACTCATCGAGGTCGGGATAGTCCAGACCGTTGTGGCTCTGCATGCCCACACCATCGATGCGCAAGCCCTTGGCCTTCAGGTTCCTAACCAGACGGCAGACAGCCTCGCGCTTGGCAGGCGTGGCCATCGAGTAGTCGTTGTAGTAGAGTTCGGCATCGGGATCGGCCTCATGGGCGGTGCGGAAGGCAATCTCAATAAACTCCTCGCCCAGAAGATTGTAATAAGGCGACTTGCGAAACGAGCCGTCGTCGTTGAGGGCCTCGTTCACCACATCCCAACCGTGAATCTGACCTTTGTAGTGACCCACCACGGTCTTGATATGCTTGATGAGGCGGGCCTTCAACACCTCCTTCGAAGCCGGCCTGGCACAGTAGCCATTGGTAAACCACCAGTCGGGCGCCTGAGAATGCCACACCAGGCAATGGCCGATGACCTTCAGGTGATGCTGCTGACAG
This sequence comes from uncultured Prevotella sp., assembly GCA_946183985.1. Lineage (GTDB taxonomy): Bacteria > Bacteroidota > Bacteroidia > Bacteroidales > Bacteroidaceae > Prevotella. Next base: position 4,370 of record CAMHDT010000015.1, read on the forward strand.
TAGTCTACGAACTTGTCGGCCACGCGGAAATCGAAGATGCCTTCGGCGGGTGCCAAGGTCTCCGGCTTCATGCAGTTCTCGGCCACGGCACAGTTGAAATGCTGGTCAAGCACAGCATCAGCCTCCGGCACCTGTCCGTCGCTCTGCCACTGGTTGATGGCAGCGCCGATGAGGCAGTATCTGCCCACAGCATCCTTCAGCCCCTGCTGAGCCATGGATGCCAGCGGCATCATGGCCAGACAGAGGGTCAGTATTTTCATTTTCTTATTCATTCTTCTTGCTACGTGCTTCAATTTCCTGATTAATCTTGTCTATCTTCTCGTCTGTCAGTTCGTACTTCGAGATAATCCACATGGCAAGGACAAGCAGCAAAGCAGGAAGTACGCAAAGCAACCACAGAATGCCCTGCCACTGGAAAACACCGATGTTCTCGTTGGCACGCTCTGCCATAAAGTAAGCACCGGCAGCATTGCCAACGGACATCATAGCGAAGGCTGTGATGAAGAAGAAAGCCAAGATACGCAGTGGACGGTTATGCAGGAACTCTGTCCACAGATCACTGGCCTTGACATTGGCTGCCTCCTTCGCATCCATCACCACACGTTCCTTACACTGTGAGAAACAGAAGAGTAATAGTAACAGACCAAGTCCGCCATAAATTGTCATCGTCATAAACCATGCTGTAGGGTCGGTAGCACCGTCCTGACTATTCTCTGCGGGTTTGTATTTAACCAACCATAATACGAAAAGGGGAACAAAGCCACCCAGAGCCATACCAGCCTTGAAGAAGATGCCTGTCAAAGCGTTTACGATGCCTGCAATACGTTTGCCAGTGGTGTACTCTGAGAATGAGATGACTTCAGGAACCAGTGCCCACATATAGCCAGTGGCTACAATAACACCTGTAGACTTGATGAACTGGCAAATGTCAACAATCACATCATTATTGCGCAGTTCAGTCATTCCAACCAAATAGAGCAGCAACATGCCGACAATAGCAATCGTCAAGAAGATGTTGAACATGCCACGCTTCCCTACCTTACGTTTGATGGCAGGAACCAGAGGCATGAAGATAAATGCAGGAAGTGAGCCCAATCCCATAAATGCAGCCGTTTTAATGGCAGAGGCATAGTCGCCATAACCTGTTAGGGCGCATACCAAGATGGGAATACCTGCGCTTACCATCAATCCACCGACATTTGCCATGAACATACGAACGGAGGTCAAAATGGTAATCTCGTTGGTATCACGAGTCAGTGAAGAGTTCAAAGCGCCATAAGGCACATTCACCAAGGTATAGCACATGCTCATACCCACATAAGTGAAGTATGCGTAAACTAATTTCTGCCAAGGTGCTGCAGTACTGAGTCCGTTCCAGAAACACAGGATGGCGAATCCAACCAAAGGTATACCAGCGAAGACAAGATATGCACGGTACTTACCCAAACGTGGGTTGTGTTTATCGACATAGGCTCCAACAATTGGGTCCCAAATAACATCGATGATACGTACTACGATAAACATCAAACTGGCAGCGCCCGCATCAAGTCCGAATACGTTGGTGTAGAAAAAAGCCAACCAGATGCTGATGGTTTGATAAATCAGATTTTGGGCTAAGTCGCCCGAGCCGAAGCCGATACGCTGCAGCCACGACAGTTTGTAGAATCCTTTAGTTTCTTGGTTCATTGTTTTGATTGTTTTATGTTTTTATCTTTTGCCTGCAAAGATAGTGCTTTCCCGCTTGATTTTCGTTTCCCTTTGTCTCATAATTCGTAGTTTTTGTTTCATTTTGCAAAATAGTGCCGTTTCATCGGAAATAATTAAACAAAAATGCCTATTTTTGCACATAGTTATTACATTGTTATGAAGAAACTGAATATGATCCTTTGGGCACTCATCCTGGGTGCCGCTCTGTGCCAGGCCGAGGTACGCCTGCCGCAGATTTTCCAGTCGGGCATGGTGCTCCAGCGGGGCACTGCTATCCCTGTGTGGGGACAGGCCGCCCCCAACAAAACCATTACGGTGAAGTTGAACAAGAAGACCGCCTGCACCGTTGCCGACGGACGAGGCAATTGGCGCGTAGACCTGCCGCAGATGAAAGCAGGCGGTCCCTACACCTTAGAAGTTATAGGTGAGGGGTTAGAGGTGAGAGGTGAGAGGTCAGAGGTTATCACCCTCACCGATGTGTGGGTGGGCGATGTGTGGCTGTGCTCGGGACAGTCGAACATGGAGACTACGGTGGAGCGCGTGTCACCGCAGTATCCCGACGAACTTGACGATGCCAATGCACAGGTACGGTTGTTCCATGTGGCCTATCAGGCCGACCCCCACGGGCCTAGTGCCGACTTGCGGCCGGCATCGTGGCAACCGTTGAACCGCGAGAACGCATGGCGTTTCTCGGCCATCGGCTATTTCCTTGGCAAACAACTGCAACGTGAGAAAGGCGTGGCTCAAGGCATTATTGAAAGTGCCTGGGGCGGCACCCCCATAGAGGCATGGATAGCCGCCGACAGCATCGCCGCCCACTATCCGCTCTATGCCCGGCAGACGCTGCTTTACCAGAACGACCAGTTTGTGCAGGCACAGCAACGGGCCGGCAGCATGGCCGACCAACAATGGCAGAAGGTATTGAACCAATATGATCCGGGTATGGCAAAGAGTGGCAACGGGCCGCTCTATGCACAGTCCTCGTTCGATGATACGGACTGGCCGGAAGTGAACCAATACCGTCTGAGGGAAGGCCGGTCGCCACTGGCCTCACGGCGCGACTTCGTGGGCAGCGTATGGCTGCGCCAGCATATTCATATCGATGCTGCCCATGCAGGCAAGCCCTTCCGTCTGCTATTAGGCACACTCTACGACTGTGATGTGACCTATCTCAACGGACAGCAGATTGGCACCACTGGTTACCAGTATCCGCCGCGCCGCTATGATGTGGCGGCTGGTGTGCTGCGCGAAGGCGACAATGTGCTTACGGTGAGGTTCATCAACAAGAGCGGAATGCCCCATTTCATCGAAGAAAAACCCTATAAGATGGTGTTCGCCGATAACGACATTCTGCCCCTGCCTGAGCAGTGGAAGATACAGACTGGCACAGAAATGCCACGCCCCATCGGCATGGGCATCAGTCTGCAGAACCAGCCATCGACGCTGTTCAATGGCATGATCAGTCCGCTGGCACCGTTTGCCGTGGCTGGCACGGTGTGGTATCAAGGTGAGTCGAACACGGGCAAAGCCTGGGAATACGCTCCCATGTTGCGCCTGCTCATGGCCAACTGGCGTCAGGCATTCCAGCAGCCGCAGATGCCTTTTGTCATTGTACAACTGGCCAACCATATGCAATATGTCGAGAGACCACAGAACACGGGCTGGGCTCAGGTTCGTGAGGCACAGCGCGTGGTGGCAAAGGAAGATGCCCGAGCCGAACTGGCCTTGGCCATCGACCTCGGTGAGACAGTGGATATCCACCCGCTGCGCAAGAAAGAGGTGGCACAGCGCATTGCACTGGCCTTCGACCGTCTGGTCTATGGCCGTAAGGTGACGCTTCAGCCAGAGGTTGTGAAGACCGAGGTGGCCGACGGCTGTCTGGTGCTGACCATGGATCAGCCCATGCAATTGTGCGAGAGCGCCAAGTTCTTCGAGGTGGCCGGCCCCGACGGCGCATTCCACAACACCACAGCACAGGTCAATGGCAACACAATAACCGTGGCTTTGCCCGTGGAGCAGCCCCGTATGCTACGCTATGCCTGGAAAGACAACCCGCTGGGCGTCAATGTCTATGGACAGAACGGGCTGCCCCTGTCGCCATTTGAAATAAAAATACCTTAACTGTTTCAGAAACACATGACAAATAACTTCAGGAACACATGACAAATAACTTCAGGAACACATGATAAAGAACTTCAGGAACACATGATAAAGAACCGCATCATTCTTACCCTGCTGCTTATGATTCTGGCAGCAAGCACAACCCTGGCAGGCGATGTCATTAGGATTTGCGGCCAGAATGTCCAGAACTTCTTCTATTCACTGGACCGTGAGAGGACACAGGGCAACTACGTTCCCATCAGCAACTACAACACGATTGAAGGCAGACAAGCCAAGGCTCAGGCCATTGTGACGGCTTTGGCTCCTTATGAGGCTGACATCTACGCCTTTAATGAGGTGGAAGCCAAAGGCGAAGGTGCCGACGGCGAGGCTCTCGACCTGCTGGCAGAAGGAATGAGCAACATGACAGGCAAGCCATACAGTGTGGTGAGCGACGGCATGACCTACAACCTGTCGACGGACACCCAGGGACTTATCAAGTCGGGCTTTATCTATCGTACAGACAAGGTAGCGCCTGTGGGCGACAATGTGTCGACGGCAGTGGGCTACACCACCGTTTATCCGTATATGATGCGAATGCAGACCTTCAAAAGTCTGGCCTCGGGCGAGGAGTTCACACTCAGCATGAACCATTTCAAAGCCAGTACCAGCGGCGACTTTGACAGCGACGCGTTGAAACGCGAGCAGAACTCCATTGCCCTGCTGAAAGGTCTGAATGCAGCCACCGACCCCGACATTCTGGTGATGGGCGACTTGAACAGTGAGATGGGCGAGCAGTGTCTGAAAAACCTGGTAGATGCGGGCTATGAAGAGCAGATTCTCAAGCACGAAGGAGACGGAGCCTATTCCTATTGGTTTGATTACGGCGAACTCATCGACCATGTGTTTGCCAACAGCACCATGGCACAGCAGATTACCTCTGCTTCCACGTTGCATATTGCCAATCCACATTCCACAGGAAACAAATATAACGCCTACTCTGACCATGACCCCTATATGGTGACCCTCAACCTTGAGGCTAAGACGGCACCCGTCTACAATTACGCCAAGACAACGACACTGACAGCAGGCGTGCCCTATCTGATGGTGGCTCCCATCAACGGACTGCAGGCAGCCAGACCTGTGTCTATCGACAAGACCTATGAGTACCAGTTGACCACAGATGTCACCGAAACCAACAATGTGATTACGATGAATGATGCCAAATCGGCCTTTGTCTTCGAGGACAACGGCAATGGCAACTATTATATCAAGGACTACTACGGCCGCTATGTCTACCAGTTTTATAATACCTCGTCGGGCAAGTATGGCAACAACACCAACGTAGGTGTCAAGTCGGCTGCGCAAACATTTACTGTGATTCCTCAGGAAGACGGCACTTTCAAGATTCTCAACACCGTCTCCAATTGCTACTACATTGCCCTTACCTACCAGAACAAGCCCGAGTTTGCCTTGTATAACTACACATCGCTCTATTCTGGTCAACACCTGCCATGGCTCTATCGGTATGATGCAACTGCCAATCCCACGGGAATCAGCACGGTGGAGTCCTGCCTACAGCCTGCCGCACCCCGCAAAGTGGTGGAAAACGGGTGTCTCTTCATCGTGATGCCTAACGGACAGCGATATAACCTGCAAGGCATGGGCATCAAATATAAATAGACCGCGCCCTTCTTGGTAAGGCATTGCACCATCGCTGCTGGCCACCACCGTTTCCATCGCACTCACCTTCGGCACGGCGGCCATTATCGACAACAACAAGAAAGAGAGTGAAAGGGACATGCAGCATCAGTTCGCCCAGCGCCAACAGATGATGGATGTTACCAACGAGGAAAAATACAAAAACATTTGGTTTTTCGCTCGGTTTGCACTACCTTTGCACCTTAAATAATAATAACAAGACGAAAGATAATGAGTCTGACAGGAATAGTACGACCGCTGTTTGCCAAACGATGGCGGGAACTGGAAAAGCACAACAGCCAAGGTGAGCAACTGCAACGCGAGGTGCTGAAAAGGCTGCTGGCAAAGGCAAAAGACACAGAATACGGACGCAGTCATTTGTTTGCTGCCACTAAAAACTATGACGACTTTGTGCGCAACACCCCTGTGAACACCTACGAGGAACTGAAAGGGGATATTGACCGAATGCGCCACGGTGAAGCCGATATATTATGGCCCGGATGTGTGAAATGGTATGCCAAGTCGAGCGGCACCACTAACGACAAGTCGAAGTTCATACCCGTAAGTCCCGACGGACTGAAGCACGTTCACTATAAAGGCGGTGCCGATGTGGTGACCTTCTATCTGCGCAACAACCCGCAAAGCCGCATGTTCGACGGCAAGGGCCTCATTCTGGGTGGCAGCCATGCTCCCAACTATAATCTGCCCGGCACATTGGTGGGCGACCTGAGTGCCATCCTCATTGAGAACATCAACCCTGTGGTCAACCTGGTGCGTGTGCCATCGAAGCAGACAGCACTGCTCAGTGACTTCGAGGTGAAACGCGACCGCATAGCCCGCGAGGCCATGAACAAAAACGTGACCAACCTATCGGGCGTGCCATCGTGGATGCTGTCGGTGTTGAACCGTGTGATGGAACTCTCCGGGAAAACACATCTTGAAGAGGTGTGGCCCAACTTGGAAGTCTTCTTCCATGGCGGCGTAGCCTTCACTCCCTATCGCGAACAATACGAGGCACTCATCACCAGCCCGAAGATGCACTACATGGAGACCTATAATGCCAGCGAGGGCTTCTTCGGCATCCAAGACGACCCTGCCGACAAGTCGATGCTGCTGATGCTGGACTATGATGTGTTCTATGAGTTCCAGGAGATGGGCACCGACACCATCGTCCCCCTCTGGGGCGTAGAGCCCGGCAAAAACTACGCCATGCTCATCAGCACCTCATGCGGTCTGTGGCGCTATATGATTGGCGATACGGTGAAGTTCACTTCTACCAATCCCTATAAGTTCATTATCTCAGGCCGAACCAAAAGTTTCATCAATGCCTTCGGCGAGGAACTCATCGTAGACAATGCTGAGCAGGGACTGAAATATGCCTGCGAAAAAACGGGGGCTCAAGTGCTGGAATACACGGCTGCACCCGTGTTCATGGACCAGAATGCCAAATGCCGCCACCAGTGGCTCATCGAGTTTTCCAAGGCTCCTGCCAGCATAGAGCAATTTGCCGACATTCTGGACCGCAAGTTGCAGGAACTGAACAGCGACTACGAAGCCAAACGCTACAAGGACATTACGCTACAGCATCTGGAAATCATTCCTGCCCGTCCCAACCTGTTCAACGACTGGCTCAAGTCGCGTGGCAAACTGGGCGGCCAGCATAAGGTGCCCCGTCTGAGCAACAGCCGCACTCAACTTGAAGAGTTGCTCATTTTAAATGAAAGATGATAAGTGAAAGATATGATTAAACTTTGCAGAAAGTGTTTACGAAAAGGTGTGGTGGAGAATATGGTCATCATATCTCTCATCCTTCACCTCTCATCTTTTTTGTCATCTTGCGCCCGCATGGGCAGTCCCGACGGGGGATGGTTTGACGACACACCGCCAAAAGTGATTGGTGCCTCGCCAAAGGAAAAAGCCATTGATGTGAGAAGTCGGAAACTGACCATCAACTTCGATGAATATATTAAGGTAGACGACCCCCAGAACAAGGTTATCATTTCGCCCCCGCAGATAGAGATGGCCGACATCAAGGCATCGGGCAAACGTATCGTCGTGGAACTGAAAGACTCGCTGAAAGACAACACCACCTACACCATTGACTTCAGCGATGCCATCAGCGACAACAACGAAAATAATCCCATGGGTAACTACACCTACAGTTTTTCGACGGGCGACCACATCGACACGCTTGAAATTTCCGGCTACTGCCTCGATGCTGAGAACCTGGAGCCCATCAAGGGCATCCTCGTAGGACTGTATCCTACCGACAGTCTCAAGGCATCGGCCGACAGTCTGCGGACAGCTGGCGACAGCATCACCAACTACCCGTTGTTCCACCGCAGCCCTATGACGCGCATCTCACGTACCAATGGCAGCGGACAATTCTCCATCAAAGGCGTGGCACCTGGCAATTACTGCGTCTATGCCCTGAAAGACAACGATGGCGATTTTGTCTTCGGGCAGAAGAGCGAAATGATAGGCTATCAACTGGACGGCATCGAGCCATCGTGGAAACCCGACACGCGCCCCGACACTATCTGGCGCGACTCGCTGCACATTGACAACATCATTCAGTCGCCTTACACACATTTCCTGCCCGACGACATCACCCTGCTGTGCTTCCAAGAGCCTTTGACCGACCGTTATCTGGTGAAGACCGAGAGGAAAGACCCGGAGAAATTCACCCTCTTCTTCAGTTATGGCAACGACTCGCTGCCTGACATCCGCGGCCTGAATTTCAACGCCGACAAGGCTTTTGTGCTGGAGGCCTCGCAGAAAAACGACACGCTGGTCTACTGGCTGACCGACACCACACTGGTGAACCAAGACACGTTGCGCATGGAACTCAACTATTTGATGACCGATTCTGCTGGCATGCTCGTGCAACATACCGACACCATAGAGGCACTGGCAAAGGTGGCATATGAAAAGCGCATGAAAGAAAAACAGAAGGATTTTGAGAAATGGCAGAAAGAGCAGGAGAAAAAGAAAAAACGCAACATGCCCTATGATTCCATCATGCCGCCAACACCTCTGAAACCGAAGTTCAGCGCATCGGCAATGATAGACCCTAACCAGCATCTGTACATTGAGATGCCGCAACCGCTGGCACGCTGCGACACCGCCGCTATCCACCTCTACTGCATGGTTGACTCGGTGTGGTACAATGCCGACCGGCAACTGGTGCAACAATCCACACGTATCTACGAACTGAAAACCACATGGCAAGAGGGCTTGGAATATAGTCTGGAAATAGACTCGGCAGCCTTTCAAGGCATCTACGGTCAGGTGTCGAATCCCATCAAGCAGGGCATGAAGGTGAAAGGTGCCAATGACTTTAGCACACTGAGCGTGGAACTGAGCGGCATGAATCCAAGCGACTCGATGATAGTGCAACTGCTTGACGGCTCTGACAAGGTAGTCAGGCAGGCACTGGCCGATGCTCAGGGTGCCGTGGACTTCATCTATCTGAAACCTGGCACTTATTACATGCGAGCATTCATCGACCGCAACGGCAACGGCATCTGGGACACTGGCTGCTACGATGAAAACCGTCAGGCCGAGAGCGTCTACTACAACCCTGAGGCCATTGACTGCAAAGCCAAATGGGATGTATCGCGGCAGTGGAACATCAACGCCACACCGCGTTACAGACAAAAGCCCGAAAAGATTACCAAGCAGAAGCCCGACCAACAGCGCAAACTGAAGAGCCGCAACGCAGAAAGGGCCAAGAAACTAGGCATACCTTATGTTGCACCTGTCGCTAATTGAACAACCATAAAAATATCAGCAGACGATGAGAACGAGTATCATCAACAGACCACTCATGATGGTCATATTTGCAACTGTCATGATACTGACACCCGCCAACAGCCTGAAGGCACAGCGCAATGGCACTGCCTCGCAGTCGTGTGGCATAGAGAACAAAGCATTCAGTTCTGGAGAGTTCCTGGCCTACGACCTCTATTTCAACTGGAAGTTCGTATGGATAAAAGTGGGCACAGCCTCTATGTCGACCGTACAGTCAACATTCCATGGAACACCCGCCTATCGCACCAGCCTCACCACACGAGGCAACGACAAACTCGACGGCATGTTCATCATGCGCGACACGCTGTTGTCCTATTGCGCCAAGCAAGACCTCAGACCCCTCTATTTCCGCAAGGGAGCCCTCGAAGGCAAGCGCTACTATGTTGACGAACTGTGGTATTCATATCCCCGCAATCGCTGCCGCCTGAAGATGCACCGCATCAACTCGCACGGTGAGCATAAATGGCAGGAAAAGGAATACCACGAATGCATCTACGACATGATGAGCATCTTCCTCAGGGCACGTAACTTTGACGGTTCCAACCTGAAGAAGAACGACATCATTCCCATGCCTATCAGCGATGCCAAGAACCTGTCGAACTCATGGCTGAAATATCGCGGAAAAGAAAACTTCAAAATCGAAGGTTCCAATGAGAAATTCCGCTGTCTGGTTTTTTCGTTCATGGAACGCGAGGACAACAAGACCACGGAACTCATCCGCTTCTACGTGACTGACGATACAAACCATATCCCCGTACGCCTCGACCTGAACCTCAGTTTCGGCTCGGCCAAGGTCTACCTGAAAGTCTATCAGGGCATCCGCTCGCCCATGACCTCGAAAATCAATTAACGACATGAGCGAGGAAGCCACATCGCCCATCCTTGAACTCCAGCGGCAGCGGGCCTTGCTGCAGATGGAATACGACGAAGAGAAGCAAGCCTTTCAACAGCAGACCCGCGCCATGGGGATGCTTCGACGGGCGGCTCGGGGCGATGCATGGCTGCCGCTGCGCATAGGCAAGTCTTACTATAATTCGCTCAACCAGCGCTGTATCGAGGTGTTTCGCAATACCGAAGAGCAAGATGACGACCACAACTTCGAGTTTGGCAAACCAGTGCAGTTCTTCTGGACCAAGGACGACGAGGTCCATTTCTTTCAGTTCATCGGCAATGTGAGTTATGTAGAGGCCAACCGCATGGTGGTGAGCGTGCCCGATGCAGCCCCTCTGGCCGATCTTCAGGTGAGCGACGGCCAAATAGGCGTCCAACTTTTTTTCGACGAAACCAGTTACCGCCTCATGTTCGAGGCACTGGAGCGTACCATGCGTGCCAAAGGACGGCTCGGCTATCTGCGCGATCTTTTCTATTCGCAGCAGAAAGCAGAATCCCTGACCTTTGCCGACATGACTTTCCCCTATCTTAATACAGCCCAACAGCAAGCCGTGAACAAAGTGCTACGCGCCAAGGATGTGGCCATTGTACATGGTCCTCCCGGCACTGGCAAAACCACCACGCTGGTAGAAGCCATCCACGAGACCCTTCGCCGCGAGAGCCAGGTGCTGGTGTGTGCACAGAGCAACATGGCTGTAGACTGGATCTCCGAGAAACTCATAGACCGTGGCATCAACGTGCTGCGCATAGGCAATCCCACCCGTGTCGACGACAAGATGCTGTCGTTCACCTACGAACGCCGTTTTGAGAGCCACCCCGACTATCCCCACCTATGGGCCATCCGCAAGGCCATCCGCGAACTGCGCGCCAGCCGCAAGCACGGCGACAGTTGGCACCAGAAGATGGAAAGTCTGAAGGGACGAGCCACCGAACTGGAAATCCGCATCAATGCCGAACTCTTCGGCGAGGCCCGTGTCATTGCCTGCACCCTGGTGGGCAGTGCCAACCGTCTGCTCGACGGCATGAAGTTCGGCACACTCTTCATTGACGAGGCCGCCCAGGCCCTGGAGGCCGCCTGCTGGATTCCCATCCGCCGTGCCAGCCGTGTCATCCTGGCCGGCGACCATTGTCAACTGCCGCCCACCGTGAAATGCTATGAAGCACTTAAAGGCGGTCTGGGGCGCACCCTGATGGAACGTATTGCCACCAACAAGCCAGAGGTTGTGACGCTGCTGCGCATCCAATACCGAATGCACGAAGACATCATGCGCTTCTCAAGCGACTGGTTCTATCACAACCAGATGGTGGCGGCACCTCAGGTGCAACATCGCAGCATTCTGGACCTTGACCTGCCCATCACCTGGATTGACACCTCGGAATATGAGGGTAAGGAAGAATTTGTGGGCGAGTCGTTTGGCCGCATCAACAAAACTGAGGCCATGCTCACGCTGCTCTCGCTGCAAGCCTATTTCGAACTGATTGGAAAGGAGCGCATTTTGAGCGAGCGTCTCGATGTGGGCATCATCTCGCCCTATCGTGCCCAGGTGCAGTACCTGCGCTCGCAAATCCGCAAGCGCGAATTCTTCAAGCCTTTCCGCACGCTCATCAGCGTCAACACCGTCGACGGCTTTCAGGGACAGGAACGCGACATCATTGTTATCTCGCTGGTGCGTGCCAACGACGAAGGACAGATAGGTTTTCTGCGCGACCTGCGCCGCATGAACGTAGCCATTACCCGAGCCCGTATGAAACTCATTGTGCTGGGTGCCAGTCGCACGCTTTGCCGCCATCCGTTTTATCGGAGATTCTGGGAATATGCGCATTCGCTTGTGAATAGTGATGAATAAAGAATGAAAAAGGAAAAGGCTGAGGAACTATTCCTGATATGTCGCGAACTGGCTGAGGGAGCCCCCTCAACAGCAGGTACCCGGCAGTTGCATCAGATCATTGCGCTCTGTGCCGCCGAAGGGTGCCGCCATCAGCAAGGCACTTTCGGCAACCTGTTTTCGCAGGTAGACTTTGTCTGCAAGACGCTAGGCTTGAAAGCCGACCAGCGACGCGCCATCCATGCGGCCCGCCGCCATTCTAACATGAGCCAGCCGATAGACCAAGCCGAGTGGCTCTATGACCTTCGTGCCGTGTCGCTCCTCATCTCTGCCGTTTTCGATGTGCCGGTGCCCAGCGACCTGCTCCGCCTTCTGCCCCTACACCAGCATCCACAGGCCAAGGGCTTGAAAATAAATAAACTGTATGTGCGGTGCCTTGTGCGGTCGTTCGATACACAGACCATCGTTGCCGACACAGGCGAAGGCGACATAGAGATAGACTACGGCAACACTGACCAGGGCCGCGACTTCGCCTACCTGCAGAAGATTCTCCGCGAGGGCATGCAACTGAACCTGCTCGACTGCCATGTAGTCAGCCAATCTCCACTAAAGGTTATTCCCGGCATCATCGTCATAGAACCCGACTACCTCGTCGACATCTCGGCACTGGCAGCCTGCTTCACCGACTATGGACACCATCCGCTGCTCTACACCGTGAACCGGCTGAAGCCTGCACCTAACACACAGCCCATCCTGCTGGGTAACTTTGCTGGAGCAGCCCTCGACGACATTATCAACAACCCCGAGGTCACAACTGCACAGACCTTGCGCCGCTCCTTTCGCGAGCAGGCCCTGCGCTTCTGTGCCTGCAGTCCGTTCAATGCCGAGCAATTCAAGCGCGACGCCGAGCGCCAGATGCGTAACATCCGTGCCAGTGTAGGCACAGGCATCAAGGGCACGCCCCTGCTGGAGCCGTCGTTTATCTGCGAACAACTGGGACTTCAGGGCCGCGTGGACCTGATGACGGCCGACCTGTCGCTGCTTGTGGAGCAGAAGGCTGGCAAGAACATGAACCTGGAGCGTGGCACGAAAGGCCGCTACGGCTGGCAGCGCGAAGACCATTATGTGCAAATGATGCTCTACTATGGCGTGCTGCATTATAACTTCCGCAAGAGCACAGAGCAGATAGACGCCCAACTGCTCTATTCGCGCTATCCGTCTCAGCAGGGGCTCATCCACATGAACTATTACCTCGGTCTCTTCCGCGAGGCCATCAAGGTGCGCAACCAGATTGCGGCCATCGACCTGCTCATTGCCCGCGACGGCTTTGAGCGCATCATGCCCCTGCTCAATGCCGACACCATCTATCAGGGCATCAGCCGCGACGCATTCTTCCAGAACTATATCCAGCCCGGAGTTACAGCCCTCAGCACCCTGCTCTCCGCTCTCAACCCATTGGAACGCGCCTATTATCAGCGCATGATGACCTTCGTCTACCGTGAGCAGGTGTGCCAGAAACTGGGCAGCAGCGAGCAGACGCTGCACCACACTGGCGGCAGCAGTTCCGACCTGTGGCTCATGCCGCTCAGCGAGAAACAGGAGGCCGGCACCATCATCACCTGCTTGACCATTGCCAAGCAGGAACGCTCATCGGAATATGGCGGCTACGACATCATCACCCTTCTTCCTTCCCCCTCCACCCTACCCCAATCACCCTCCACCTCTCATAACTTCCGCCGTGGCGACATGGTCTATCTCTACCGCTACGACGGCGAGCCCGATGTGCGCCACAGTATTCTCTTCAAAGGCACGCTCAGCAAAATAGACAACAACGAGATAGTGGTTGCACTGAACGACGGTCAGCAGGATGCCAGTATCTTTGCCACCGGCTCAGGACCATGGACGGTGGAACACGGCAGCAGCGACATGTCGGCCAATGCCCAGATCAGAAGCCTGCACCAGTTTATCCAGGCACCAGTGGAGCGCAAGGCCCTGCTGCTGGGACAGCGCATGCCACAGGCCGACACCACCCTCACGCTCTCCAAGGCCTATTCCCTCCACTACGACGACATTCTGCTGAAGATGAAGCAAGCCCGCGACTATTTCCTGCTGGTGGGCCCGCCGGGCACGGGCAAGACCTCCATGGCCCTGCGCTTCATGGTTGAGGAAGAATTAGCCACCACTCCCGATGGTTTTCCGTCGGGTCTCCTCCTCATGGCTTATACCAACCGGGCCGTCGACGAGATCTGCGCCATGCTCTGCAATACCGGCCTTGACTTCGTGCGACTGGGCAACGCCGCTTCGTGCGACGAACGTTTCCACAGCCATCTGCTCGACGCACAGATGGCCGATGCCACCCTGGCCGCCATCCGTCACCGCCTCAGCACCGTGCCCATCGTGGTCAGCACCACCTCCATGCTGCAGGCCCGTCCATTCATTTTTCAGGTCAAACACTTCTCGCTGGCCATTGTCGACGAGGCATCACAGATTCTGGAGCCCTCGCTCATCGGTCTGCTCAGCCATCCCCAGATAGACCGTTTCGTGCTCATTGGCGACCACAAGCAACTGCCCGCCGTGGTTCAGCAGAACGCAGAGGATGCTCGTGTTGACGATGTCCTCTTGCGCGGCATAGGGCTCACCGACTGCCGCCAGTCGCTGTTCGAGCGTCTTTACCGCTGGGAACAAGCGCAAGGGCGTACCCAGTTTGCTGGCACCCTCATCCATCAAGGGCGCATGCATCCCGATGTGGCCTTGTTTCCCAGCAATCAGTTCTACCATGGCCAACTGCAGACGGTGCCACTCAGCCATCAACAGGAGACAGCACTCCACTATGCGGCACCTTCACGCGATACCCTCGACGACATTCTGAAGACCCGCCGCGTCGTCTTCCTTTCCGTCAGCCCAAACACCCGCACCGTGGCCAGCAAGACTGTGGTCAGCGGTTTCCCCGCTGACACCTCAAACCCTGCCGAGGCCCGCACCGTGGCCGACCTCGT
Organism: uncultured Prevotella sp.; assembly: GCA_946183985.1. Taxonomy (GTDB): domain Bacteria; phylum Bacteroidota; class Bacteroidia; order Bacteroidales; family Bacteroidaceae; genus Prevotella. Next base: position 19,404 of record CAMHDT010000015.1, read on the forward strand.
GCTGCGCCTGCAACGCTTCTACGGTCCGCAGTTCGATCCCGAGAAAACAATTGGCATCATCGTACCCTACCGCAACCAGATCGATGCCATCCGTCAGGCCATAGCCACCCTTGCGCCATCCGACGACAGTCTCCAGCAGATTACCATCGACACCGTGGAGCGCTACCAAGGCTCGCAGCGCGAGGTCATCATCTATTCGTTCACCGTGAGCCGTCTCTATCAACTCGACTTCCTCACCGCCAACACCTATGACTACGACGGGCAGCCCGTAGACCGCAAACTCAATGTGGCCCTCACACGCGCACGCAGGCAGATGATTATGGTGGGCAACGGGCAGATTTTGCGCCACAACGCACTCTTCCGACAGTTAATCAGCAGTTTTTCTGTTAAAATATAGGCCGTTTACAGGAATTTGTGTAAATTTGCCATCGATTATCAACCCATAAAAAACAAATTGACATGAAAAAACTATCCATCAAAGCCATTGTTGTGCTCATGGCAGGCTCGCTGCTCAGCACATCGTGTATCGGTTCGTTCAGCCTCTTCAACAAATATGAGCAGTGGCAGTGCAACATGACCAGCAACAAGTTCGTCAACGGCATCGTGGGTCTCATCCTCCAGCCCATCGTTGGCAGTGTGTGCCTCTTTGTCGACGCGCTGGTGCTCAACACCATCGAGTTTTGGAGCGGCAACAACCCCATGGCAGCCGGCGAGACCCGCCAGGTAATGGGACAGGACGGCCGCTACTATGCCGTGAAGACCCTGAAGAACGGCTATGAGGTGAAGGCCCCCACCGGCGAGATTACCGTGTTCACCCACGATGAGGCCACCGACTCATGGTCGATAACACAGGACGGCGTGACCAAGGAGATCTTCCGCTTCAATGCCGACGGCACCATACAGGCCAACCTGCAGAACGGACAGATTCTGACCGTGACCAACGACATGGCCGGTCTCGAGCAGGTACGTATTGCCGTCAGCGGCGATGTGTTCTATGCCCTGCGCTAAACAAGCCCGCAAGACAGCCCGTCTGTCAGCCCCACGCCCCGTCCGCGATTTATCAGCGGACGGGGCCTTGTTTTAAATTATAGCCATAATTCTTTCAATTATAGCCATAATTCATTTAATTATAGCCATAATTTCCCGCCACCCAGCAAAAAAAAGAAACATGTTTCTTTGTTTTGCCCTCGTTTTTCCGTAACTTTGCAGCCATGAAACGGATATTACTACTCATCACATCATGCATGGTAATGAACATATGGGCACAGCAGCCCGCCATGCAACTATGGTATGACAAGCCTGCCACCTATTTCGAAGAGTCGATGCCACTGGGCAACGGCCGACTGGGCGCACTGGTCTATGGTAATGCCGACAACGACATGGTACAACTGAACGACATCACACTGTGGTCAGGAAAGCCCATAGACAAACATGAGGACGAGGGTGCCTCGAAGTGGATTCCAGAGATAAGGAAGGCTCTGTTTGCCGAGAACTATGCCCTGGCCGACTCGCTACAGTTGCACGTACAGGGTCACAACAGCAGTTACTATATGCCGCTGGCCACACTCTGCCTCACCGATGGCAACACGGCAGAGCCCACCCGCTACCGCCGATGGCTGAGCCTCGACTCGGCCACAGCCTGCGTAACCTACCAGAAAGGTAGCGTGACCTATACCTGGCAGTATGTGGCATCACATCCCGACCAACTCATTGCCATCCGACTCACTGCCTCAGCACCGCAAAGCATCAATACCACCATCGGCATCACCTCGCTGCTGAGCCACCGTGTCAAAGCATCAGCCGGCCAACTCACACTCACCGGCCATGCCACAGGCAATGAACGCGAGACCATACACTTCTGCTCGGTGGTGCGGGTGAAGAACGATGGGGGCACCGTTGTGGCTACTGATACCACCCTGCAACTCAACAACGTGACGGCCGCCACCATCTATTTTGTCAATGAGACCAGTTTCAACGGCTTCGACAAACACCCCGTGAACGAGGGAGCACCCTATCTCGACAAAGCCATGGACCGCGCATGGCACACACATAACGTGACCTTCGATGAGGTCATGGCACGCCACCTGGCCGACTACCGGCAATTCTACAACCGTCTGAGCCTTAACATCGGCAACACCGCGGCTGGTCAACTGCTGCCTACCGACTCGCTGGTGAAGGCCTACAACAAAGGCACCGACGAGATAGACCGCTATCTGGAGACGCTCTACTTTCAGTACGGGCGCTACCTGCTCATCAGCAGTTCGCGCACGCCAGCCGTGCCTGCCAACTTGCAAGGTCTGTGGAATCCCCATCTGAAGGCTCCTTGGCGCGGCAACTATACCATCAACATTAACCTGGAAGAGAACTACTGGCCCGTCTTCGTGGCCAACCTGTCCGAGATGGCACAGCCCATGGACGGGTTTGTCAAGGCACTGGCCCACAACGGACAGTACACCTCACGCAACTACTACGGCATCAGCCGCGGATGGTCGGCAGGACACAACAGCGACATCTGGGCCATGGCCAATCCCGTAGGCGAGAAAAACGAGAAGCCAGAATGGGCCAACTGGGCCATGGGCGGTGCCTGGCTGGTAGAGACACTATGGGAAAAATATCTTTTTACGCAAGATGAGCAATACCTGCGCCAAACGGTCTATCCCCTGATGAAGGGCGCTGCCGACTTCTGCCTGGACTGGCTCATCGAGAATCCCCACAACCCGCAGGAATTGATTACGGCCCCCAGCACCTCGCCCGAAAACGAATATGTGACCGACGAGGGCTACCATGGCATGACCTGCTATGGCTCTACGGCCGACATGGCTATCATTCGCGAACTGCTGACCAACACCATTGAGGCAGGAACACTCTGCGGCGACAATGTAGAGGACTACCGCCAGGCACTGCAGCGCCTGCATCCCTACACCATTGGGCACGAGGGCGATCTGAACGAATGGTATCACGACTGGCGCGACTACGACCCGCACCACCGCCACCAGAGTCACCTCATAGGACTCTATCCCGGCCATCATCTCACTGAACCTACGCTGCTGAAAGCCTGCGAGCAGACCCTCATACAGAAAGGCGAGCGCACCACAGGCTGGAGCACGGGCTGGCGCATCAACTTGTGGGCACGCCTGCACCGCGCCGACCAGGCCTTCCACATCTATCAGAAACTGCTGGAGTATGTGCCGGCAGGCCCACGCCGCAAAGGTCAGGGCGGTGGCACCTACCCCAACCTGTTCGATGCCCACCCACCCTTCCAGATTGACGGTAACTTCGGCGGCACCGCCGGTGTCTGTGAGATGCTGGTGCAATCGCAATACTCGCCACTCGCCACCCCGCAGACCACCATCGAACTGCTGCCCGCACTGCCATCGGCATGGAACAAGGGCCAGGTCACCGGTATTTGTGCCCGCGGCGGCTACGAGGTGAGCATGACATGGCAGGACGGCAAGGTGCAGACGGCCGCCATTAAGGCTCAGAAAAGCGGAACAGTAAAAATTGTTTTCAATGGAAAGACTTGCGTCCTAAAAATAAAAGCCGGCCAAACAAAACATATCCATGGATAACATCAAAGACAGCGACATTCAGGTATTGAAGCGCCACAACACAGGCGGCTTCATCGGCGACGACCTGCTCATCATCGACAATATCAAGAAGGCCCCCATACCACGGTCGGCACGGCGCATGAACTTCATCTTCATTGGCCTGTGTACCAAGGGAACGGTACGCTACACTGTCGACACCAAGGAGTTTCAAGTAGAGCCCGGCGATGCCATTATCATATCCGAACGCCATGTGGTAGACCACTATCTGCCGTCCGACGACTTTGAAGCGCTATGCATGGTGGTCTCGATGAACTTCTTCCATGAGATTATCCGCAATGTAAGCGATGTGTCGGCACTGTTCCTGTATTCGCGCAATCACCCTGTGATGCACTTCAACGAAAAGGAACAGCAGGTGTTTGAAAACTACTTTCAAGTCATCAAGTCACGCCTGAACGACAACACCAACCACTTCCGCAAAGAATTGCTGCGCACATTGATGCTGGCCATGTTCTACGACCTGAGCAATGTGATCTATCAGGTACAGCAGGATGACATTGACAACAGACGGCAGTTCCGTAATGACGCTATCTTCACACGGTTCATAAAGATGGTGGAAGAGAACTGCCACCATGAGCGGCGCGTGAGTTGGTATGCCGAGCAACTCTGCATCACGCCGAAATACTTGAGTGAGATAGTGAAGCAGGTGAGCCGGCGCACCCCCAACGAGTGGATAGACAACTATGTGACGCTTGAGATAAGGGTGCTGCTGAAAAACACTACCAAGAGCATAAAGGAAATAGCCGAGGAACTGAATTTCCCCAACCAGTCGCTCATGGGGAAATACTTCAAGGATAACGTGGGTGTAACGCCATCGGTCTACAGAAGAAGTTAAGATGCAGACCGATGGGTGTTAGCGCGAGTCGCCGGCGACAGTCAGTTGGCATGCAACGGCACACAGTTCGTCGTACCACGCCTGTCCGAAACGGCGCACCAGCGGTTCTTTAAGGAATTGATAGAGGGGAAGGCCAAGTGCCTTCCCTTTTTCGCGTCCGCAGCGACAGATGTCCCAACGGTGATAGTTGAGGGCCACGGTACCGTTGCTGAAGGTTTTTTCGCGGATGGGATAGAGCGCACAACTGGCAGGCTTGACAAACGGAGAAGCCTCGGCATTGGCACGATGGGCTCTCTCCAGGGCACACAGACAGCAGCCCTTAACCACAGTGCCGTCAGCCAGCGTCAAGTCGTCATAACAGGTAAACACGCAATCCTTGCCCCCCACGATGCTGGTCACCAGGTCGCCTTCCTGATCGGTATAGGCCACCCCCTGCCTGTCGATGACGGCCTGTGCCGAAGCACTCAGTCCGTTCCACACGCGGTCTACACTATCTTCTATCTGCATCACCTCGTCCAAGGTGACGGGTGCACCTGCATCGCCCTCAATACAGCAGGCCCCACGACATGTTTCGAGGTCGCAGCAGAATGTTTCGGTAATGATGTCCGACGAAAGAAGAATATCGCCGATCTGGAGAATGGGAGGAATGTCTGTCATACCAATATATATAATAGATGATGCTACCAGATAATGGGTTCTATGTTGTTTTGCTGTAAATAGGCATTGCAGCGTGAGAACTGATGCTGACCGAACCAGCCGCCGCGGTTGGCCGACAAAGGCGAGGGGTGGACGGACTCGAGCACAAGATTCTGCTGACGGTTGATCATATAAGCCTTCGACCGTGCGAAACCGCCCCAAAGCATATACACCAAATGCTGCCTGTGGGTGGCCAGTGCACTGATGGCCGCATCGGTAAAGTTCTGCCACCCCAGCGTGGCATGGCTGTTGGCCTGATGGGCTCGTACGGTGAGCGTGGCATTGAGCAGCAGCACGCCTTGCTCGGCCCAGCGCTGCAGGTTGCCCGTTGACGGCACGGGCGTGCCCAGGTCGGCCTCAATCTCCTTGAAGATGTTCTGCAACGACGGCGGGAAAGGAACACCATCCTGCACCGAGAAACTCAGACCATGGGCCTGTTCAGGCTCATGATAGGGGTCCTGTCCCAAGATAACCACCTTCACCTTGTCGAATGGACACAAGTTGAAGGCGTTGAAGATGAGCCGTCCCGGCGGATAGCAGACACCGCTGCTATACTCCGAGCGCACACTTTGCGTGAGGCGCTCAAAATAAGGTTTCTCAAACTCAGGTTTCAAGTGCCGTTTCCACGATTCTTCAATTTGTACGTTCATGGCTCTATGTTGTTATTGGTATTGCTGTTGAACCATCATCTGGCGCCACTTGCGATAGCCCATGATGGCGATGATAACGCTGAGGGCATAGTAACTGCCCTTGACAGGTATGCCCTTGTAGGCATAGAGTGCAGTCTTGATGATATCGACTACCATCCAGATGTACCACTGTTCCAGATATTTGCGCGACAAGGCCCACATGCCCACGATACAGAGTGCATTGACGAAACTGTCGCACACGGGCACGGTGGAGTCCAGATAGCACAGCCACACATAGACCGCGGCCCAGACTGCCAGAAACACGAGGCCTACGGGCAAGAGCAACCGCAAGGGGAAGTGCGTGATGGGCCTCTGCTGTTTGTCTGTGCTGACAGTCTTGCCCCATTTCCACACGATGAACCCATAGACGGCGGCCAGTGCATAGTAGCCATCCATGGCCGAGTCGGCATAGAGCCCGTTCTGCCAGTAGAGCACAATATCGACCAGCGGCATGACAATGCCCACAATCCATAGAAGTATGCTGGCGCGGTATTCACACCAAAGATACACCAACCCGATGGTCATGGAGATGACCTCGAGCCGGTGTCCTTCGATATAGGTGGCTATGGCCTGCAGTGCCAAGGACATGAAGTGGAAGATATCAGGCCACAGCATGATCGTCGTTTCCATGCGGTAACAGGTCAGAACCTGAGCGTGACAGCACCCATGACGGTGCGCCCGGCCATGGGAATGAATCCTATCTGATAGTAGCGGTTTTCGTTGGGATGATTATAGCCTTCAAGAATGCTGCTGTAAACCCATCCGCTGGCGGCATAACGGCGGTTGAACACATTGTTCATGGTGAGCGAAAGCACCACTTCCTTGAGCGGACTGACCTTGGTGACTTTGGAGGAATAGGCCAGTGCGATGTCGGATGCCGAATAGCAGGGCAGCGAGCGGTCACGATTCTCGGTGTTGTCGAGATACTGCCGCGAGACGAAGTTGGTGTGCCAGGTGGCCTGCAGCCCGTGGTAATGGAAGTCGATGAAACCGTTGAGAATGGCCGACGGCGAGAAGGCCAGCGTGGCATCGTCGTAATGTATGGGCCGGAACGAGTCGTCCCAGTCTACCGATGCCATCTCGGTAAAGTCCTTAAGTTTGTTCTCGCTGAATGCAGCGTTGCCCTCAATGGTGAGCAGCGGGCATAAGTCTACGGCAGCAAACAATTCAACGCCCATGCGATAGGATTCTTTGATGTTGGTGGTCAGCAACTCGCCTATCTCGCTCTGCTCGCCGGTCTGCACAAACTGGTTGGTGTAGTCCATGTAGTAGAAGTTGGCGCCAGCCCTGAAAAGACGCGATGAGAAGGTATAGCCTGCCTCATAGTCCAGCACACTCTCGGCCTTGGGAAGGGGGTAGTGGAAGTTGTCGGTAAAGTTGTCGCGCTGCGGCTCGCGATGGCTCATGGCCACCGAGGCATAGGCATGGTGCGATCCGAAATTCCAACTGAGGCCCGCCTTGGGATTGAAGAAATCGTAGGTTTCATCGATGTTCAGCGGCTGGTTGGCCCAGCGCCCGCTCTCCTCATAGAACTTATCGTTGATACCGCTGGTCTTATAGCCCACATGGCGGTACTGCATATCGGCAAAGGCTTTCCACTGTGTATTGATATTGTAGGCAGCCTTCAGATAAACGTTGCCGTCAAGTTTCTTAGAGTAACTGTCGTAATATTGATAGTCACCATCAGACAGTACGCGTGCACTCAGCGACGGGTTGGCAATGTAAGTGAGATAGCCGAAATGGTCGCTCTCAAACTGCTGCAGCGACAGACCGCCAATCACATCCCAGTGCCCGTCGGTATAGTTCACGCTGCCCACCACGCCATAGGCATCTTGATAATAGCCCTTCTTGCGCACGAAGTCAGTCTTCTCCAGACCAGGCTCGCTAAGTCCGAACTTCTTCAGTTTGTTATTTGGCCGGAACTCCTTGTAGTATCCATAGCCGTGGGTATAGTGGAGCGTAGCGGTAGCCTTCCAGTGGTCGTTGAAGTCGGCAGCGGCCGAAAGGAAGTTGTGGCTCTGCCAGAAGTTGTCGGTGGTCTTGTTCCAATAGTTTTCAAACGGGCTCATCTGGTAGCGCTCCGTCTGATACTGGCCGTTGGCACCTTTCACGAAAAGGCCGGTTTCATCGGTCTTCAGATACTCATAGAGGCTATTATAGCGTCCCAATCCAGCCTCCCACATGTCCTTATAGGTTTTGATGCCTGTGGCGGTGGTATATTGCCATGAGCCATCGTCGTAGTTACCATCCATGAGCGAATAGTCGCCATTGCCGGCAGTGACGCCATTCCATGCCTGCCCGGTCTTCTCAAAATTGCCGAAGTTCTTATAGCGCACCACAAACTTTTCGTCCATCCATGCCAGTCCGGCATAGTAAGAGCCCGAGCGTCCGCTGGTGCCGTGAACGAATCCGTCGGTGTTGGTCTCGTGATAGGCACCATCGAATATCAGGTGGTTCCACAGCAGGCCTGTTGAGAAATTGCCACCCACGTTGTAGGTGTTGTAGGAGCCATAGGAGGCCGACAGTTCGCCGCCAGCCTGCTGTGCCGGTGCTTTCGATGCCAGCGCTATAGAGCCGCCGAAAGCACCGTCGCCATTGGTTGACGTGCCCACGCCACGCTGAATCTGCACACTGCCCAGCAGCGATGCGTATGAGTTCATGTTGGCCCAGTACACACACTGGTCTTCGGGCGAGTTGAGGGGCACGCCGTCGAGGGTCACGTTGATGCGCGAGTCTGCGGCACCGCGTATGCGCATATAAGTGGTGCCCGTGCCCAGTCCGTTCTCGCCCCATGCCAGCACGCCGGGTGTGCGGGCAAAGAGGAAGGGCAGTTCCCTGCCCGTGGTAGAGAAGTTGCTGAGTTCAGCCTTCTTGATGTTGGCTGTGGCAAAGGGCGCGTTTTTCTGTGTGCGCACGCCACTGACCACTACTTCCTGCAGGCGTTCCAACTTCATCGAGTCGGTTGCTTCCTGCGCCGTTGCACTCATGGCGATGAGTGCCGTCATTCCCAAAAGAATCTTTTTCATTCCCTTTTTCTAATTTTTTTAAATTAATAAATAATGAACAAAAAGGGGGTCGTTTTGTTTTGATACTTATAATCCATCCCTACGTCGGCACTACCCGAATCAGGTTTAGAGGGTATCATCTCAGCCGGGCAAACAGCCTGGCACCCCTTGAATTGCGGGTGCAAAGGTAAGAAATTTTGGCCAGAATTAAAAGAATTTTGGCCAGAATCGTAAAAATTCTGGCCAAAATTTATTTTCAGTATCTATTGCTTGGCAACGAACACGCCTTGTGCTGTGGTTTTGCTTCGCGCTTATTGCTCACCTTTCACGCTGTGCTTTCTCCAAAGCCTCCTGGGCCCAACGGGAATAACGGGCGGCTTTTTCACGCGACTCCTGAGCCCAGCGCATACGTGTCTGTGCCTTGTCGGTAGCCTCCCTGGCCCAGCGGGTGTAGGTCTGCGCCTTGTCGGGATTGTTGCGGCGCGAGTAGTAGTCGGCATCGCGCATATACGACTGTGCCTGACGGTTGTAGTAGTCGGCATCGCGCTCATGCCCCTCGGCCTGGCGGTTATAGTATTCCACCTCGCGCATGTAGCCCTTGGCCTTGTCGAGCCAGTAACTGCTCTGCGCACCGGCAGTCATAATGCCACACAGGACCATAGCCAATATCAGAACATGTCGTCTCATCATGATATATCAGGCTTCTTTCTGCCGCGTGCCCATGCGGGCCTCGACCACGTTGACCACATAGTCGCCCAGTTTCTCGCACTCGTTTACCAGGTCGATGTAGATGGTGCCCTCGGCATAGGTGTACTCGTGGTTGTTCACATCGATGATGTTCTGCGCCTTGAGTTGGTTGCGGTAGTTATTGATCTCGTTTTCTATATTAAAAGTGCGGTTCACATCGTACGATTCCTTGCGGCCGCCCAGCAGACGGTTCATCTGTGTCAGGGCCTGGTCGGTGAGCCCCATGATCTGATGCAGATGGTTGTACTGTTTCTCGATGAAATGGTCTTCCTTGGCAGCATACTTGCGGTTGATGGTGCGCGCCATGTTGTAGCAGGCATCGCCTATCGACTCCAGTTCGCTCACCTCACGCAGCATGGCGCGTATCTTGCCCTTGGTCTCGTCAGAGAGATGGGCATCGCTCACGCTTTCCAGATACTTGGCAATCTCCAGTTCCATGTTGTCGCTGATGCTCTCGTACTTCTCAATGCGGGTGAAGAGTTTGTTGAACTCGGTCTCGGTGTTCTTCTCTTTATTATGCAGGCTCGACGAGAGGTTGAGCAGTTCCTGCACCATGCCGAACATGCGCTGCATACGCTCTGAGAACGACTGTATCTCCTTCTGTGCCTCGAGCACCGAGAGTTCCGGGGTCTTCATGAAGCCGGCAGTAATGAAATGCAGGCGGAAATCCTCTTCCTCATCCACCTTCTTCGACTTGATGACCCAACAAACGAACTTCTCAATCTGGGGGATGA
>CAMHDT010000016.1 GCA_946183985.1 uncultured Prevotella sp.
ATGTGCGGAACGGTGGCATCTGCGTGATGATGAGCAATTCGACCTTGCCGCTTGGATTCTTTCACTCAAATATAGAACTGGTCACGTGTGGCCAGTTTTTTTATATTTTCCTATATTTGGGCAGTGTGAACTCTGCTGGGTCTTTCACTCTTGTGGCTGTGATGAAATTTACGCGAGCAGCTACATCGCGGCAAATCTTCATCATATAGTTAGGATGAACAATGAATTTTGACAGCCCGTCAGTATAGATGAAACACTCACCATCATAGTAGAGATCCATCTGGAAACGATTCTGAGGAAAACCTATCAGGTCGGTATCGGTAACAACCAAGCCTTTCGTGGCTTTTGATGCTCTCATGCTGTGTTGCAACTGCTTGGCACTCATGTAGAGTTCGTCGCTGGCAAGGGTTTAAGACCGAGGCCTACATGAAGGAGCATTACACCCTGCGCCTGAACGTGATGACAGGCACCCCGGAATATAGGATGAATGCCGTGGGCTATGGGTTCCAGCCTCTGGATCAGGCAGCGCGCAACACAATGGCCCTCAAGGCCTTGAAGGCTGGCGTGGAATCGTGGGACAAGGACTTGAATCGCTACATCGACTCCAACCTTATTCCTAAGTATTATCCGATGGAGGACTACATCAAGCATCTGCCTAAATGGAATGGGAAACATGACTATGTGGGCGAACTGGCACGACGCGTCAAAACCGATAATCCCTATTGGGAGCACGACTTCCACACATGGATGCTCTCAATGGTGGCTCAGTGGCTTGGCAAGGACCGTCAGCACGGCAATGCCATCGTGCCCCTGCTCATTGGTCCGCAAGGCTCAGGAAAGACCACCTTCTGCAAACGTCTGCTTCCGGAATACCTGCAGGTCTATTTCAACGACCGATTGTCGATGAAGAACGATAATGATATCTTTCTCGCCATGTCAGGCTATGCGCTCATCAATATCGACGAGTTTGATGCGATGTCTAAGTCGCAACAGCCCATCTTGAAATACCTCATCTCCAAACACGACATTAAATTCCGTCCGCCCTATGGTAGAGTGATGGAAGAACGCCAGCGTTTTGCCTCGTTCATCGCCACCACCAACAACCGCCGTCCACTTACTGACCCAACGGGCTCACGCCGTTTTATCTGCGTCTATGCCGATGAGATAGACAATACGGGCATCGTCAACCACAACCAACTCTACGCGCAACTCAATGCCGAACTGGAGCAGGGACGTCGCTACTGGTTTGAAGACGAGGAGAATGCGCGAATCATGCAACAGAACGAGGCGTTCCAGCAGGTGAACAGTTATGAACAAATGATAGCACTCACCTTTATGTCGCCCGAGGAGACATCCGAGGAGGCTGCTTACGTATCGCTGCAACTGATTATGAAGAAACTCGAAAAACTGTTCCCCACGTTTACGATTGCGAAAGGAACAGATGTTGAAGTGGGAAAGAGGCTGAATAAAATGGGGTATGAGCACAAGCGAACCAATAAAGGCTCCGTTTTCAAAGTAGAAGAGATATGATTCAACAAAGTAAAACAAGTTGTTTTACTCTCCAAACTATGGTGTTTTATACAGCAAAGTATGGGGTTTTCGAAGGTAAAACAACTTGTTTTACTGCGAGTGACAGATAGTGATAGATTAAAAAATCTGTCACTCGACATAACAAACTGATATTGAGTGAATTAGAAAGAAAAGTGATAGATTTGTAAAAGAAAGGCAAAAGAAAATGAAAATGATGAGAATATTATAATTGATTGTTGCGATCCTGCTTGCCACAACAATATCGGCACAGGAGCATTTGACGATGTTGTCAGAGTAATACTTACTTTTGATAAACCTGCTTTTGCAGAACTTTATAAGTGCACAAGGCCCCGACCTGCAGAAATGCAAGCCGGGGCCTTTTTAATCTTGATATCGAACTTACAGCGCCTCGTCGTCTGGCCTGGCAGGCCTGTTCTTAAGCGGCGGCAGGTGCTGCTTGCGGCGCAGGTAGTTGGCCTTGCGCTGTTCGTAGTCTTGCTGATGCTTTTCTAAGTATCCGTCGGCCATGAGGGTTATTGCTTACGCTCGGCTATGCCGCTTTATTTAGTAAAGAATTTGCCATAGACCACATTGATGGTGATGGGGTCGTAAGGATTGTCGCGTCCTCCTACAAGGCGGGTGCTGGTGAGCATCATGCTGTGCTCCATGCTGACGGGTGTGGATGAGGAGGACGAGGTGGTGGTATAGGTGACAGGCACGAGGAGCACCTTGTTCCAGTCGGGGTGCTCGGCTTCCCAGTTGGGATTAGCGGCGAGGCCTTGTGTCCTGGCGTGCCACAGCAGGGTGATGATCGACGAGATGTTGGTGTACTCGTAGGTGTTGGTGGCTGACTGGAAGGTGGTGAGGAAGGCGCTCTTGTTGTCGGGCACGTTCTTGTTCTCGAAGAAGGTGGTCAGGCTGTCTTTCGGCAGCATCAGCACCGACGGGGGGATGCTGAGTTGGCGGTCGTCGCTGCTGTTGTTGTTGATGCGCTGAAACACAATCTTGGCTGCCAGAAGCGAGTCGGTCTGATGGCCGGTCATTATGTCGGCCACGGGGAGGGTTACTTCGGTGAAGAGCCCTGCGGGCGACTTGAGATAGGTGTGGGTGGTCTCGGCGGCCATGTTGCGAATGTTGTCCATGTCGTTGGTGACATAGGTGGTCTGCAACACTTCCTTGGTGCCTGCAATGGTGAAGGCGGTGTTGACTACGGAGGTGTCACCCTGAACGGTGTAATAGGTGCGCAGGCCTATGTCGGAGACTTCAGAGTAGAAGCCGTAGCCGTCGGTGATCTCGAAGAAGAAGCCCGGGCACACGCGGTGCGTGAAGGTGTATGAGTTCTTGAAGTATTCGGGATGACGGTAGTATTGCTGCAGCAGGTAGGTGCCGTAGTTGTTGTAGGTGTTGCCTTGCAGGTCGGTGTAGGGCTCGTTGAGGGTAATGCGTATGTTGTCGTAGTAATAGGTTCCGGCTCTTACGCTGTCGGGGTCGGTCAGGTTCAGATAGGTGAACATCTTGCCTTTGCGAAGCCCGTCGGTCCTGAGATGCCCGTGGGCTGCGGGGTCGTAGTTGGAATAGTAGCGCATGCCTTCTTCCATGGGGTTGAGCAGTTCGCTGACCTGCATCTTTACGGCCTGCAGGCTGTCGGCGGTGTTGAAGGGTGAGTTGAGGAAGAGGATGATGTCGCACGAGTCGGCGGCAGCCATGTCGTTGTATTTGGACAGCACCTTGCCTTCGGGGGCTATGCTGAAATACTCGAGCAGGTGGAACTGTGTGGTGAACTCGCTCTTTACGTTTGTGTTGGTTTCAGGGTCTTTTATCTGGCCGAGGTAGCAGGTGCTGCTGAGCGTGAAGACGGAGTCGGCCACAATGGTGCGGGTGGCGACGGGATAGGCCGTGGCGGTGACGTCGAGTTTGTCTGCGTTGCCTGTGAGCGACTGGCCTATGGTGAGTGTGTCTTCGTCGCAAGAAGAAATGGCCATTGCCGCAAGGGCGACACCAGCCATATACATGATTCTATTCATTTTCTTTTATCAATGGTCAATGTTCAATGGTCAATGTTCAATTGTCCGAATCGGGGCATATCTGGTCGTAGAAGGCTTCGTAGGTGCCGAGTGCGTCTTCCTGATAGTCCAGCAGGGGTATGTTCTTCTGTTTTGCATGCTTGAGCAGGGCCTTGCTTACGCTCTTCTCGGCCTGTATGACGCCGTCGCTATAGTCTATGGCCAACTTGTTCAGTTCGTCGAAGTCGAAGGTGTCGGCATAGGGCGCGAGCAGGGCGGCCTTGGCATCGCGGAACTCGACGCTTTGCTTGAAGGTGGGCTCAAGGGGGCTGCTCAGGTTCTTCGAGAACAGCGAGGTCACCACCTTTGTGTTGGCAAAGGAGGGCTCGTCGTGATAGGCGGTCTTGATGTAGAGGGGAACGACGGCGCTCATCCATCCCTGACAATGGATGATGTCGGGCACCCAGCGCAGTTTCTTTACCGTCTCAAGCACGCCACGGGCAAAGAATATGGCTCGCTCGCCGTTGTCGGCATAGTCGGCTCCGGTTTCATCTTTTGCCATTTGGCGCTTGACGAAGTAGTCGTCGTTGTCAATGAAATACACCTGCACACGTGCTGACTGGATGGAGGCCACCTTGATGATAAGTGGGTGGTCGGTGTCGTTGATGATAAGGTTCATGCCTGAAAGCCTTATCACTTCGTGCAACTGGCCGCGACGCTCGTTGATGGTGCCCCATTTGGGCATGAACGTGCGGATCTCGTGACCCTGCTCCTGGATGGTGCGCGGCAGTTCGCGACCCATGATTGACATCTCGTTGTCGGGAACATAGGGTGCAATCTCCTGATTGATGAATAGAATCTTCTTCTTTGCCATATTCTTTGTTTAAACCATGCAAAGGTACGAAAAAATAATGAAAAATACAGCAGGAATTGTTGGTTTTTAGGAAAAAGTGACATTTTATAGGGTAATTTTTACTCTTTTTTTTCCTTATTTGCGAAATTTGTTGTTATTTTGCACCCCGATTTCATGAATTATGAATTGTGAATTGTGAATTGAAAATAGATAAATGAGAGTTTTTCAAAAGATTGTTGACTTACAAAACGTGCTCTTCGACGAGAGAAAGCAGGGGAAAACCATTGGACTGGTGCCCACGATGGGGGCGCTGCACGAGGGGCATGCCTCGCTCGTCAGACGGAGTGTGAAGGAAAATGATGTGACTGTGGTGTCGGTGTTCGTAAACCCGACGCAGTTCAACGATAAGAACGACTTGAAGAATTACCCGCGTGACCTTGAGGCTGACTGCCGCTTGCTGGAGAAATGCGGGGCTGACTATGTGCTTGCGCCGTCGGTAGAGGAGATGTATCCTACACCTGACAGACGACAGTTTGAGTATCCGCCAGTGTCTACGGTGATGGAGGGCGCACATAGGCCCGGCCATTTCAATGGCGTGTGTCAGGTGGTTAGCCGCCTGTTTTATATTGTTCGTCCTGACAAGGCTTATTTCGGTGAGAAGGACTGGCAGCAGATTGCGGTGGTCAAGGCCATGGTAAGGCATCTGCAGTTGCCGGTGATGATCGTTGAGTGTCCTATCGTGCGCGATGACGACGGTCTGGCCCGCAGCAGCCGCAATGCTTTGCTGACTCCTGATGAGAGGGCTATTGCCCCTGCCATCTACAAGGCGTTGTCGGAAAGCGTGGCCTTTGCGAAGACGCATTCGCTGCAGGAGACGCACGACAAGGTTGTGGCTGACATTAATGCCGTTGATGGTTTGGAGGTGGAATACTTCGCCATTGTCGATGGCAACACCTTGCAAAACATAGAGAACTGGGACGATTCACCTTATGTGGTGGGCTGTATAACGGTGTATTGCGGCAAGACGCCTATTCGTCTGATTGACCATATTAAATATAAGGAATAGTGTCATGATGATAGAAGTGTTGAAGTCGAAGTTGCATTGTGTGCAGGTTACTGAGGCTAATCTTAACTATATGGGGAGCATTACCATCGACGAGGATCTGATGGATGCTGCCAACCTGATTGCGGGTGAAAAGGTTCAGGTGGTCGACAATAATAATGGTGAGCGCTTTGAAACCTATATTATAAAAGGTGAACGCGGTAGCGGATGTGTATGCCTGAATGGCGCCGCAGCCAGAAAGGTGCAGGTGGGCGACACGGTTATCATTATTTCCTATGCCATGATGGAGTTTGAGGAGGCTAAGACCTTCAAGCCCAGCGTGGTGTTTCCGCTCAATAATAAAATTAGAGGTTAGTGCACCACTAACCTCTAACCTCTAACCACTCAGTCCTCTAATTTCTCCTTTATAAATTGACTGAGTGCTTCCCTGCGAAGTTCTTTTGCCAGAATGACGCCATTCTGGTCTAAGATGACGGTATAGGGAATGGCTGTGATTAGGAAGGCTTCTGCCAGTTTGCCTTCGTCGTCAATGGCTTGTGGCCAGGTTAATCCCAGACGGGCGATGGCATTGGTCCAGTCTTCATTGTCTTGGTCGAGTGAGATGCCGATGATGCCAAGGCCTTTTTCCTGGTTTTCCTCAAGCATCTGCTTCATGAACGGCATTTCTTCGCAGCAGGGGCCGCACCACGATGCCCAGAAATCAAGTACAGTAATCTTGTTCTTGCTTATTTCCGAGCGGAGGTCCATGTTTTCGCCGTCGGGTGTTCGCAGTGTGAAGTTCTCAATGGTTTTTCCCACTTCGGTCTTGCCTGCATTGCCAAACCTGTTTTCAAGGGTTTTGACAGATTCACGTTGTTTGAACTTCTCTGGCATCATGCCGATGAAGGTGACAATCTGCTCGTTGGTGAACAGTTCGCCGCTAAAGGCCAGTTCCACGAAGAGATAGTAGCCCATCTCGTTGCCAAGGTTATCCTTGATGAGTTGGATGACCTTTTCGTTCATCTCGTTCTGCAAGCCGATGTATTGCTCGTAGATGGCCATACGCTGGTCTTCGGCAACGTTCTCGTTGTAGAGGTTCATGGCTTTTTCCTGCATCTTCTGACTGTAGTCCATCTGCAGGTTAACGAACTCTTGCCAGGCATCGTTGGCAGGGGTGCCTGACACAACGGGAACTTCGCTTTTGGCCAAGGAAATCTTGATGGTGCCTGGCTCGGTGAAGAACATGGTGCCTTGCTGCGAGGCTTTGTCGCAGTAGAGCATGTATAGCATCACGCTGTCGGCCTGACCTTCTAATTCAAACTTTCCTTCCTGAACGACAATGGTGTCTAAAGGAAATTCGCTTATGCCGTCGTATAGTAAAATGGTGTCGCCGTCGGCTATTCCGCTGGCTGTGCCTTCTACCTTCCATGTGTTTGACTGGCAACTGGCGAGTAGGAGGACGGCAAGCAATAAGGCTGAAAATATGCTGTTTTTCATCGTTGTCATTATACGAGGTATTGGTCGCTGATGCTTTCGTTCTCTATCACTCTGCGGATGGTTTCTGCAAACATGTCGGCAACGCTGATCTGCTTCACCTTGGCACAACGCTGGGTGTAAGGAATGGAGTCGGTGAAGACGATTTCCTCTAAGGCCGACTCTTGAACACGGTCGCTGGCGGGGCCGCTCATCACACAGTGAGAGGCGCAGGCACGAACGCTGGTGGCACCTGCCTCCATCATGAGGTCGGCGGCCTTGGTGATGGTGCCTGCGGTATCGACCATGTCATCGACGATGACCACATTCTTGCCTTCTACTTCGCCAATGATCTGCATACTGGCTACTACATTGGCACGGGCACGGGTTTTATTGCAGAGCACAAGGGGACAGCCCAGATATTTGGCATAGGTGTTGGCGCGCTTTGAACCGCCTACATCGGGCGAAGCAATGACCAGGTCCTTGAGTTTCAGCCCCTGCAGATAGGGGAGCAGGACACCAGAAGCATACAGGTGGTCTACGGGTACGTTGAAGAATCCTTGTATCTGGTCGGCATGGAGATCCATGGTGATGACACGGTTGACGCCTGCCACGCTGAGAAGGTCGGCCACAAGTTTGGCACCGATAGACACACGGGGCTTGTCCTTGCGGTCTTGGCGGGCCCATCCGAAATAGGGAATGACGGCATTGATGGTTCGAGCAGAAGCACGCTTGGCGGCGTCGATCATCAAGAGCAGTTCCATGAGATTGTCGCTATTAGGGAAGGTGCTTTGAACCAGGAAGATGTCTCGTCCGCGAATAGACTCCTCGTAGGAAACGGCAAACTCGCCATCGGAGAACTTGGTGATTTGCAGTTTTCCGAGAGGGCATCCCAGACTTTGGCAGATTTTCTCTGCCAGGTATCTCGTGGCAGTACCCGAGAAGACCATGTAAGAGTTTTGTGTGCTCATTGCTTTATTGTTGTTGTATGTTTCTTTTCCTATCCAACGGCTTTCTTTAACTTCTGGAAATGGGCTATCAGTTCCTTGTAGTCTTGTTCCTGATGTATGTTGAAGCGGTTCCAGAGGTCGCCGCAAATGACGACGCCTCCAAATCCCAAGTCGCGCATCAGCCTGATGTTCTCCAAATTGATGCCGCCAAGAGCATAGACATGACGGTCGATGAGCCCTTGCTTGGCCGCCGCCTTGAGCGTCTCGTATGAGAAGGTCTGCTGGTCGGCTGGATTGCTTTGGCTGTCGAAGATGTTTTGGAGAAAAACGTAGTTTGACTTTTTCTTTGCTTCCTTCAGTTCCTCAATGGCATGACAGGTGCGGCTCACCTTGCCTCTGTATCCGTAAGGGAGTTCCTCGCTGGCAGTATTGAGGTGGATGCCGTGCAGGTTGAACTCCTCTTTCAGGTAGAAATGATCGTGCACGGTAATCTTTTTGTAATAATCTTCTGATAAAAGGGTGAGAAGCCGTTCGGAATACACAGGCTCCGAACCGGGCTTGTATAAGTGAAGATTCTCTAATCCCTCTTCAAAGAGAGTGGTGAGAATCTTATCTTCTTCCACGAAAAACGTGGCCTTTGTCATGATGACGAGTTTCATCTGCAAGCCTATTTTTGTGATTCCGTCGGGGCTCGAACCCGAGACCTACTGCTTAGAAGGCAGTTGCTCTATCCAACTGAGCTACGGAACCTGCCCTTGATTATTAGCGATGTGCTGTCAAATCGACTGCAAAGGTAATCATTTTCCTTGATACTGCCAAATTTTAGACCTTAAATCTAATGTAGGCGCGGTCGTCGAACGAGTTGTTTCCTTGAGTGAATGCCTTGGTGGCTTTGAAAGTCCCGATGTTCAGAGGGTCGTTGTCGTGTTGTGCCATCAGTCTTTGCTCTGATTCCTCGAGTGTGGGACATAGAAACGGATAGCCGTCGCTGGCAAGGACAACCTCCCATGGCTGAAAGTCGAGTGTGATGATGCGTACATGTTGCTCGGGAATATGGAAGCCGTCGATAACGGCATAGGAAACATTTTGTTCCTTCATCGTCTCTTTCATGCGTGGAATGATTTGCTGTCGGGCTGTGTCGTTTATTAAAAAGGCCGTTTTGTCTTTGCTGTTGTTGATGATGGCTGCCCGCATCTCTGCCAATTCCTGCTCGTATGGCTTCGGATTGTCGTAGAACACGCCTCCGACCATGCATTGGCAGTCGCCAATCATCCATATCTCCCTGTTCAGTCGGCTGAAAATGATGGCGCTGGCCGTGAGTCTTTCTTCAGGATGTTCAATGAGCCGCTGCAGTTGTGAACGCTTATAGTGCTTACGGATATGTTGTGTTACGCCGATGCAGAAGTGATGGCAGGAAATGTTCTTTGGTGCTTTCCGAATGTAATGGGCCACCAACTGCATGGCATAGCGGCCATTGCTTCGGAAGAAACTATAGCGTTTGTCGGTCTTGGAGGTAGACCCGTCGATGACGGCAATAAAGTCAGGAGTGACGACGATTCCGTCCTCGCTTTTTCTCTTCGGGTCTTTCGGGACGATATTTTGCTCGATGATTGTCATATTCTTTGGCTGATGGTGTTGTGGGGAAGAGGCGTGGGATGAGGTCCTGCCGTCCTATGCGGCGCAGGCTTTGCTCGATGCCTCTTCTTTCCTCTGGCTTGTACCAGAAAAAGTATTGTCGCTGGGCCTGCTTCTCCTTGGGCGTCTTGGCAGAGAATACTGGCTCCAGCGTATAGGGATCATATCCTGTATACCATGTTTCCGTGGCAATGGTCATTGGCGTCGGCGTAAAGTCTTGCACTTGTTCCAGTTGGAAGTCCATGTTTTTCGTCAGAACGGCAAGTTCTGCCATGTCCTCCTCATGGCATCCTGGATGTGAACTGATGAAGTAGGGGATGATTTGCTGGCGCAGGCCTTCGTCGCGGTTGATGCGGTCGAACAGGCGCTTGAACTCTCCAAACTGTCGGAACGACGGCTTGCGCATGAGCATGAGGACACGGTCGCTGGTGTGTTCGGGGGCCACTTTGAGCCGTCCGCTGACATGGCGGCATATCAGTTCGCGGGTATACTCGCGTGCCGACTGGTTGGCAGCCTCGTCTTTGCTTCTATAGAGCAGCAGGTCGTAGCGCACGCCGCTGCCAATGAAACTCTTCTTTATACCAGGAATGGCATCTACGGCATGATAGATGTCGAGCAGGGCATCGTGGCTTGTGTTCAGATTAGGACATATCTGTGGGTGTATGCAACTGGGACGCTTGCACTTCTCGCAGGCATTCAGGTTGCGGCCGTGCATGCCGTACATGTTTGCGCTGGGACCTCCGAGGTCGGAAAGATAGCCTTTGAAGTCGGGCATTTGTATCACCTGCTTCACCTCTTTTATTATACTTTCCTTGGAACGGCAGGCGATGAACTTTCCCTGATGTGCCGAGATGGTGCAGAAGGCACAGCCGCCGAAGCATCCCCGGTGTATGTTGACCGAATGCTTGATCATGTCGTAGGCCGGTATGCGTTTGCCCTTGTATTTAGGATGTGGCAGACGGGTATAGGGCAAGTCGAACGAGGCATCAAGTTCTTTCGTGGTCATTGGAGGGTAGGGCGGGTTGACCACGACATAGCGGTTGTCTACTTGTTGTAGCAGACGCTGGGCATGAATCATGTTCGACTGCTCTTCTATGTGCCTGAAGTTCTCGGCCTGGGCCTTCTTGTTATGCAAGCATTCTTCATGGCTATGCAGAACGATGTCGTTGCCGTTGATGCTTGCGTCCATCTGTGGCTTGTTGGCCAGATAGGCAATCTGTGGCAAGTAGGTGATGTCTTTGATGCTGTTGCCCTCTGCCAGGAGCCTGGCTATTTCGAGTATGGTCTTTTCGCCCATGCCGTAACTGATCACATCGGCCCCGCTGTCGCAAAGGACTGATCTTCTGAGGCAGTCTTGCCAGTAGTCGTAGTGCGTCAGACGGCGGAGCGAAGCCTCGATGCCTCCCAGCACGACGGGCGTGTCAGGATAGAGTTGTTTAAGGATCTTGGTGTATACAATAGTCGGATATTCGGGGCGCATGTCGTGACGACCGTCGGGAGAGTAGGCATCTTCCGAGCGCAGACGGCGTGCTGCCGTGTATTTGTTCACCATCGAGTCCATGCATCCCGGCGATATTCCGAAGAACAGCCTTGGCTTGCCCAACTTTTTGAAGTCGCGGAAGTCGCCGTGCCAGTCAGGTTGTGGCACGATGGCCACACGGTATCCTGCGGCTTCAAGTGTACGGCCTATGACGGCAGCCCCGAACGACGGGTGGTCTACATAGGCGTCGCCCGAGAACAGGATGACATCCAGTTCATCCCATCCTCTTAGTTCCAACTCTTTCTTTGTGGTTGGCAGGAAGTCAGTCAGCCGATACTCCATCCTTGGGTTGTTGCTTCTCCCATTCCAGATACAAGTCAAGCAGGTTTTGCAACCCGATGGCTTTCATGTTGGGATGATAGATGACATCGAGGCAAAGGTCAAGCAGTTGCTTGTCTGTTCCTGCCTGTGACTCCAGCAGCGAGCGGATGTTCAGTTTCAGTTTGTCGAGCACGGACTCGTCGATATATCCGTTGGAGTCAATCAGGTCGCGCAGCAACTGATAGGTTCTGATGGTGTTCAGGTGCTCGTTGGTTACTTCGATGCTCCTTGTGCCTGATGCATTAGTTTTTATTTTTGCCATAATTATCTGTTTATTAAGAAGTTGATGATTCCTTGCATGACAGCCGTTCGCATGCCGCCGTCGGTAATACACTCGAACGGGAAGCCCATGGTGAAGGCGTGATAGTCTGAGCCTTGATAGGCCACGGCAGCACTTGTGCCGTCGGCATAGAGCATGGCGGGAAATGCCTGCATGTGGGTAGGCATGAGCACATCACTCTGAGTGGCGGCATAATGATGCTCGTTGAGCAAATGATGGAATTTGAAGGTCGTTCCCATTCCTTGGATGGAACTGTTGTCGCCGTGGTAGACGCCTTCGTGTCTGATCTTCATGACATTCGAAAGGAAGGCCTGCTCGTCTGTTGACGTCATGTCCGTCGCCACGTAGGCGCCGCTCACCAGCAGGTTGCCACCACATGCCGTGTATCCCTGCAACTGTCTTTGCAGGTCGCGGTTGAACGTCTTGTAAGTGATGAGGCTATGTCCGTCGTATCGTTCCAGGCCGAGCAGCAAGTCGACGATGGCATAGGCGGGGCCTAAGGTGATCTCTCCTGTTTCTACGGCTTGTGCCGATGTGCTGAGGATATTGCATCGTCTCATGTTGGCAATGGCTTCGGCATGAAGACGTACATCGTTGAAGTCATTACCGGCAATAAACATTCCTGCCAGTTCGCTCGATGAGTAGCCGAGGCCGGTGGAATCTTCAATGCCGATGCGTTTCGTGTCGAATACCTTCTGTTGGCCCAGCCAGCCTGCTGTCTTTCCATAGGTAACGCCGATGTCTTCATTCAGACTGAATCCTTGTCCGGTTTTGCTGATGGCAGGCGATGACAGACGGTGGAAGTTGTTGACAATCATGACCGTCTGTTTGGCACCTGGCTGATACATGGCCGACAGGACCTCGGTAGTGAAACTGCGTCCGCCGTCGTTGATGGCCGCTACCTTGAAACTGTAGAGCACGCCAGGGGTAAGCCTGATGGTGCATGATGAGCCTCTGAGCAGCGTGCCATTGTCAAAGTCGTTTTGGTTTTGCGCAATATAGAGCACATAGCCGTTGGGTTCTGACGTAGGCTCCTGACCGTCGATGATTCCCCTCCAACTAAGTCTTATCTCCCCTTTGCGGTCGGTGAATTCAATATGGAAGTTGTCGGGAGTCAGCGGCTGTATGGCGCATTTCGTCCCGTGTCGGTTGGCAATATAGCGCACCAGGGTCTTATAGATGGAGCGTGCCAGCGTAAAGCGGAAGTTCGGGTCTTGTCCCAGGCGCATGTCACCGAAGTTCTGATGCGACATGGTCTCGAGGATAGCGCTTGGCACTATAGGCACGCGTGTCTCGGAATAGTTGCGGTCGTAGAGGTTCCTTGCCACCCATTCGCCATACTTGTACTTCAGGTCACGGGTCGTGTTTTCCAATAAGTCGGATGCCAGTTGTTTGGAGTAGAGTCTGCTCAGTCCATTGCCGAGGAGCGAGTCGCCTTTCTGTGTGGTGCATATCGTCAGGGAACCATAGACACCCGTGCCGGTTTCGGTATGCCCGGCATCGCTATGAACGGCCAACGACAGTTCAAAAGGCACGTGCAATCCTATTGAGTCGGGTGCATAGCACGAACCGCCTGCCAGCCTGTTGGTCATGAGCGACCGTGCATTGATGTCGTCGCCATAGTCGTTGGTGCCGCTTTTTGAACTATATACTTCGTAAGGCATGCCCGCCCATTGGGCATAGTAGCGTGCGCCTTCAAGGGCCCGTGGCATTCCGCTGGTCTCGCCACCGCGCTCAATGTTGCCCATGCCTCCGCCGAAACGTACGGCATCGGCCGTTACAACACCCTTCTGGTTACTGTGGTTGCTGAGCACCACGCGGTTTTGCTCGTTGCATCCTGCACCGAAGTCGAAGGTGCCCAGATAGACCCACGTGCCGCCACCCATCTGCTGGTTGACGCGAAACTCCGTAGGCTGGCCTTTGTGGTATACGGTATAGTGGGCGTCGTCAATGCTGTTTTCCACCGTCTGGTAACTTACATAGACGGCATAACGCCCGTCTTCCGGTATCTGAGGCTGATAACTGATGGTGCTCCAATGCGATTTGTGGCGTGTGGCCTCTGCCATACGAGCCGTTCCTGCCTCAAATGGATTTTCTCTGTCGTGATAGGCGCCCTGGTGGAAGGCAAAGCCTTTCCGTGGGGCATTAGTCCATGCTTGGCGTGTACTGTTTTCCTGATACTGAATCATCGACGGGTGATGGTCGTTGTCTACGATGACTTCATGGCGCTGCCAGTCGCGTTCACGTGGTGTGAACACCACGGCACCGGCATTTTCAAGCATGGGTATGAGATAGGGCACTACGATGGTTTGCGTAAACAGGTCTTCAGTAGTGCAGAAGAGCGATGGCCTTTGCCAGCGCCATCGCTTCTCGTTGTTGTCGTAATAGCGGCCGTGGCTTGCCCACAAGGCAATATGCCGGCCGTCGAGTCCTTTGTTTATCTCGTAGGAGCGTGATGTGTTTTTCACCCACGGCTCCCCTTTGTGTTCGGTTTTGTCCCACGCCTCCTGAGCATGGACAGTGCCGATGGCAAGTGCAAGTAATGCTGTTAGAAGGCGACTATACATTTCCTATGGTAAAGAGTTCAGGGTTCTTCCCCTTGAAATCCTTGAAATAGAGTTTAATCTCGCGCATGTCTTTCTCCAGATCGCCCGATGGTATGATGGTCTTGGTGCATTGGATGTGCTTCCGCTGATAGTCTAATCCATAGAGCAGAATGGGTATTCCAGCTTTGAGGGCAATGAAGTAGAACCCCTTTTTCCATTCTTCAACCCTTGAACGGGTGCCTTCGGGCGTGATACACAGATGGAAGCGGGGAGACTTGCGTGCCGTTTCGGCCATCGCGTCGGTCATACTGGTGTGTTTTTGCCTGTATACAGGAATGCCTCCCATCATCTTGAAGATAGGACCAAGTGGCCAGAAAAACCATTCTTTCTTCATGAGAAAGTTGCTGCCAAGACCATGTGCGCCGTTATAGAGTTGCCCTATAACGAAGTCCCAGTTGCTGGTGTGGGGCGCCAGACAGATAATATACTTATCGGGATGTTCCTCCGTTACTTCTTTGGTCCATCCCAGTTGCTTGTACAAAAGCCAGTTACAGAATTTCTGCCACATCTACAGATTGTTGATTTGGTCAATCATCTCACCCACTTGGGCTGTGAATTTCTCGCGCAGGTCGCGGTAATACTTGCCGGCTGGCATCCCGGGTTCCGGGTGTGAGACGCGGCAGATGAATTCACTTTGCATCTTAATGATTGCATGGAGGAGTGCCTCGGCATTGGTCTCGTGCTTCTCGTTGCCATAGAGTGAAGCGGCCACGGCTTCGGTAAACAACTCTTCCGAGACAAGGTTGATGGCGCGCTTGAGTGTTCTTTTATTTGCCATAGTTCATATAGGTTTTGATTTGTTTGAGGCAAAGATACGAAAAAAAAATGAAACTACCATCAATTGGGCATAAAAATAACATATTTTTTTATTCGTAATGATTCATAATCATGTCATGTTTTTGTTTCTTCTATGTAAACAACGTGTTTTTGCAATGGAAACAAAGATGGCTCACGTGTCAGATGTATATTGCAAACAGGACGCACAGGTGACCAGATTCTTGAAAAATGACGCTTTGTTGTCCTACAGGATGCAAAAAAAGAAAGAAAGATAGTCGGTTTTTGGTTGAAAATGACTATCTTTGCAACGCAAACAGCGAAACTGACGTTTTGATTTAATAACCATATTAGCAAAGAAAAATGGAAAAAAGTGCATTGCAGAAAGCAAGAGCCGCGTATCAGCCTAAGTTGCCACGTGGCCTGCAGGGGGCAGTAAAGGTGCAGGAGGGTGCTCCTACACAGAGTGTTGACAATCAGGAGGAGATAAAGGCACTCTTCCTCAATACTTACGGAATGCCTCTCGTGGAGTTCGTTCCCGGCGAAGAGAAGAAGTATGAGCCTATGAATGTGGGCATCATCCTCAGCGGTGGTCAGGCTCCTGGCGGACATAACGTTATCACGGGCCTGTTCGACGCCGTGAAGCGTCTGAATCCCGCTAACCGTCTCTACGGGTTCATTCTTGGCCCCGGCGGGCTTGTTGACCATAACTATATGGAACTGACCAAGGAGGTTGTAGACGAGTATCGCAACACGGGTGGCTTCGACATGATTGGCTCAGGGCGTACCAAACTGGAGAAGGTTGAGCAGTTTGAGAAGGGTCTGGAGATTATTCGCGAACTGGGTATCAAGGCCATTGTCATTATTGGTGGCGACGACTCAAACACCAACGCCTGTGTGTTGGCAGAGTATTATGCAGCCAAGAAGTATGGCGTGCAGGTCATTGGTTGTCCCAAGACCATTGACGGCGACCTGAAGAACGAGCAGATTGAGACCTCTTTCGGCTTCGACACTGCTTGTAAGACTTACTCTGAGTTGATTGGTAACATCGAGCGCGACTGCAACTCGGCCCGTAAGTATTGGCACTTTATCAAGGTAATGGGCCGTTCGGCCAGCCATATCGCCTTGGAGTGCGCCCTGCAGACCCAGCCCAACATCTGTCTGGTTTCAGAGGAAATTGAGGCTAAGGCCATGAGCCTTGACAATATCGTTGACTATATTGCCAACATCGTGGCCGTTCGTGCTGCCGATGGCAATAACTTCGGTACCGTCATCATTCCTGAGGGCGTCATCGAATTTATTCCTGCTATCAAGAAACTCATTGCACAACTTAACGATGTGCTGGCTCTGCCTGAGGCTAAGGAAATCAGTCGCGATGAGCAGGTGGACTTCGCAAAGAGCCATCTGACAGAAGAGAACCTTGCCGTGTTCAACAGTCTGCCCGTGGGTGTGGCCCGCCAGTTGGCACTTGACCGCGACCCGCACGGCAATGTGCAGGTGTCGCTCATCGAGACCGAGAAACTGCTGGCTACGATGGTGGCCCAAAAACTGGAGAAGATGAAGAAGGCTGGTACCTTTAAGGGTAAGTTTGCCACTCAGCACCACTTCTTCGGCTATGAGGGACGCTGCGCCGCTCCTTCAAACTTCGATGCCGACTACTGCTATGCACTCGGCACCAGCGCTGCCCAACTCATTGCCGCAGGCAAGACTGGCTATATGGCCATTGTGAAGAACACAACGGCTCCTGCCGATGAGTGGAAGGCTGGCGGTGTGCCCATCACGATGATGATGAACATGGAGAAACGCAACGGCGAGATGAAGCCCGTGATTCGCAAGGCATTGGTAGAACTCGACGGCAAGCCTTTCAAGGCCTTTGCTGCTGAGCGTGACCGCTGGGCCCGCGAGACGGCTTATGTCTATCCTGGCCCAATTCAGTATTGGGGACCCAGCGAGGTGTGTGACCAACCCACAATGACTTTGGCTCTGGAGCAGAGCAAATAAATGTCGGGTAAGAAAGAATTCAACTATAGAAAGCGAAGTCAGGCGAAAGGCAAGAAGCATCGCCTGACTTCGCCTGTTCGTCGCAGGCAGCCGTCTCTCATCTCCCGTCTCCTGTCGGCCATCTACCGCCTCACGCCAGGCTGGGCCTGGTGGCTGGGTGGCATAGCCATTGCGGCACTCTATATTTGGTTCTTTTATTACTTTTTTGTTTCTCCATACGGTTTCCGATGGCGGGCCCTGTATGGTGATGTCACTTATCCCGAGGGATACGACATTCACGGTATTGATGTGAGCCACTATCAGGGCGACATTGACTGGGAACTGTTGCGAAACAGAGGAACGATTGACGATTGCCCCATCCGTTTCGTGATGATTAAGGCTACGGAGGGTGCTTCGGCCATTGACGATAGGTTTGAGCATAACTTCTTTCAGGCCCGCGAATACGGGTTTACCAGAGGGGCCTATCACTTCTTTAGTCAGCAGTCGTCGCCCACCGAGCAGGCCTGGTTCTTTATTAATCACGTGAACTTGGAGGAAGGCGACTTGCCTCCTGTGCTCGATGTAGAACAGAAGCCGCGGAACCAGACCAAGGAACAGTTTCGCGAGAATGTGCTCACATGGCTCAGAATTGTTGAGAATCACTATGAGGTAAAGCCCATCTTGTATACCTATTATAAATTTAAGATGGAATATCTCAATGACTCTGTGTTCAATCAATATCCCTACTGGATTGCGCATTACTATGTGGATAGTGTGGAATACAAGGGACAATGGAAATTCTGGCAGCATACCGATGCTGGCCGGCTGCCAGGTATTAAAGGGCCTGTAGATCTTGATATCTATAATGGCTCGTATTACGATTTGCGCCAGTTGACTATTGGTAGCAGAGAAGCCATTGGCATTGATGCGTATCAATAAGAGGAAAGTATATAAGACGACCGTCTCAAACTATCAATAACGAGTTATGAATAAGAGACTTGTTTTCATCACAATATCCATTGCCCTGATGATGTTCACGGGCAAGACCGTTATGGCCCAGTCGGTCTGGAATGCCCAGTATCAGCAGTACATTGACCAATACAAGGACTGTGCTATTGAACAGATGCTGAAATGGAAAATCCCGGCATCTATTACGTTGGCACAGGGACTGCTGGAGAGTGGGGCAGGGCGGAGCGAGTTGGCCGTAAAGGGTAATAACCATTTCGGCATCAAATGCCACGGCTGGGACGGACGCACCATTCATCGCGATGATGATGCGAAGAATGAATGCTTCAGAGCCTATGCCTCGCCATTCGATTCGTATGAAGATCACTCGCGTTTCCTGACATCCGGACAGCGTTACCGGAGTCTTTTCTCGTTGAAGGCAACAGACTATCGTGGATGGGCATATGGGCTGAAGGCAGCAGGCTATGCCACTAATCCGCAATATGCCAACCGGTTGATTGACATCATTCAGTTATACAAACTATACGAATATGATAAGGCCACTGGCTATGACAAATTCCTTACCAGGCATACAAAAGATACTCAAGTTGGTGGGCAGCCGCTTCACCTTATCAGAATTTACAACAAGAATTATTACATCTATGCTCGTCGCGGCGATACCTTCCGCTCCATTGGTGAAGAGATAGGCATTTCGTATAAGAAGATTGCACGCTATAATGAGCGCGATCGCGACGACAGACTGGAAGAGGGTGAGATTGTATGGCTGAAAAAGAAGCAGAAGCGTGCTCCGAAAGAATATAAACACCGCAACCATTATGTGCGGCAGGGCGAGTCAATGTATACCATTGCCCAGAAATATGGCATCCGCCTGGAATCTTTGTATAAGATGAATGGACTAACTCCAGACTATGATATAAAGGTGGGTGATGCCCTGCGACTGCGTTAGGACATCATGTTCTGCTGTTCCAACAATAAAGTGACATAAGGACGGCTCCAGTCGCGCAGATGATAGCGTTGCCGGTCATGTTGAAGAAGGTCAAGGTCGATGCGTACCTGGCCTTCTTTCTTTTCTTGCAGGGTCCTTCCCATGTCGCACTCTATGGCTTTCAGTTCAGACTCCAGCGTTGCCGCATCATGCTGTGTCTGCGCATGGCATAATTGGTTCAGGTATTTCCCCTTGCCGTTTCCAACGGCGTCGGTCCATATCTCCTGCGTGTATCTGGTGAAAGAAAGAATCTGCGCGAGGCGTTGTCGCGCTTCGCACAGATTCTTTTCTTGGTCATAGTTAGAGGCCAATGAGATGAGCACAGAGTGCATATCTTTCATCGCTTGCTGTTGATGCGGCTCTTGATTTTGTCGACATAGGCATCGATGGTGGCCACGGCAACGATGTTGACTACATCGCGTACCGAGGCACCGAAGTCTATGAAGTGGATTGGCTTGTTGAGTCCCATCTGGATCGGGCCGATAATCTCCACATCGGCATCGAGCATCTGCAGCATCTTGTAACTGGAGCGTGCTGATGTGAGGTTCGGGAATACCAGCGTGTTGACATCCTTGCCATTCAAGCGCGTGAAGGGATATTGGCTGTCGCGAAGTTCCTTGTCGAGGGCAAAGCCTATTTGCATTTCGCCGTCGATAGCCAAATCAGGGTAGAGACGCTGCATCTCTTCCACAGCGCGGCGCACCTTCTTGGCACCATCACTTTGCGATGAACCGAAGTTGGAGTGCGACACCATTCCGATAACAGGTTTCTCGTTGAAGAAGCGTACTGCTGTTGCCGACAGTTTGGCAATATCGATGAGCGTGTCGCTGTCGGGATTCTCGTTGACGAGTGTGTCGCCGACATAGAGTGTACCCTTCGGTGAGTTGATGATGTGCATGGTTCCGAAGTGTTTGTATTCAGAACGGATACCGATCACTTCGTTCACTACCTTGATAGTGTTGGAATATTTGGTGTAGAGACCTGTAATGAACGCATCGGCATCGCCAGTCTCAACCATCATCATTCCGAAGTAGTTGCGCTCGAACATCTTGTCGTTGGCCTCTTGGAAGGTGTAGCCGTCACGCTGGCGTTTGGTGGCAAGAATGCGGGCATAGCGCTCGCGACGGTCTTGCTCCGACGGATGGCGCAGGTTCACAATCTCTATGCCGTCAAGGTTCAGGTCCAGTTCCTTAGCCATCTTCTCAATCACCTCATCGTTGCCTAACAGTATGGGTTGGCAGATGCCTTCACTCTTGGCTTGCACGGCTGCTTTGAGCATGGTGGGGTGAATGGCTTCGGCAAAGACCACACGTTGCGGATGTGCTGCGGCTGTTGTATAGAGTTTCTGTGTGAGTTTGGTCTCCTGGCCAAGCATCACGCTGAGTGAGTCTTTATATTGTTCCCAGTTTTCAATTTTGCGCCTGGCCACACCGCTGTCTATGGCTGCTTTCGCCACAGCCGCGCTCACCTCTGATATGAGACGTGGGTCCACTGGCTTTGGAATGAAGTAGTTGCGTCCGAAACGCAGGTTGTTCACCTTATACACATCGTTCACCACATCGGGCACTGGCTGTTTGGCCAAGTCGGCAATGGCATGGACGGCAGCCAGTTTCATCTCTTCGTTGATGGCTGTTGCATGCACATCGAGTGCTCCTCTGAAGATGTAGGGGAATCCGATAACGTTGTTGATCTGGTTGGGATAGTCGGTGCGACCTGTTGACATAAGCACATCGGGGCGTGCGGCCATGGCATTCTCGTATGAAATCTCTGGCACAGGATTGGCCAATGCAAAGATGACGGGGTCTTTGGCCATAGAACGTACCATGTCTTGTGTAAGCACGTTGCCCTTTGACAGTCCGACAAACACATCGGCATCCTTCACGGCCTCTGCCAGCGTATGGATATCTGTGCGGCTGGTGGCAAAAAAGCGTTTCTGCTCGTTAAGGTCCTTGCGGTCTTCGCTGATAACGCCTTTTGAGTCAAGCATGACGATGTTCTCTTTCGTGGCACCGATGGCCATGTAGAGTTTAGTGCATGAGATGGCGGCGGCACCTGCTCCGTTGACCACGATGCGTACCTTGCTGATGTCCTTTCCGTTTACCTCGAGGGCATTCTTCAAGCCGGCAGCACTGATGATGGCCGTGCCGTGCTGGTCGTCGTGCATCACGGGAATGTTGAGTGTCTGTTTCAGCCTGTTCTCTATGTAGAAGCACTCTGGGGCCTTGATGTCTTCCAGATTGATGCCGCCGAAGGTGGGGGCGATGCGTTCAACGGCTTCACAGAATTTCTCGGGGTCTTTCTCGTTGACTTCAATGTCGAAGACATCGATACCGCCATATATCTTGAACAGCAAGCCTTTGCCTTCCATGACGGGCTTACCGCTCAGAGCACCTATGTCGCCTAATCCGAGGACGGCGGTGCCGTTTGATATGACAGCCACAAGGTTTCCCTTGTCAGTGTACTTATAAGCCTCGTCGGGATTCTCCTGAATTTCAAGACATGGATATGCAACGCCGGGGGAGTATGCCAGCGACAAATCCGTCTGTGTGCGATAGGGCTTGGTTGGTTTTACTTCGATTTTACCTGGGCGGCCGCTCTTATGATATTCCAAAGCCGCTTCTTTTGTAATCTTTACCATATCAATAATGAGTGAAAATGAAAATTCTTGTGTGCAAAATTAATAAAAACTATACAAAAATGATAAGTTTTTCTTCCTTTTTTGCTATCTTTGCATCAAAATTCATATATATGCAGGAAATAAAAAAGATTTCTGATTATCGCCTGTCGCTGAAGGACCGCATTGTCGAGGAGTCTATCCTCGCTTTTGCCTCAAGGGGTATCAAGGCCGTGAAGATGGATGATATAGCCCGTTCGCTCGGTATATCCAAACGAACGCTTTATGAGTTGTATTCCAACAAGGAGGAATTGTTGATTGAGGTGCTGACGAGAAGTAAGGCTCAGAAGTTGGAAGAGGAGCAGCGTATGTATGATCAGAGCCATAATGCAATGGACATGCTTCTCACCTTATATTATATGCGTATGGAGGAACTGAATAAGGTCAATCCATTGTTCTTTTCCGACTTGGTCAAGTATCCCAGACTGATGAGGTTCCTGAATGAAGACCGCGAGGAGCGCCACATGCGTTTTATGGAGTTTCTCAATCGTGGTATACGTGAGGGATATTTCCGCAGCGATGTGAATTATGCCGTTGTGACGCGTATTCTTGAAGGCATGTCCGATTATGTGATTACCCAGCGGCTGTATCAGCAGTTCTCGTTTGATGAGATTTTCTATAATGTGCTGTTTGTCATGCTGCGTGGCTTCTGTACGCAGAAAGGAATCGACGTCCTTGAAGATTTTTTCAAGAAGAAGAAAGGGATAGGAAAAACAGATATTTAGTTGAAGAAGTTCCATGATACTCCCATGTGCAGCACGGAGCGGTTCATGGGGTGGTGGGGAACCAGAAAGTTTTGTCGGTTGAACGAAGTCCCTGTTACATTCGACATCATAATATAGAAGCGTGTATGCTTTAAATGCAGGTTGGCATAGACGTCGATAAACGGGAAATTGCCCAGTTCCTTGCGTGAGTCAGCGTTTTCCTGTATGGCGAATGTATTCAGTTGTGGGCAGAAGTCTGGCGCATTATATTTCGTGAACCATGTGGCCGAACTTCCCAGTTCTACTTTCAGCACATGAGCCACCATGAAGTCCAGGTACAGGTTGGTAAACACATTTAATTGTGGCAGGGGGAGCACCTCTTTATTGCTAGAGGATTGGTACGTGATGATATTGTCCCAATGAAGTGGCCCTGCCTTTAATTGCTGCTCCAGTTGTGCCGTCAGCACGTTGATGTTGCCTGTGTGTTGACGGATGTTGGCGCTTAAAGTCGTCACGGCATCCTCGGAATGGTCATAATACATGCCGAGGTAAGTGTAGTTCTGGATTTCCTCAATGGCAACACGTAGTTTTGTCTTTGTCTTGTCGAATGCCAGTGCTCCTTCAATTCTTGTGCGTGTCGTTTTGTCCAGATGATTGTCCCACCAGAAATGCTTGGCATGATAGCGGCGCTCAATGACCGATGGATTAAGCCGGTAGAAGTATGCCTTGGCTATCAGGTGCACGGAGTCACCCCAAACAGGAAAGTTAAGGTCGGTTTGTGCATCCAGTTTCAGTTGCCCGGCATCTTCGCCGGCCAGCCACGTTTCAGCCAGTAGGTTGTAGTGTAGTGTGTGGCCCTGTGTGCGTTGCAATTGACCGCCGATGCTCACGTTGTGCTCATTCCATTTTCCCTGATAGGCAATGCCTTGCTCATCGAGTTGAGGCATCTGGTATTGCCGTAGTTCATGGGTCATAAACACTTTAAGTCCTGCCGGTGCATATTTGTTGAATCCTTCCATCAATGCCACGGCAAGGGTGTTCTTGATGTTGAAGGCAAGCGTCTGGTCGTAGATGGAGTCGCCGGAGAATCCGCGCCAGTTGGTGTCGTAGAAGGTGTTGGTATAATAGTTGTCTGGCGATTGGTAGGCCTGATACCTGTGGTTATAGCGCCCCATGTCAACGGTGTGGATGAAACTTGTTACAGGTACGAACTCCTGCTTCATCAGTGCTTCAAGCGAGTCTTTGATGGCTTGTTGGGCAAGGAGACTGTCTGACACGGCCTTCGATTCCACCTTGATGCGTGTGGTGTCTGTTGCGGCAGAGTCGGTTGCTATCGTTGGGAGGTTTCCTGCAATAACAGCATTCTCAGGTCGTCCCATCGGCCTGACATCTTTGCCTGACAAGTCATTTTTCGAGTCTTTTTTGTTTTCTTCTTTCTCGTTATCTATTGCAAACTGGCGTGCCTTTATCTCCTCATCGGTCATTTTCACTTTGCGGTAGAATCCAAGGCTATACCGGTGTGTAAGAAATAGTTGCCAGTTATCGTTACGATTCCAGTTGCGCTCCAATATGGTGGGTATTTCATTGTCGGAATAACTCTCGGTATACAGGTCGGGATGGGTAATGAAATTATCGTTGGTGATGCCTCCGTTTTCAGTAGCCTTTTCGTGTTGTTTGCTATAGAAGGCATGCAGTTGATATTGCTCGCCGAGATACGATGCATAGATCGTGGCATTGAAGTGAGAGGTGTTCTGGTTTTGGAAATAACCGCGTGCATAGAGGTAGTTCAGATCGAATCCGAATCCGAACTGCTTGCCGATATTTGCTGCAAACCGGGCGTCTACATGGTCCTCGCCGTTGGTCTTGTCGCCGCAGTTGTCGTAGGTAAGGTTGGTGATGGGTGATAGCGTGTTGGTGTAATGCCACTCATCAGGTTGCTTGACGACCTGGTCATATGCATCAGTGAAGAAAAAGTTTCCCGTGGCTGGCCTGTCGGCGAATATCCTGTTTTGGCGTGCCAGATAGTTGGAGCCGATGGTGTTGAATTGTCCATATCGGCCAGTGGCATAGCACGACTGTGGATAGAGGTGTGGCATCGTGTCGACTTCGGCTTTGCTGATGTCGCCGAATTTCCGGTCTACGGTCCATACCTTCAGACCTTTTGGCACCACCTTGTTTTTCTTCGTGGTGTCGTTGTTGTGCGGATTGAAGTTATTGCTCTGATTCCCGCCCCTGGTCACGTTTCCCTGTTCGTCAATACTGTTATACTCTTGCGCATGTGCCAATGGTGATATGAGCAGGAGCATAATGGACAACAGGATGGCACGGATGCTTTCCCGGCAGAGGCGGATGTTCATGGTTTCAGATTTTGATGACGCGGATGACAATGTCAAATACAAGTTTAATAAGTACGCCAATGAACAATGCTTTAATGAAAGTGTCACCGTCATCGATCATAAAGTAGGCAATGACGAAGGCAATTATAAAGGCGATGTTGGTGCAGAAAGTGATGATTCTCACTTTTGTCGACACACCGAACCAGTCGTTAATGGAGCGACGGGGCTTTTCATTTTCTGTTGGTGTCTGTGCAATATTGCTCATTTCGTCAGAAGTGTTTCAAATCTGTTGAATAGATAGTCCTTGCGGTCAATGGTCTTACGGCGGAACTTGCCTGATACGCGTGACAGTTTGTCTTGCTTCTTGTTCAGCCCCCATCGGTCGGTAATCCATTCTTCTGCTCTGTAGGTCTGCGGGTCACGCTCCTCTTCATACAGATAAACGATGCGTGTCAGTTTGATGTTGGCTTGACCGTCTTTGCAGTCGGCAATAATAGTATAGAGGAAGCGTGTGCGGTCAAGGTTCAGCGGCTTGTTCTTGAACACGAGCCATTCCTGATAGTTCCCGGCTATCTGCATTTTCTCATTGTCTTCTATGGCAATGTGACTCTGTTCCGTCTGATTGCTCTCCTTCGTGATGGCTTTCATATCGGCCAGCAACAGGTCGTATATCTGTTGTGCAGTCTTGCCTGGTGCATTGATGGTGGTGGAGAACACTACGCGGCCGTCTACTTCAGGCACGGCACCCACCAGATACCTCTGGTCGCCATTGTTATACTGTGTCTTCTCCCATGTGTTGTCTTGTGCCGATGCCACCATTGGCAGTGCCATCAGCATGATGGCTATCAAAAATTCTTTCATCGTTATTCTTTTATGATTTGGTGTTGCAAAGTTACGTATTATTTTTGTTTTGTGCAACTCCCTCCTTGTGCTTTAACTCCATTTAACGCCATCGATGCGGTAAACGGAGTTAATTTGGATTCAGAAAATTTTGAGTATTCATATTTTTATTTTATCTTTGCAGCGTGGAAGACTTATGCACACATACACATTCGTCGTGAGTAGTTTATAATATAAAAATAAGGTATGATAGAGTATCTTTCTGCCAATATGTGGCAATTGTGGGCCGTGGTGGCCGTGTTAGGACTTATCTTGGAGTTGTCGTCAGGCGACTTCTTTATCATTTGCTTTGCCATTGGTGCCTGTGGTGCTGCCATCGTGTCGCCTTTCGGTAATGTCTATTTGCAGTTGGGTGTCTTCGCACTCGTCACGCTGCTCAGCATCTTTTTGGTTCGCCCCTTTGCCCTGCGCTGTCTGCACCGGGGAGAAGAGAACAGGGTGAGCAATGCCGATGCCTTGATGGGCCAGACTGGTGTGGTGAGTGAGACCGTGAAGGCTGGCAACTTCGGGCGTGTCACCATAGGCGGTGACAACTGGAAGGCCGTGACGGCAGGGGCAGCCGACATCCCCGTTGGTACGCGTGTGCGGGTCGTGGGGCGCGAAAGCATCATTGTCACGGTGGAGGCGATAGATGGAAACCAATAAAATACATTAATTAAATAATAATAGCCTTATGGAGATTACATTCTATTTCTTGATTGCTGCGGCACTCTTGATTATTATTTTTGCCAAGATGGCACTTGTCATCATTCCACAGTCGGAAACCAAGATTATTGAGCGTCTCGGACGCTATCATGCTACGCTTAAGCCTGGTATCAATCTTATCATCCCTTTCATTGATAAGGCCAAGAATATCGTGGTGCTGCGACATGGACGCTATGTCTATTCAAACAATATCGACCTGCGTGAGCAAGTCTATGACTTCCCCCGTCAGAACGTTATCACACGCGATAATGTACAGACCGAAATCAATGCCTTGCTCTATTTCCAGATTATGGATCCCTTTAAGGCTGCCTATGAGATTACCAACCTGCCCAACGCTATTGAGAAACTGACGCAGACCACCCTGCGTAATATCATTGGTGAACTGGAACTCGACGAGACGCTAACCTCGCGTGATACCATCAACACCAAACTGCGTGTGGTGCTTGACGATGCTACCGACAAGTGGGGCGTGAAGGTCAATCGCGTAGAATTGCAGGACATCACACCACCTGCCACCGTTCTCAATGCCATGGAGAAGCAGATGCAGGCCGAACGTAACAAGCGTGCCCAGATTCTGACTTCAGAGGGTGAGAAGGCTGCCGAGATTCTTGCGTCGGAAGGTGAGAAGACCGCTATGATCAACCGTGCTGAGGCTGCCAAGCAGCAGGCCATCCTCGAGGCTGAAGGTGAGGCACAGGCACGCATCCGTAAAGCCGAGGCCGAAGCCATCGCCATCGGGAAAATCACCGAGGCCGTTGGCAAATCTACCAATCCTGCCAACTATCTGCTGGCGCAGAAATATATCCAGATGCTTGAAGAACTGGCTCAGGGCGACAAGACCAAGACCGTTTATCTGCCCTACGAGGCAACCAACCTGATGGGTAGTATTGGTGGCATTAAGGATCTGTTCAAGAGTGAATAAGGGCGGGAAACGCAAGAATATTGAATATTGATTGAATAAACTAACGAAATGCAAAAGAAATACCGTTTTCTTTTGCATTTCGTTAGTTTTTTCGTACCTTTGCAGCCAAATTAGACTACATATATGGTTTATAATATCTTTAAGGGTCTGGGAATAGCCCTTGTAACGCCTTTTAAACAAGACGGCTCCGTTGACTACGAGGCATTGCTTCGCCTGGTGGAATACCAGTTAGACAACGGTGCCGACTTCTTTTGTATATTAGCCACCACAGGCGAGACTCCCACACTTACTGCCGACGAACGGCAACGTATAAAAAATCTCGTGGTCGACAAGGTGCAGGCGCGTGTGCCCATTCTCATGGGATGCGGAGGAAACAACACCGCCGCTGTGGTCGAAGAACTGAAGAATGGCGACTTCAAGGGTATTGATGGCATTCTTAGCGTGTGCCCTTACTATAATAAACCATCGCAAGAAGGTCTTTATCAGCATTTTAAGGCTATTGCGGCTGCCACATCGCTGCCAGTGGTGCTCTATAATGTTCCAGGCCGCACAGGCGTCAATCTGAAGGCTGAGACAACGGTGAGGCTGGCTCGCGACTGCGAGAATATTGTGGCTATCAAGGAGGCTTCTGGCAATTTGGAGCAGGTGGATGAGATTATCAAGAATAAACCTGCCGACTTCGATGTCATCTCGGGCGACGACTCGCTCACCTTTCCCATGGTGTCGTGCGGTGCTGTCGGCGTCATCAGTGTCATCGGAAATGCCTTGCCAAAGGAGTTCTCGAAGATGATCCGTCTGCAGATGCGTGGTGAATACGACCCTGCCCGTAAGATTCATCACCGATTTACCGACCTGTTCGCCCTCCTTTTCGTCGACGGCAATCCTGCTGGTGTCAAGGCCATGCTCCATGAGATGGGATTCATTGAGAACGTGCTCCGTTTGCCGCTTGTTCCCACCCGCATCTCTACGCTCCAGCGTATGAGCGAGTTGCTCAGGGAGTTGAAAATCTGAATTTTATCTTCCGTCTTCCATCTCCATCGGAGCGTTCCGTCATGGTACGAGAGATGCCGTTTCGGACTGCGATGGAGCCTGTCTCGGACTGCGATGGAGTCTGTTTTGGACAGCAACGGAGCCTGTTTTGAAGCGTAACGGAGCATCCGTTGCAGTCCAAAACAGGCTCCGTTGCTGTTCAAGGAACACTCCGTCAGAGTGTGACGGAGTGTTCTGTGGCATCTGTGCGAGTTAAGTAATCAGAACGTGTAGCCGTTCACGCTGTCCCAGTCGGGGTCGGCAGTTAGGTGGAAGGTGCCGTCGGATGACGACGAGCCGCCACTGCCGCCGCTACCGAAAAAACTGCCCGTGTAGCGCGTCACCTGGTTGCGGGTGACGGGGACGTTCTCGAACGTGCGCTCTTTGATGACGTTGTCGTTGGCATCGAGGGCGGTCACGGTGAGCTTGGTCAGTACGTCGTCCTCGGTGTGCGGCAGGGTGTAGATCTCATACACGCCATCGCTGCTTACACTGCGTATCTCCGTCTGCTTAGAGTTCACGCAGCCTGCGCCGTCCTTCGGGCTGAAGGTGCTGCTGCCGCCCAGATAGTAGAACTTCAGCTTGGCCACATTCGATGGCACGCTCTC
>CAMHDT010000017.1 GCA_946183985.1 uncultured Prevotella sp.
CGAGATGTTGATTTCGCAGTCGGTGAAGGCATAGAGGGCGTCGATGGTCTTGTCGCTCGACACGCCAGGTGCCAGATGCACCTGTATCTCAACCTCGGCCGATGTAAGGTCGGTCACGTTGCGCGCCTTGATTTTACCTTTCTCTATGGCTTTGGTAATGCTCTCGCACAGGGTGCTGACGGTCTTGGTAAACGGCAGTTCGCGTATGACCAGCGTTTTCTGGTCGAGTTTCTCAATCTTGGCACGCACCTTGACCACACCGCCGCGCTGGCCGTCGTTGTATTTCGACACATCGATGCAGCCGCCGGTCTGGAAGTCGGGATAGAGATGAAACTCCTGTCCGTGCAGATAACTGATGGCGGCATCGCAGATTTCGCAGAAGTTATGGGGGAGAATCTTCGACGACAGGCCCACGGCAATGCCCTCGGCACCTTGGCTGAGCAGCAGCGGGAACTTCACGGGCAGCGTGATGGGCTCCTTGTTGCGGCCGTCGTACGACAGTTGCCACTCGGTGGTCTTTGGGTTGAACACCGTGTCTAAGGCAAACTTAGACAGACGGGCCTCTATATAACGGGGAGCGGCAGCGCGGTCGCCAGTCAGGATGTTGCCCCAGTTGCCCTGCGTGTCTACCAGCAGGTCTTTCTGTCCCAGTTGCACCAGCGCGTCGCCTATGGAGGCGTCGCCATGAGGGTGGAACTGCATGGTGTGTCCCACAATGTTGGCCACCTTGTTGTAGCGGCCGTCGTCCATGCGTTTCATGGAGTGGAGGATGCGGCGTTGCACGGGCTTCAGTCCGTCTTCTATGTGTGGCACGGCACGCTCCAGTATGACATAGGAGGCATAGTCGAGGAACCAGTTCTGATACATGCCGCTCAGGTGGTGCACCACCGAGGCATCGAAGCGGTTCACAGGCTTATAGTCGGAATGTCCTTCCGCTGTGTTCTCGTCAGTCCACTCGTCCTTTTCCTCCAAGTTCTCGTCTTTGATTTCGTCGTCCATTGTCTCAGGTTGTTTTTCTTTTGCCGACAAAATTACAAAAAAAAAGCGAAACCGCCAACACTTTTCTGTTTCAAAATGGGCGTTTTGCTTCGAAAACTGTTACTGAGTTTCTTCGCGAGAAGATAGGAGGGGGGGAGTTTAATAAATAATTCTTAATAAATATGGTATTATGAGGGCTATTCTCGTTTTTAATTTGTAACTTTGCACTCAAAATGAAAATTAACAAGCAAATATAAGCAAAACAATGGCACAAGAAGATGTTTTCAAGAAAATCGTGTCGCACTGCAAGGAATATGGTTTCGTGTTCCCTTCAAGCGACATCTACGACGGACTGGGCGCCGTGTATGACTACGGTCAGAACGGCGTGGAGTTGAAGAACAATATTAAACAATACTGGTGGAAGGCTATGACCATGCTCCATGAGAACATTGTGGGCATCGACAGCGCTATCTTCATGCACCCCACCATCTGGAAAGCATCGGGACATGTTGACGCCTTCAACGATCCTCTCATCGACAACCGCGACTCGAAGAAGCGCTACCGCGCCGATGTGCTCATTGAGGACCAGATAGCAAAATACGACGAGAAGATTCAGAAGGAGGTGGAGAAAGCCCGCAAACGCTTTGGCGACTCGTTCGACGAGGCAAAGTATCTGGAGACCAGCGAGCGCGTGAAAGAGACCAAGGAAAAGCGCGACGCCCTCCACGCCCGCTATGCTGCTGCCATGCAGGGCCCGGATCTCGATGAGTTGAAGCAGATTATCCTCGACGAGGAAATCGTAGACCCCATCAGCGGCACCAAGAACTGGACCGATGTGCGCCAGTTCAACCTTATGTTCTCTACCGAGATGGGTGCTTCGGCCGAAGGCTCCATGAAGGTGTACCTGCGTCCGGAGACTGCCCAGGGCATCTTTGTCAACTACCTGAATGTGCAGAAGACCGGTCGCATGAAGATTCCCTTCGGCATTGCACAGATAGGCAAGGCATTCCGCAACGAGATTGTGGCACGCCAGTTTATCTTCCGCATGCGCGAGTTCGAACAGATGGAGATGCAGTTCTTCGTGGCTCCCGGCACCGAACTCGAGTGGTTCCCCAAATGGAAGGAGACCCGCATGAAGTGGCACCTGGCTCTGGGCTTCGGTGCAGAGAACTATCGTTTCCACGACCACGAAAAACTGGCTCACTATGCCAACGCTGCCACCGACATCGAGTTTAAGATGCCATTCGGTTTCAAAGAGGTGGAGGGCATCCACAGTCGCACCAACTTCGACCTCTCGCAGCATGAGAAATATTCGGGCAAGAGCATCAAATACTTCGACCCGCAGACCAACGAAAGTTACACACCGTATGTCATCGAAACCTCTATCGGTGTTGACCGCATGTTCCTCTCTATCATGTGCCACGCCTTCTGCGAGGAGAAACTGGAGAACGGAGAGACCCGCGTGGTGCTCCGTCTGCCTGCCGCCCTCGCTCCCGTGAAGTTGGCTGTGATGCCGCTGGTGAAAAAAGACGGACTGCCCGAGAAGGCACGTGAGATTGTCGACAGCCTGAAATTCCACTTCAACTGCCAGTACGACGAGAAAGACTCTATCGGCAAGCGCTATCGCCGTCAGGATGCCATCGGAACGCCCTACTGCGTCACCGTGGACCACGATACGCTCAATGACGGTTGTGTTACCTTGCGCTTCCGTGACACTATGGAGCAGGAGCGCGTAAAGATTGAGGATCTGGCCGCCATCATCGAAGACAAGGTGAGCATCGTATCATTGCTGAAGAAACTGTAATACGAAAGAGAATGGCTTTAAAAAATATAAGACAACTTTTTATAACAGGTTGTCTTTGCTGCATGAGTTGTCTGCTTGTTTCCTGTGGCGAAGATATCGAGGAAGAATCGGAATTTGTGAACTGGCAGGCACGCAACGAGGCGTTCTTCGCTTCGCTCCAAGACTCGCTCAACAGCAATCCCGCACAGTGGAAGCGCATCAAGTGCTATTCCCTTGACCATACCACAGAGGGAAACGCCACCGACTATGTCTATGCCAAGGTCATAGAAAGCGGAACAGG
Organism: uncultured Prevotella sp.; assembly: GCA_946183985.1. GTDB lineage: Bacteria > Bacteroidota > Bacteroidia > Bacteroidales > Bacteroidaceae > Prevotella. Next base: position 3,063 of record CAMHDT010000017.1, read on the forward strand.
AACAGAGGTGCCGCTCTTCACCGACTCCGTGCGCGTGATTTATCGCGGCCGTCTCATTCCGTCTGCATCCTATTCTCAGGGATATGTGTTCGACGAAACGGTCTATGGCACCTATTCGTCGGCAACGGGTGCCACGAAGTGCTTCTGGCTGGCAAGTACGGGTCTGATTTCAGGATTTACCACCGTGTTGCAGCACATGCACCGTGGTGACTACTGGCGCGTCTATATTCCCAGCGAGTTGGGCTATGGCGAGACCGAAAATTCCACTGCAGGCATACCTGGATATAGCGTGCTGATATTCGACCTTACGCTCGTCGACTTCAGTCCCGTTGGCCAGACCATGCCTATATGGCGGGCACGTCGCCAATGATGGAGACAAGCACTTGTGTTAAACCGCTTGTGCGTTGTTGAGATAGGTCTCAATGTCTTTCTGCAACTGCAGAAAGCGCGGGCAATACTGATAGCCTGTATTTTTCTTAAGCATTGACTTAATGTCCTGCCGCGAGTTCTCGTAGCAGGACATTTCATTTCGTTTCTGCGTACGATGGGCTTGCGAACGGTATATCTCGGTTTGGCGCTCTTGGCACAGCATGTTGCACACTTTGGTAAGGATGGGAGCCACCACCGTGTCGAACAGATGATGCCCCTGCATATATAAATAGGTGGTCTGCGGTGTCACTCCCAGTTTCAGCAGGTCGGCCTTTACTTTTAGGTAAGCCTCCTTGTTGTCAGGAAACTTATGCTGCAGTTCGTGAACCTTGGTGGTCACCTTGCGTCGCAGGTTGGCTATCGATGCATCAGGGTTCTTTACCGAAAAGCCGCTCGGGTCTGTCACGCGGTTGAAGTCGCTCAGCGAGAAACGCCCGTGATGGCCCGTACGATAGGCCCAGACAGACCAGACAAACAGTGGAAAACAGGCTTCGCTGAACTGTTGGAAATAAGAAATGAAGTCGAAGATGCGGTGGTCGTTCAACGTAACGGCTACGCACACATCGTGCAGCGACGGGGCATAGCACTGGTAGTTTTCTATGGCATAGACATAGGTGTGGAACACATAGGGGCCTTGAAGCACGCGGCGCGACTGCTCGGTAACGCCTTGCAGCAGATAGTCATAGTCAGCATCAACGCAGGCTATCATGGCTTCGCCAAGCCCATCTACGGGCAGCGATGACATGATGCTGTTCTTCCCGTCATCATCAAAATCTTTGTCTTCACTCCCATTTCTCTTGCTTGGGGAAGCCAGCACAGCCTTTTTGCCGCGCATGAGTTTGGCCTTCGATGGCAACATCACTTCGAAGTAGCGCTTGTCAGTCTCAAAACGGTTGAGCACGGTGCGCCAGAAATAGACGTCATCGTAACTCTCCACGTAAGCCACGATGCGGTGCCGTGCCTGTTTTGACTTCAAGGCATTGGCTGCCTGGAAGTATTGGCTGTTGATGTTGTCTCTCAGTCTGCTGCTCATTTCACGGTGATATCAGACACTTCCGTTACCTGGTCCACCCATCCGTTCATTACCACTGCCGGCGAATGGGTGGTCAATATAATCTGCACGTTGGGGTTCAGTTCCAGGCAGAGGTCAATGAGGCGCTTCTGCCATTCTATGTGCAGGCTCACCTCGGGCTCGTCCATAAAGAGCACGTAGGGCAGGTCGTCTTCAACGAGCACAGTGAGGAGGATGGCCAGCATCTGCTTCTCGCCGCTGCTCAGTTGATATGGCATGAGCATCTCGCCTATCTGAGTAAAGCGTATCTCGTTTTCCGTGCGCACAATCTTCTTTCCTGTCTCGGAAAACAGATCGTCGACAATATCCTGGAAACGGCGCTTCTTCTGCGACAGTTGCTGGGCAGCGTCGGCATTGCCCTGCTGCAACTGCTCTATAATGCGGTTGCCGATGTTCACCTGATAGTCCAGATACCTGCGCTGCAGATGATAGAGCAGTACATCGAGCATCGATGCACCCTCCATCTTGCTGGCAAAGGGCGTCCCTTTCAGAATGTCGGCATTGTTGGGGTTGCCGCTGCCGTCGGGCGACAGCAGCATCGGACTGTCGAGCGAGCGTATCACATCATAGCGTATCCAGCGTGCATCCTCTGGCACGACGTCGATTCTGACACCTTTCAGCATATGGCTGGGAAACTCGCCGCCGGCAATAAGCCCTTTCACTACCTTGTTCAGGATGGTGGACTTGCCCACGCCGTTGATGCCACTCAATATGTTTACCTGTGGCGACAGTTCCCACACAATGTGCTTCTTGCCGCTCCACAGGGCGTCAATCTCTATCCTCTTGATGTAGTCGGCGTATTTCTGCATAACAATAACCAATAACCGTTAAACAATAAATATTAAACGTATGTCTCAAGAAACTTAAGTTTCCCGTCGATGTGCACTTCCTTTGTGGTGGCGGGCAGTAGAATGGTGTCGCCGGCACGCAGGGTCGTGGCTTCGCGGTCAACGGTCACAGTGCCTTCTCCTTTCACGCCTATGAGGATGACAAACGAGTCGAGGTCGCTATAGTCTATCGTCATGGGCTCGTCAAGATCGTAGACGGTTGTGGTGAAATGCTCGCATTGCACCACCTGCTGTGGCATGTTGGCCGTGGGCTCATAGTGTGTGCGATAATCGCTGAGCACACTATAGTCAATGCTCTCGGCAGCCTCGTGGGTGTGCAACTGCCGCAGGTTACCATCCTTATCGCGGCGGTTGAAGTCGTAGATGCGATAGGTCACATCGCAGGTTTGCTGTATCTCCACGATAAAGCAGCCTGCGCCTATGGAGTGTATGCGACCGGCAGGGATGAAAAACACCTCACCCTCATGCACTTCATGTCGTGCCAGCGCATCAGTAATGGTGTGGTTGGCCACCATGACTTTATACTGCTCGGGGGTGATATCGTACTTCAAACCATTGTAGAGTGTGGCTCCAGGGTCTGATGCCATAGCATACCACATCTCTGTCTTGCCGTGCTCATAGCCGTGACGCCGTGCCGTTTCATCATTAGGATGCACTTGTATGGACAGGTCTTTCTGTGCATCAATGAACTTGACGAGCAGTGGGAACTCCGAACCGAAGCGTGCGTAGTTATCGTGTCCTACCAATGCCTCACGCTGTTCGTCCATGAGTTGGTTGAGGCTCTTCCCTTTGTCTGGGCCACAGGCTACGACCGTCTCGCTGCCTTTTACTCCGGATATTTCCCAACTTTCGCCTATATGACTGGACAGCAGTCCCCCGTTGTCATTATTGTCTGTGGGGATGTTCAGATGTTTGAATGGTATGATTTTGTTGCCTCCCCACAGTGTCTGTTTCAAAAGCGGTTCAAATCTATATATCATGTCTGTTTATTCTTCATTGCTATTCGATGGCAAATATACGATAAAAAGGCCAAACGACCAAACTATTTTGCTGTTTTTTCCGTTCGATTGCATGTGGTTTTGTGTTTTTTTGTGTATCTTTGCATCATAAACACATTGGTGATGACAGACGGCAATTTGCAACAATACATGCTGCCCATCGGCACGATGCTGCAAGGGGGCAAATACCGCGTGGTGCGTTATATGGCATCGGGTGGCTTCGGCCATACTTACGAGGTGGAACATGTGATGCTCCATAAGCGTCAGGCGCTGAAGGAGTTCTTTATGCGCGGCATCAACCAGCGCGAGGGTACCACCGTGACCGTGAGTATGGAGGACAACCGCACTGCCTTTGACCAGATGCGCCGGAAGTTTTTCAAGGAGGCACAGCATCTGGCCAATCTTGAGGAAGCGCATATTGTGGAGGTAACTGACTGTTTTGTGGAGAATGAGACGGCTTACTATGTGATGAAACTCATTGACGGGCAGTCGCTCTCGGCCACGATGAAACAGCAGGGGCACGCTTTCAGCGAAGCCGAGGTGCGCCAGATGCTGTTGCAGATACTGCCTGCGCTGGACTATGTGCATGGCCGCGGTCTGTTTCATCTGGATTTGAAGCCGGGCAATATCATGCGCGATGCCGATGGCCATTGCTATCTGATTGACTTCGGTGCCAGCAAGCAGATGTCGGCTGGCGAGAGTCAGACGCTCAGCACCAGCACGGGGCTATGCTATACGCCTGGCTATGCTCCCGGCGAGCAGGTGAACGGCAATACGAAGCGTATAGGTGCGTGGACTGACTTCTATGCCTTGGGCGCCACCGTATATAATCTGCTGACAGCCGTTGCGCCGCCCGAAATAGATGATGTGAAGTACGACGGTGAGAAGGCCTTCCGCTTCCCCTCGACGGTGAGTTCTGAGATGCGCCAACTGGTGCTGTGGCTCATGCAGCCCGACTATCCCAAGCGTCCGCAGAGTGTTGCTGAAATAATGGAGCACCTGCCGCAGACTGCCGAACAGCCATTGCCGCTGAAAGCCGGACAGCCATTGCCCCAGAATGTAAAGACGGATGTCGCCAGCAACATACCGTCTGTGGATGATGAGGCAACGGTGGTAGAGTCAGTGGTGCGTGAGCAGACGGTGGCACGTGAACAGTCGGTGGCACTTGTGGAGCGCCGACGGGTGCCGGCATACCAAAAGTTCGCTGGCATTGGCATTCTTGTCGTGTGTGTCATCGGCACCCTGTTTTTAATCATCGGTGCCTTCAGCAACTTTCTTTCTGATTCAGAAACAGAGACGGCTACAGACGAACACCAGTTGCTGTGTACTGTTGACGCCCCGGTACTGAAAACACTTATTGATAACATGGTGTATGTAGAGGGCGGTTCTTTCGAGATGGGTACTACTGACATTAATGGCAGCGATGCACAGGATCACAGGGTGACGGTGTCGTCGTTCTGGATGGGGAAATATGAAGTGACGCAGGAGGAGTGGGAGTATGTAATGGGCACGAATCCCTCTGAATTTTGTTTTGAATCCGCCAATCCAGATGAATGTTTTCCTGTGGAACAGGTTAGTTGGAACGACTGTCAGGAGTTTATCCGTCGTCTCAACGAGAAGACGGGTTTGACATTCCGACTGCCCACTGAGGCCGAGTGGGAGTATGCAGCACGTGGCGGTAATTTGAGTCGCGGCTATCGTTATAGCGGCAGCGACAACATTGACGAGGTGGCTGTTTACTTGGAAAACAGTAATGAGTATACTTGTATCGTAGGCAGCAAGCAGCCTAACGAACTGGGTCTATACGACATGAGCGGCAATTTGTGTGAGTGGTGCCAAGACTGGTACGATGCAGATTATTATAAGAGTTCGCTTATAACAGTGGATCCGTGCAATACGGCGGGAGGGGGACACCGTGTGATACGGGGCGGCTCGTGGCGTGTACTTCCTGTGAACTGCACGCCATGGCGCCGAAGCAGTCAGGAACCATCGGAAAGACGCAACTATATAGGCCTGCGTCTGGCACTGAGTGCTGAAATGTGACAGGATGTATGGTTAGTTTTCCTTCCAGAACGAGCGGGTAAAGAGCACCAGCACGGCCATGATTTCCAGACGGCCTACGAGCATGAGCAGCGAGCACAGCCACTTGATGCCCACCGACAAGTCGGCCCACGACATCTGCGGGCCAATGTTGGTGTCGAGACCAGCACCCACATTACTGATGAGGCTCAGCGAGATGGTTACGGCATTGGTGAAGTCGACACCTGACACCGACATGATGGTGGCGGTGATGAGCAGGGTGATGACATAGAGCGTGAAGAAGGCCAGCAACGTGACCAGACGGTTCTGAGGAATGCTCTGTCCGCTCATCTTCACGGGTAGCACGGCGTTGGGATGCAGGATATGGCGCAGTTCGTTGCGCAGTACCTTGAGCAGCATGAGCACACGCACACACTTGAAACCGCCGGTGGTGCTGCCTGCACAGGCTCCCATGAACATGAGTACCATAAGTATGACCCATGTGATGTGTGGCCATGCGCCGGCATCGGTGTTGCTTAGGCCTGTAGTGGTGATGAACGATACCACCTGGAACAGCGATGAGCGGAAGGCGGGCTCAAGGGCATAGTCCATGCGGGTGATGAGCAGATACATAATCCACACGGTGGCCACGACGATGGCCGCAACATACATCTTGAACTCGCTGTTGCGCAGCAATGTCCCAATCTTCAACTTGAAGATGCCTATATATAATAAGGTGAAATTGATGCCAGCCAGGAACTGAAACAAAATGGCCAGATATTCAATGCTGGGCTTGGCCAGGAAGATGGTGCCGTTGTGAGTGGAGAAACCGCCCGTAGCCGTAGTCGACATGGAGTAGTTGGTGGCATCGAACCAGTCCATGCCTGCCAACCAGAACGACAGGGCGCACACAATGGTGAGCAGCACGTAGATGCTCCATATCCACTTGGCCGAGGTGCTCAGGCGCGGATGCATCTTCGACCGCATAGGGCCAGTGGCTTCGGCGGCAAACACCTTCACGCTTCCGCCCACAAGCGACGGTAGAATGGCGATGGTGAAGAACACAATGCCCAAACCGCCTATCCACTGCATGAGCGACCGCCAGAACAACAGGGCGTGGGGCAATGCCTCCACGTTGTCGATGACGGTGGCACCAGTGGTGGTGAATCCCGACATTGTTTCGAAGTAGGCATCGGTGATGCTGGTCATGCTGCCGTGGATGAGGAAGGGAAACATTCCGAAGAATGAGAAGATGACCCACGTGAGTGCCACCACTACATAGGCATCGCGGCGGCTCAGCGAGTTCTCTGCCTCACGCCCGAAGTAGAGGATAATAAAGGCGCAGCCGAAGGTGAAGGCCGTCGACATCATGAAAGCCAGCACATCGTCTTCATGAAACGAGAAGGCCATGACCAGACAGCAGGCCATGAAGAACGCCTCGATGAAGAGCAGCGATCCGATAATCTTCGATATGATACGCCAGTTAATCAATTCTCAACTATTTATTCTTTCACGATTTTTTTACCAGAGCAGTGACTTCTTGAAGTATTTCTCGGCCTTGTCCAGTTGGTGCTTGTGGCAGAACACCATGACGCTGTCGCCGGCCATGATGCGCGTGTTACCGTTGACGAGGATGCCCTTGCCGTCGCGCACTAAGCCGCCAATGGTCATGCCAAGAGGAAGTCCCAGTTCCTTCACGGCTCGCTTCGTTACCTTCGATTCTGGAGCCGCCACAAACTCCGCCACATCGGCCTCGACCATCATCAGCGACCGCATGTTGCGCACATCGGCCTTCATCATCATCTGGAAGATGTGGCTGGCAGCCACCGTCTTCTTGTTGATGATGGTACCGATATCCAGACCTTCGGCCATCGACACATAGTCCAGGTTCTCTACCATGGCCACCGTCTTGCGAACACCCAGTTTCTTGGCGGTGAGACAGGCCAGGATATTGGTCTCGGCATTGCCGGTGAGGGCCACGAAGGCCTGTGTGTGCTTGATGCCCTCTTCGGCCAGCAGACCCAGATCGCGCCCGTCGCCGTGAATCACCATGGCGTCGTTGTTGGCCAACAGTTGGTTCAGCCGCTCGCATCTTGCAGCGTCAATCTCAATAATCTTGGTGTTCATGTAGTCGGGCATCGTCAGCGCTGCTCTTACGGCCGTCTTGCCGCCGCCCATGATAATCACGTTGTGCACATCTTCGTAATGCTCCTTGCCCACAATCTTGCGGATATAAGGAATATACTCTGGATTGGTCATGAAGTAGGCAAGGTCGTGCAGGTGCAGTTCGTCCCAGCCGCCTGGGATAATCGTGTCGTTGTCACGTTTGATGGCCACGACATGATAAGGGTCGTCGGGACCGCACAAGTCCTTTAGGGGCTGATTCAGAATCTCGCAGCCCTCGCGCAACTTGATGCCGAGCAGCACCAAGGCACCGTCGTGCACATCCCATCGCTGGCGCACCCACGACAGTTTCAGACCGTTGATGATGTCGCTGGCGGCCAACACCTCAGGATAGACCAGCGAGTCGATGCCTAGATCGTGGAAGAATGGCTGGTTCTGGGCCGATAGATACTCATAGTTGTCAATGCGGGCCACCGTTTTCTTCGCCCCGAGGGCATGGGCCAGCGTGCAGGCTGTGATGTTGCGGCTCTCGTAGCGCGTCACGCCTACAAACAGGTCGGCCGATGAGACGCCCGCATCTTTCAGTGCCTTGATGCTGGTGGGCGATGCGTTGACGGCCATGATGTCATAACTGGAGTCTACACTACCCAGACGCTCCTCGCTGTCATCGATGAGCACGCAGTCGTGATTCTCCGTTGACAGGAGTTTCGACAGATGGGTTCCTACGGCACCTGCGCCGGCTATGATAATCTTCATGTCAGTTCACAATTCTCAGTTCATTTTTTCTCGCCTATAATGGCTTTCTTGATGCTCTCATTGTCAAGCCCCACAATATGCCGCAGTTCACTCACGGTGCCATGCTCAACAAACTGGTCGGGCAGTCCAAGGCGCACTATCTGAGGCTGATAGCCGTGGTCTGCCATCCATTCGAGCACGGCCGACCCCAGTCCGCCGGTGCGAACACCGTCTTCAACGGTGATGATGCGCTTGAACTTGCTGCCCACCTCGTGGAGGATAGCCTCGTCAAGGGGCTTAAGGAAGCGCATGTCATAGACGGCACACTGTATGTGCTGATCCATGGCGCAGTCAACGGCAACCTTCAATGTGTCATTGCCTATCGGGCCAATGCTCAGAATGGCCACGTCGGTGCCGTCGCGCAATTTACGGCCAGTGCCCACCTTTATCTCTTCGAATGGGCAACGCCAGTCTACCTGCACACCATTGCCGCGGGGGTAGCGGATGACAAACGGTCCCTTGCCTTCCAACTGAGCGGTGTACATGAGGCGTCGCAGTTCATGCTCGTCCATAGGTGAGGCTATTGTCAGGTTGGGGATAGGGCGCAGGGCTGCCATGTCAAACGCACCATGGTGTGTCGGACCATCTTCGCCAACAAGACCGGCACGGTCCAGACATAGCACTACAGGCAGGCGCAGAATGGCCACATCGTGGATGATGTTGTCATAGGCACGCTGCGCAAAAGCACTGTAGATGTTGCAGAAGGGCAGCAAACCGTCCTTGGCCATGCCGGCAGAGAAGGTCACAGCATGGCCTTCGGCAATACCTACATCAAACATGCGGTCGGGCAGTTCCTTCATGGCAATGTTCATGGAGCAGCCTGTGGGCATGGCCGGTGTCACACCTACTATATTGGGATTGGCTTTCGCCAGTTCAAGCAGTGTCTCGCCAAACACATCTTGGAATTTCGGCGGCTGGTTGCTCTTGTCGCTCTTGATGATTTCGCCGGTGTCAGGGTCAAACTTTCCAGGGGCATGCCACACGGGCTTATAGTTCTCGGCAGGGGCATAGCCATGGCCTTTCTTCGTGTGGAGATGAAGCAACTTGGGGCCTTTCATATCCTTCAGTTGCTTTAGAATGCGCACAAGTTCTTTTACATCGTGCCCGTCCACAGGACCGAAGTAGCGGATGTTCATACCCTCGAAGATGTTCTGCTGATTGGCAATGGCGCTCTTCAAGGCATTGGTCAGGCGGATGATACCTTTCTTGCGGTCTTCTGTGAGCAGACCTTGTGAAGCCAGCCAGCGTGATGCCTTAAAGCGGACAGCGTTGTAAGTCTCATTGGTGCTCAGACCGATGAGATATTCTTTCATGCCGCCCACAGAACGGTCGATGGACATATCGTTGTCGTTGAGGACAATGAGTAGGTCGTTGGGCGTTGACGATACGTTGTTCAGACCTTCAAACGCCAGACCACCGCTCATGGCACCGTCGCCTATGACGGCCACTACCTTGTGCTTGCCTTTCGCTGCCACGGCCATACCGAGGGCTGCCGAGATGCTGTTGGAGGCATGACCGCAGATGAACGAGTCGTATTCGCTCTCCTCGGGTGTGGGGAATGGCCTGATGCCGTGAAGTTTCCTGTTGGTCGAGAACTGGTCGCGACGACCGGTGAGTATCTTATGTCCATAGGCTTGATGTCCCACATCCCACACAATACGGTCTTCAGGCGTGTTAAACACGTAGTGAAGGGCTACCGTCAACTCTACCACCCCGAGGCTGGAGGCCAGATGGCCGGGGTTCACAGACAGTTCTTGTATGATGTCCTGCCGGAGTTCGTTGCACAGGGCAGGCAGCAACTCAGGTTTCATCAGCCTCAGTTGAGTGGGATTGTCGATAGTGCTTAGAATCTTCAGTTTCTTTTTTTCCACGATATATGCTATAGTGATTTATGCTCTGTCTCTCGCTGCTTTAAGAATTCGCTGACCTGTTCTTGCGTGCTGCGTGTCACGGCAATGCGACCGCTGCGGGTGTATTGGAGCACACAGCCGAAATCATTGAGCGAGCGGTAAAGACTCAGTATGTCGTTCGTGTTGCCGCTCTTCATCACAATGACATAAGTGGGGTTCACTTCGGTCATCGTGGCATCATGGCGGCGGATGGTGCGCGATATTTCAGGGTTTTGAAGAACCAGTTCGGTCGACAGTTTATAGAGCCCGGTCTCACGGATGAACAGTTGGTCGTCGGTAAACCATGTGGCCTTCACCACATCAATCTTCTTCTCAATCTGCTTGGTAATCTTCACAATCTGGTCTTCATCGCTCCAAGCGGTAATGGTATACTTATGAACGCCGGGGATGCTACTCGCTGATACATTGAGACTTTCAATGTTAACCTGTCGGCGTGTGAACACTGCGGTAATCTGATTCAGAATACCGGCAATGTTCTCTGAATATACTAATAAGGTGTATAGTTTCTTGTTCTCTTCCATATTCACTCTTCACTTCATATTTCCAGCATCATGTCGTCAACATTCATGCCAGGAGGCGTCATCGGAAGCACGTTGTCATCTTCAAGAATGGCACATTCCATAATGTATGGTCCCTCCGTGGCCAGCATTTTGGCCGTTGCTGCGGCTAGATTCTTGCGGTCGGTGACGGCTTCGTAAGGGATGCCATAGCCCTTTGCAATAAGTTCATAGCAGGGATTAAGCATCTTGGTGAACGACTTGCGGCGTTGCCAGAACATGTCCTGCCATTGGCGTACATTGCCCAGATAATGATTGTTCATGAGAATCATCTTCACGGGAGCCTGCTGTTCCATGATGGTGCCCAGTTCTTCTATGCACATCTGGAAGCCGCCGTCGCCCATAAAGCAACATACGGTGCGCTCTGGGGCACCGAATGTGGCACCGATGGCAGCCGGCATGCCGTAGCCCATGGTGCCGAGGCCTCCGCTGGTGCAGATGCTTCGCTTGTGATGATACTTGAAATAGCGTGTGGCAAAGAGTTGGTTCTGCCCAACATCGGTCACGAGGATGGTGTCGTCGGGACAGGCTTCTGCCACAGCGTTTACCACTTCGCCCATGAGCAATGGCCCTGACATGGGGTGGATGGCCGGTTCGATGACTTTTTCCTGCTCACGCTTGTTGAGCGGGGCAAACGATGCCCGCCACTCATGATGGTCGGCTTTCTGTATAAGTGCCGTCAGGGCAGGGAGCGACTCTTTGCAGTCGGCCACGACAGCCACATCGGTTTTTACGTTTTTGTCAATCTCGCTCTTGTCTATGTCAAGGTGAATGATCTTGGCTTGCTTGGCATAGGTGGCAGTATTTCCTATCACACGGTCGCTGAACCGCATGCCGATGGCGATGAGCACATCGCATTCCTGCTCCTTCAGGTTGACTGCATAGTTGCCGTGCATGCCCAGCATTCCCGCATTGAGAGGATGGCTTGACGGCAGTGCACTCAGTCCGAGCATGGTGCGCCCGGCAGGGATGTCTGCCTTTTCCAGAAACTCGACCAGTTCGTGCTGTGCGTTTCCCAGTTCAACACCCTGCCCGACGAGTGCCAGTGGCTTTTTGGCCTGGTTTATCAGACGCGCAGCCTCCTGTAGCGCTTCGTTGTTTAACTTAGGGTAAGCCACGTAAGACCGTATGAAGTCAACATGCTGAGGCTGGAATTCCACAGTCTCTGTCTGTGCGTTCTTTGGAAAGTCGAGCACCACGGGACCTGGCCGTCCACTCTTTGCTATATAGAAAGCCCTGCTCACGGCCCATGCTATGTCATCAGCATGGCGTATCTGGTAACTCCATTTCGATATTGGCTGTGCCACGCCCACGAGGTCGACCTCCTGGAAGGCATCGGTGCCGAGTGCTCCGATGGGCACCTGTCCTGCAATAACGACGATGGGCGTGGAGTCGAGCATGGCATCGGCAACGCCTGTAAGCGTGTTGGTTGCTCCAGGCCCGCTGGTTACGATGCATACTCCCACCTCTCCTGATACGCGCGCATAGCCTTCTGCTGCATGGGTGGCGCCTTGCTCGTGGCGTACCAGAATGTGGTCGAATGCCTTCTTTTCCCCCCTGGTATAGTCATAGAGCGCGTCGTAGACGGGCATGATGCTGCCGCCCGGATAGCCAAAGATGGTCTTGACCCCTTCGTTTTTCAGGGCTTGCATGAGGGCTTCGCTTCCTGTTATCTTTTCCATGTTCTTTAGTCGATGATTCTGATGCCGCCTTTGTCGGCACTTGACACACTTTGGGCATAGGCACGCAGGGCTTTCGATACGGTGCGGTTGCGCTTGAGCGGCTGCTGTGGGCGGGTTGCCAGTTCATCATCGCTAAGTTTCACGCTAATAGAACGGCTGGGAATGTCGATAACGATGATGTCGCCATCTTTGATTTTTCCAATGTTTCCGCCGGCAGCGGCTTCTGGCGAGATATGGCCGATGGAGAGACCGCTGGTGCCTCCAGAGAAGCGCCCGTCGGTGATGAGTGCACACTCCTTGCCCATGTGCATTGATTTAATATAAGAGGTAGGGTAGAGCATTTCCTGCATGCCAGGTCCGCCTTTTGGACCCTCGTGAGTGATGACCACACAGTCGCCTTTCTTCACTTTGCCGCCAAGGATGCCTTCGCAGGCGTCTTCCTGCGAGTCGAACACCACGGCAGGGCCTTCAAAATGCCACAATGCTTCGTCCACGCCGGCCGTCTTCACCACGCACCCGTCCTGTGCAATGTTGCCGAAGAGCACAGCCAGTCCGCCGTCTTTGGTGTAGGCATGTTCAATGTCGCGGATGCACCCATTGGCGCGGTCGGTGTCGAGTGTATCGTAGTATTCGCACTGTGACCCCATTTTCGTTGAGAAACGATTGCCAGGCGCGGAGTGGTAGATGGTTTTTCCTGAGGTGCCGGATGTTTTGGTGATGTCATAATGCTTCATTGCCTCGCCGATGGTCATGCCGTCGACGCGTGGCGCATCGGTATGGATGAGTCCGGCCTTGCTCAGTTCGTTCATGATACCCAGGATGCCGCCGGCGCGGTTGCATTCCTGTACGCTGTATTTTTGCGTGTTAGGTGCCAGTTTACACAGGCAGGGCGTCTTGCGGCTCAGTTGGTCGATGTCGGCGATGGTGAAGTCGGCCCCCGCTTCTTGTGCCACTGCCAGTAGATGGAGCACCGTGTTGGTAGAGCCTCCCATGGCAATGTCGAGTGTCATGGCATTGAGGAAGGCGTTGCGCGTGGCTATATTGCGGGGAAGAACGCTCTCGTCGCCGTCTTCATAATAAGCCAGTGCGTTTTTCACGATTTGCCGTGCTGCTGCCTTGAACAGTTCGATGCGGTTGGCATGTGTGGCCAGGATGGTCCCGTTGCCGGGCAAACTCAGACCGATGGCCTCGGTGAGCGAGTTCATCGAGTTGGCGGTGAACATGCCCGAGCACGAACCGCAACCCGGACAGGCGCACTGCTCTATCTCTTTCATCTCTTCATCGCTGACCGACGGGTCGGCACCTTTCACCATGGCAGTAATCAGATCGGCATTCTCGCCGCGCCAGCGTCCTGCTTCCATGGGTCCGCCCGAACAGAATACTGCAGGGATGTTGAGTCGCATGGCAGCCATGAGCATACCTGGAGTGACCTTGTCGCAGTTGGATATGCATATCATGGCGTCGGCCTTGTGGGCATTCACCATATACTCTACCGAGTCGGCAATGATGTCGCGTGAGGGCAGCGAGTAGAGCATGCCATCGTGGCCCATGGCAATGCCGTCGTCAATAGCAATGGTATTGAACTCGGCCGCATAGCAGCCCATCTTCTCAATCTCCTCACGTACTATCTGGCCTATCTCATGCAGATGGGTATGACCAGGCACGAACTGTGTGAATGAATTGACAATGGCGATAATGGGCTTGCCAAATTGTTCATGCTTCATGCCAGTGGCGACCCACAGTGCACGTGCGCCAGCCATTCGTCTGCCTTCGGTGCAGATGCTGCTTCTGAGTTGGTGTTTCATATATGTGTGCTGTTGTTTTATTCAAAAATTTCATCCAGTGTTTCCTGCTGTTCGCCTTCGGGCATCAGGTCGCCGTCGAACACTTCCTCCATGTCGTCTTCTTCAAAGTCGCTGCTTCCGGAACATGGGTCGAAGCCTGAGGGGATGTCGAACTGGTCGCTCTGCGAATAGTCGAGCGACGGGTCGGCATAGAGGCTTTTCATGTAGAGGGCGAAGATGGGCAGTGCCATGGAGGCGCCCTGTCCGTAGGTCATGGTGTCGAAGTGTATGTCGCGGTCGTCACCGCCCACCCAGCATCCAGAGACGAGTTTCGGCGAGATGCCCATGAACCATCCATCGCTGTTGCTGTTGGTGGTGCCGGTCTTGCCTCCTAGTGGTGCTGTGATGTTGTATCGGTGACGCAGGCGTCCTGCCGTTCCTCCGTCAACGACGGCCCTGAGCATGTAGAGCATCTTGTCGGCACTTTCACCGTTGATGACCTCGTTCATGCGGGGCTTGAACTCTGCCAGGAGATTGCCCTCGTTGTCAGTGATGCGCGACACGTAGATGGGTGCCGAGCGAATGCCGTGGTTGACGAATGCCGAGTAGGCACTGACCATTTCGGCCACGGTAATCTCGCATGGTCCTAGGCAGAGTGCTGGCGACGGGTGTATCTCAGGGTTGCGGATGCCATAGTTGTGCAACAGTTCGACAAAGCCCTCGGGCGTGAGGCGGTGCATCATGAGGTAGGCTGAGATCCAGTTATTGGACTGCTGCAGTCCCCATTTCAGTGTTACCATCTCACCGTAGCGGGCGCGGCTGCCGTTGCGCGGCGTCCAGGGACGTCCTGCCACGATGTAGGTCTCCTGCACGTTGGGCACCTCGTCGCATGGTGTCATGCCGTTTTCCATAGCCAGCGAATAGAGGAATGGCTTGATGGTGGAGCCTACCTGCCGGCGTCCTTCGGTGGCCATGTCATAGGCAAAGTGCTCGAAGTTGAGACCGCCCACATAGGCTTTCACATGCCCGTTTCTCGGGTCCATACTGAAGAATCCTGTGCGCAGGAATGACTTGTAATGGCGTATGGAGTCCATAGGGGTCATGACGGTGTCTACTTCACCGTTGTAGGTGAAGATGCGCATGGGTGTGCGGGTGTTGAAGGCTCGTTCTATCTGGTCGTCGGTGGCACCCTCGCTTTTCATGATGCGGTAGCGGTCGGTCTGCTTGACGCTGCGCAGCAGTATGCGCTTCACTTCGTCGGCCCTCAGGTTGTTGGAGTAGGGGGCGTTGGGCTTGTTGCGGTTGCCGCGGTTGAACTCTGGCTGCAGATAGCCCACCACGTGGTCGTAGCAGGCCTGCTCGGCATACTGCTGCATGCGGGAGTCGATGGTGGTGTAGACTTTCAGTCCGTCGGTGTAGATGTTGTAGTGGTTGCCCTCGCGGTTCACGTTCTTGTTGCACCAGCCGTAGAGGGGGTCTTGCTCCCAGTTAAGCGAGTCGATGAAGAAAGTCACGTAGCCCCACTCGGGATAGTCGTCTCTCTTGGGCTTCTTGGCCATCATGTAGCGGCGCAGGAAGTCGCGGAAGTAGGTGGCGGTGCCTTCCTTGTGGTCGGTGACATGGAAGCGCAGGTTCAGGGGCACCTGACAGCAACTGTCGTATTGCTGCTGGTCAATATAGCCGGCCTTGAGCATCTGGCCGAGCACCACGTTGCGGCGTTCCAGACTACGGTCGCCGAATCGCACGGGGTTGTAGTACGAAGGGTTCTTGCACAGGCCTATGAGCGTGGCGCTCTCGGTGATGGTGAGTTCCGACGGTTCTTTGGAGAAATAGGTGTTGGCAGCCGTCTTGATGCCCACGGCGTTGTGCAGGAAGTCGAAGTAATTGAGATACATCGATATGATCTCGTCTTTAGTGTAGTTGCGCTCCAGTTTCACGGCAATGACCCATTCCACAGGTTTTTGCAGCATGCGCTCAGTGGATGTCTGTGCCACGTCGGCGTTGAACAACTGCTTGGCCAACTGCTGTGTGATGGTTGAACCGCCGCCTGCATTTTTCTGTCCCATGAAACCGCGCTTGACGATGGCACGTCCCAGGGCATAGAAGTCGATGCCCGAGTGCTCATAGAAGCGGATGTCTTCTGTGGCCACGAGTGCCTGCACGAGCCATGGCGACAGTTCGGAGTAGTCTACCATGACACGGTTTTCGCGGCTCATGCTCCATGTGCCTATCAGTTTGTTGTCAGCCGAATACACCTGTGTGGCATAGCGGCTGATGGGGTTTTGCAAGTCTTCAACGGGCGGCATGAAACCTATGCGCCCGTCGGCAATGGCCCAGAAACAGAGTGCTGTGCTGCCTATGCCGAGCGCGAGCAGGGTCCATAGCGATATGATAATCCATTTTCTCATCTTTCGATATGTGTGTTGAGTTCGGTTTTAATTTGCAAATATACGCTGTTTTTCTGAATTAGGCAAATTATTTGCGCGGAAAATGCAGGTTGCGCCCGTAGGTTGTGTCTTTAGCGGTTTAAATAAAAGACAACTTGGACAACTTTTCTTCCCTATGTGTCTTTGTGGGAATAGTCGTTGTCCAAGTTGTCTAAGTTGTTTTTTCGTCTGCTACTCCTCTTCGGGTGTGATGAGTTTATAGCCTTTGCCGTGGATGTTGATAATCTCAATCTGCGGGTCGTCCTTCAGGTGCTTGCGCAACTTGGTGATGTAGACATCCATTGAACGGGCGTTGAAGTAGTTGTCGTCAATCCAGATGGTCTTCAGTGCAAAGTCGCGCTGCAGGATCTCATTGGCGTGCGAGCAGAGCAGGGCCAGCAGTTCGTTTTCCTTGGTGGTCAGTTTGCGCTGCTCATCACCTATGCTGAGCAGTTGCTTCTGTGTGTCGAAGGTAAACTTGCCAATGCGATAGAGGGTTGACTCCTTGGTCTTCTTGCCACGCACGCGGCGCAGGATGGCCTCAATACGAAACACGAGTTCCTCCATGGAGAAAGGCTTGGTGATGTAGTCGTCAGCACCGATCTTGAAACCTTCGAGGATGTCTTCCTTCAAGGTCTTGGCGGTGAGGAAGATGATGGGTATTTCGGCGTTGGCGGTGCGTATCTCCTGTGCCAGGGTGAAACCGTCTTTCTTAGGCATCATCACATCGAGCACGCAGATGTCGAACTTGGTCTTCATGAAAGCCCGGAAGCCGGCCTCGCCGTCGGGACACAGTTCTGCCTCATAGCCTTTGGCAGCCAGATATTCGCGCAGCAGCATTCCCAGATTCTCGTCGTCTTCGCAAAGCAAGATTTTCAGTTTGTCTTCCATTGTTGTAATTTTTTTATAGGGTTAATAATTTTTTTTCTTATGGGTCTTATGGGTCTCATGGGTCCTATGGGTCCTATAGGTCCTATAGGCCTTATTGTCACTTAGTTCGGGTTTTCTTTCAGCACCGGCAGCGTGATGGTGAACTTGGTGCCTTTGCCCAGTTCGCTCTCGCATTTGATATCGCCGTCGTGCAGGTTGATGATCTTCTTCACATAGGCCAGCCCAAGGCCGAAGCCCTTCACATCGTGAACGTTGCCCGTATGCACGCGGTAGAACTTGTCGAACACCTTCTTCACGCTGTCTTTCTTGATGCCCAGGCCGTTGTCGGCAATGGAGAAGCACAGATGGCTGCCCTCGTTCCACGTGCGAATGTGGATGTTGATGGGCTCGTCGGGCTTGCGATACTTCACTGCATTGTCCATCAGGTTGGTAATGGCGTTCTGGAAATGAACCTCGTCGACATAGATGGCAGAGTCTACGGCTTCCACCTCGGTGGTGATGTGGCCGCCGGTGTGCTCCACGCGCAGCGTAAACGTGCTGGCGGTCTGGTCGAGCAGTTCGTTCAGGTCCAGTTCCTTCTTCTTGAACGATGCTGTCTTGCGGTCGAACATCGACATCTGAAGCACCTTCTCTACCAGGAAGCGCAGACGGCGCGACTCGTCGCCGATGACGCTGCCCAAATGCTTCATCATGGCCGGCGACTTGGGCACCGACTCGTCGTTCAGCATCTGTGCGGCCAGCGAGATGCTCGAGATAGGGGTCTTCAACTCATGCGTCATGTTGTTGATGAAGTCGTTCTTTATCTCAGTATAGCGTTTCTGCCGGAAGATAATCGCGATGGTGAAAATGAACGTGATGAGCAGCACGATGGTGAAGATGACAGCGGGAATCATGAACCGCACGCTGGAATAGATATACGAGTTCATGTCGGGGAAATGAATCTTCACCACGCCCATCTTTGTCGAGGGGTCGTTGCGGAACAGCGGCTGCTCGTAACTCCACTCCTGTCCCTCTTCGGTATATTCAGGACAGCGGTACACCTCGCGGCCGGAAACCGTCGACACCGTGAAATGATAGGGTATGTCTATGCCGTTGTGGCGCAACTCCTCGCGGATGTCATGGTCAAGCAGCCTGAAGTTCACACGCTCCTCAAGCGGCTTGTCGCTGGCCGTGTAGAGAATGTTGTACACCACTTCGTCGAGCAGCGCCTTCTGATACACATAGCGGTTGCGGACCACCTCTTGCAACGACTTCGTGGCCTCCGACAACTGGTCCTTGTCGGTGCGCATCATCATGGCCTTGGGCACTGTCGATGGCTTGGTGGTAAAGGTCTTCAGTTCAAATGCGGAGTAGAAAGTGCCGTCTTCGGCCGATACGGAAAACTGGTGGGCTTGCTGGATGCTGCCGTCAAGACCGTTGATGACGATGGAATCGCGTGTCACGGCACGGCGCTCCACATCGTTCACATCCTTCTCCAGATAGCGCAGCGTCTCGTTCATTTCCAGATTGCGAGAAGCCTGATACAGGCTGCGGTTCACGCTTTCGTCAAACTGCTCTTTCTTCATCTTTGCTATTTCCTCAATATAGGAAATCTGCATGTAGAGCAGCCCCAAAAACGAGAGCCCCATCACAATGGCTATGGTCCATATCGTAGATTTCTTCATACCTTTGTCTTCTCTGTTTCGTTGTTTCGAAGGCAAAGGTATGAAGAAATCGCGAGGTATATGATTTTTAAGTTAATTATTTCTGTTAATTTTAACGATATTAACAGAAATATATAGATTTAATTACGCATTTATAATTTATCGTAGGCGTGTGGGGGGTAGTCTATCGTGTAGTGCAGACCGCGGCTCTCCTTGCGTTCCAATGCAAAACGGGTGATGAGATAGCCCACGTTGATCATGTTGCGCAGTTCGCAGATGTCGCGTGTGGCCTTCACGCGCTTGAAGAGGTTTTCGGTTTCTTCGTAAAGGGTGTCCAGGCGCACCCATGCACGATGCAGGCGCAGGTCGCTGCGCACAATGCCCACATAGTTCGACATAATCTCGCCCACTTCCTTCACACTCTGCGTGATGAGCACCTTTTCCTCGTTCGACATGGTGCCCTCATCGTTCCATTCTGGCACTTTGTCGTTGAAGTCATACAGGTCAACATGCTCCAATGAGTGCTTGGCTGCCGCATCGGCGTAGACCACGGCTTCTATCAGTGAGTTGGAGGCCAGACGGTTGCCGCCGTGAAGGCCTGTGCACGAGCATTCGCCAATGGCATACAGGCGCTCTATGCTGCTGCAGCCGTTAAGGTCGACCTTGATGCCGCCGCACATGTAGTGGGCTGCAGGGCGAACGGGAATATAGTCGGTGGTGATGTCGATGCCCATGGAAAGGCACTTCTGATAGATGTTGGGGAAGTGCTTGCGTGTTTCGGCAGGGTCTTTGTGGGTCACATCGAGGCATACGTGGTCCAGGCCGTGAATCTTCATCTCCTTGTCTATGGCGCGGGCCACAATGTCGCGAGGAGCCAGCGACAAGCGCTCGTCGTATTTCTCCATAAACGATTCGCCGTTGGGCAGGCGCAGGATGCCGCCATAGCCGCGCATGGCCTCGGTAATGAGGAAGGCGGGGTGGGTCTCGCCGGGAGAATAGAGGGCGGTGGGATGGAACTGCACGAACTCCATGTCCTGCACGGTGCCCTTGGCACGGTATACCATGGCCTCGCCGTCGCCTGTGGCAATGACGGGGTTAGTGGTGGTCTGATAGACGGCACCGCAACCGCCGGTACACATCAGCGTCACTTTCGACAGGTAGGTGTCCACCTTCTGCGTTTCAGGGTTCAGCACATAGGCGCCATAGCAGTTGATGTAAGGGGTGCGCCGTGTGACCTTTGCACCCAGATGGTGCTGGGTGATGATTTCCACAGCAAAGTGGTTCTCCTTGACGGTGATGTCGGGATTGTTTCTCACCGCTGCCATCAGACCGCGCTGAATCTCAGCGCCGGTATCGTCGGCATGGTGAAGGATGCGGAACTCTGAGTGGCCGCCTTCGCGGTGCAGGTCGAAGGTGCCGTCATCCTTGCGGTCGAAGTTCACGCCCCACTGCACCAGTTCCTTTATTTGCGCGGGGGCGTTGCGCACCACTTGCTCCACGGCTGCCCGGTCGCTGATATGGTCGCCCGCTATCATCGTGTCTTCTATGTGTTTCTCAAAGTCGTCGACGGCAAGGTTGGTCACCGATGCCACGCCGCCTTGGGCGAACGATGTGTTGGCTTCGTCGAGCGATGTCTTGCAGATGAGGCATACTTTGCCTTTCTTGGCACGAGCCACCTTGAGGGCGTAACTCATGCCGGCTACGCCTGCTCCAATAATCAGAAAGTCATATTTATAGACCATAGTGCTGTTGATGTTGACGGTGCAAAGGTACAACTTTTCCGTGAAATAGCGTTAGGGATGTGAATATTTTTTCACTCCGAAACGATTTCCATGGGTGTCTCGGCAAAGGTGGTGGCCCCATGTTCTAAGAGAAACTCCCGGTCGCGGAAGCCCCACAGAACGCTGATGCATGGCAGGCCGGCGTTTCGGGCGGTGAGGATGTCTACATCACTGTCGCCTATATAAACGGCGCCATCTGTTGTCACACCCAGTTGCCGCAGGGCCTCTTTCACCGTGTCGGGGGCTGGTTTCTTGCGGATGCCCTGGGCCTCGTGCTCGCCGATGGCCACCTCGATGGTGTCGGGAAAGAAATGACGGCAGAGAGCCTTTGTGGCTGTGTCAAACTTATTGCTTACCACGGCCAGACGGCAACCACGGCTGCGCAGCGTGGTCAGCATCGCTGGAATGCCGTCGTAAGGGCGTGTGGTATCAAGCGAATGTTCGAGGTAGTATTCTTGAAACGTGGCCAGCACGCATTCTGTCGTCTGTGCATCGGTGCCTTCTGGCACTGCCCGCTCAATGAGTTTCCTGACACCGTTGCCCACAAACCGGCGTACTTCGTCGATTGTCCGCTCAGGCATGTTGTGGGTATACAGGGCGTGGTTGACGGCCGCTGCCAAGTCGTCGAGTGTGTTCAGCAGTGTGCCGTCGAGGTCGAAAATATATGTCTTTGTCTGTTTCATTGTGGACTATTGTCAAAAGATGATGCAAAATTAAGAAAAAGAGACGAAACAGGGCAAGAAAATAAAAGATAATTCGTAACTTTGCGCCAATTATGATGAAAAGATTAGTTTTGGGGTTATTCATGTTGCTGTCGGTGGCCGCATCGGCACAGATGGCACCGGTGGTAACAGAGACGGGCCAGGAGGCCATGGTGTGTGAACAGCAACAGCCGTGGCCCATGGGGATGCAGTGGAAACTGGACTCTATCTTGCGTGACCCGCTGCTGGACCAGACGCAGGTGGGTATGATGGTGTGGGACCTGACCGACAATAAGTCGCTGTTTGCCTTTAATCAGCGGCAGTTGCTGCGTCCGGCATCGACCATGAAGTTGCTCACTGCCATTACGGCGCTTGATCAATTAGGAGGCAACTATCAGTTTCGCACATCTCTATATTATAAAGGTGAGTTGACGGGGCATACGCTCCAGGGCAGCCTTTATTGCGTTGGAGGCATGGATCCCATGTTTTCAAGCGATGACCTTCGCGAGTTTGCCAATAGTGTCAAACGCATGGGCATTGACACCATCGTGGGAAACATCGTGGCCGATGTGTCGATGAAGGATACATTGAAATGGGGTGAAGGATGGTGCTGGGACGATGATAATCCAACGCTGTCGCCGCTGCTGGTGAGCAGGAAGGCGGGTTTCACATCCATGCTGGCCAGCGAACTGGCCAATGCACAGGTTGTGCTCAAGGGAAGGGCGCGAGGCACAGAGACACTGCCTGCCGGGGCCGTCCTCGTGAGCGAGCGCAGGCACAGCATCGATCAGGTGCTGATGCGGATGATGAAAGACAGTGACAACTTATATGCCGAGTCGATGTTCTATCAGACGGCCGCCAGCAGCGGGCGTCAGCCGGCACGTGCACTCGACGGTGCCCGTCTGGAACGTGCCCTTCTGGAGCGTGCCGGGCTCCAATCGTCGGTATACCGTATTGCCGACGGTAGTGGCCTGTCGCTCTATAATTACCTCTCGGCAGAACTGGAGGTGGCCATCCTGCGCTATGCTTTCAAGCGCAAAGCCATCTACGACCATCTGTTGCCAGCGTTGCCTATTGCTGCTGAAGACGGCACCTTGAAGAAGCGGATGAAGGACACACCTGCTGCGGGCAACGTGAGGGCTAAGACTGGAACGCTGACGGGTGTTGCCTCGCTGGCTGGCTATTGCACGGCTTCCAATGGCCATCGGCTCTGTTTCGCCATCATCAATCAGGGCGTGCAGCGTGCCGCTGATGCCCGTGACTATCAGGATAAGATATGCAACATCCTCTGTGAATAACGGTTGGATCGTAAAATAACAACGGCGAATCTCACTCTTTGCGAGATTCGCCGTTGCTGTATATTGAACTGTCTGCTTAGAAGTTCACACCTACGTTAATAAAGAAGGCGCCGTTGTGAACAGATGCATCGTCGTCATTGTCCAACTGCCAGTCGGCAATGTTAGTGATACCGAACTGATAACCTGCCTCCAGATAGAGTTTGTTATACTCAGCACCGCAACCCAGTTTGATGCCTACATCGGCGCGTTTGAAATGATCATCGCCAAAAGAGTCGAACTTGCCTTCTCCAGGAATCTTCGTCTTGCCACCGAATAGTCCATAGCGGAAGGTGGGACCCAAGAAGGGTAATACAGCGATGTCGTCAGTAGCCTGAATGCCGTACTTAATGAGAATGGGCACTTCCAGGTAGTTCAGACTGACGGAAGTCTTGTCTTTCTTGGCACCGCAGCCAGTGAAGTACAGACCACTCTCAAGGAAGATTGGGGTGGTGTCGCTAACGCGCAGGCCGATAACGGGGGCAAAATTTAAACCGACCTTAGTGCCAAGGTCTACACCAAGGGCTGCATCGTCGCCAGTCAGGGTAGCCATGTTCATACCCAGACGAAGACCATAGTAAACACTGCTTTCACTCAAAGAAAAACCGCCACTGCTATACTGGGCGAATGAAGGTGCTGCAAAGAGCACGGCCACGATGGCCATCATAAACTTTTTCATAGTTTCTTGTTTTTATTAAGTTAATGTTTGATTAAAACTGAGTGCAAAGTAAAACAATTTTTTTAAATTATGCAAACTTTTGTTGCGTTTTTTACATCAGTGTAATGGTGAACAGATAGACCACGGCGGCAGGAATGGCCAGCAGCGAGGAGTCGAAGCGGTCGAGCATTCCGCCATGGCCAGGCAGGATGTTGCCGCTGTCCTTGATGCTGAGCGTGCGCTTCAACAGACTCTCGACCAGGTCGCCCCACGTGCCGAAAACCACGACGGTGAGCCCAAGGCCAGCCCAGTGCCATACGGTGAACTGCGATTCGCCGGGCCGATGCTGCTCGAGCAGATACCAGATGAGCACGGCCACACCGATGACGAGCAGTCCGCCGCCGATGCTGCCTTCCCACGATTTGCCTGGTGAGACGCGTGGAAACAGTTTATGACGGCCCAGCAGCGAGCCCACACAGTAGGCCCCCGTGTCGTTCATCCAGAGGAACACGAACACACTGAGCGGCAGCACAAACGAGTAGTGGCCTGTCTGGGGGAATGCCAGCACGTTGAGCATGGAGAAGGGTAGGGCGATATACAGTTGCGGCAGCATCGTATAGGCCCAGTTGTTGATGGGATCCTTCGCCTTCAGGTAGAGTTCTGCAATGAGCAGATAGATAATGGTGATGAGATAAGGGATGAACACGGTGTCGGTATTGACGAACCCGCTACAGTGGCCGGCCATGGCCAGGAACAGGTAGACACCCGCCACGGTAGAGATAAACTGGTTCACCTGCACGAAAGGCCGTTCGTTGACCAGTCCGCAGAACTCCCAGATGGTGAGTCCGGTGACGAGTGCAAACAGGAATACCATGGCCATCGGGTTGAGAAAACTTACAACGATGGCTGCAACAAAAAACACGCCTGTGATGGTTCTTACTATAAAGTTCTTCATTGTTCTTCTTCCTCTTTTCCTTTTTCAGTTTTTTTTTCCTCCTGTGCTTTGGCCTCCAGTTGTTTGGTGCGTTCCTCTGCCATGCGCTCGGCTTCGGCACGCATCTGTGCCTCAAGCAGTTCGTCGGCGCGTGAGGTCCATGGGCGTTTGCCGAAGATATTCTCTACATCCTCGGCAAAGATGACTTCACGCTCTACCAGCAGTTGAGCCAGTTTGGCGTGGCCTTCCTTGTGCTCGGTCAGTATCTGCTTGGCCCGCTCGTATTGCCCGTTGATCATCTTCATCACCTCCTCGTCAATGACCTTGGCGGTGGTGTCGGAGTAGGGGCGCTGGAACTGATACTCGGCATTGTTGTAGAAGCAGAGGTTGGGCAGACGGTCGCTCATGCCGGCATAGGCCACCATGCCGTAAGCCTGCTTGGTGGTGCGCTCCAGATCGTTCATGGCACCGGTGGAGATATGGCCCACGAAGAGTTCTTCGGCAGCGCGGCCTCCCAGCAGCGAGCACATCTCGTCGAGCATGGCTTCCTTGGTCTGCAGCACGCGCTCTTCCGGCAGATACCAGGCGGCGCCGAGGGCTTGTCCGCGTGGCACGATGCTGACCTTGACCAGCGGGTTGGCAAACTCTGTGAACCATGAGATGGTGGCGTGGCCGGCCTCGTGGATGGCAATGGATCGTTTTTCGCTCTCGGTCATCACTTTAGTCTTTTTCTCCAGACCGCCAATAATGCGGTCCACGGCATCGAGGAAGTCTTGCTTGCCCACGGTGGGACTGTCATGACGGGCGGCGATGAGGGCGGCCTCGTTGCACACATTGGCAATGTCGGCGCCTGAGAAACCTGGCGTCTGGCGTGCCAGGAAGTCCACATCGACGGTGTTGTCGAGTTTCAGGGGCTTCAGATGCACCATGAACACCTCCTTGCGCTCGTTCAGGTCGGGCAGGTCTACATGTATCTGGCGGTCAAAGCGGCCGGCACGTAGCAGTGCCGAGTCGAGCATGTCCACACGGTTGGTGGCAGCCAGGATGATGACGCCGCTGTTGGTGCCGAAGCCGTCCAT